>DASREB010000083.1:0-53030 GCA_035652275.1 Burkholderiales bacterium
ACGTTGACCGCGATGATGCGGATGTTCTTCAGGCTGATCGGGAAGTTGCGCACCGTGACCTTGTCGAGCTCCTCCTGCATATCGGAGAAGATGATGATGGTCTTGTTGCCCGCGCCGCCCTCGTTCAGGAACTCCGCGCCCTGGATCAGGCCGCCGGTGATGTCGGTGTAGGCGCTGCCCGGCACGGTCTTGAACGCAGCGTCGATCTTGTCGCGGAAGGCACGCTTCTGCGCATTCGCCTGCGACGGCCGCGTGTCGAAGGTCGCCTTGGCGATGATGTCCTTTTCGGTGAAGCTGCGGCTCTTTACGCGCGCCACGGCGAGCGAATCGCCGGGCTCGAGCGTCCCGAGCAGGTAGTTCACGATGAGCAGCGCCTTGTTCGCCTCGCGCGCGTAGGTGCCCGAGGTATCGACCAGCATGTAGACGGCGTTGCGGTGGCTGCGCGGATCGCTGCAGCCGCTCGCCGCGAGGGCGAGCGTCGAGAGCAGGAATTTGCGACGGTTCATGGCGTCCCCTTTACGCGTGCGTGCGCTCGGCGTCGTCGATGTCGATCGCGCCGCCGCGGCGCCGGCCGCTGGAACGGCGCGAACCCTTGGCGATGCGCTCGGCGAGAAGCGGCACGACAATGGCGACGTCGTAGAGGCGAATCAGCACCCGGCTTGCCTGGCGCACGGCCTGCCCGCTGACGCGCAGAACCAGGGCGAGCGAGCGGACCAGCGCGGTGAGCAGCACGCCGCCCACGGTGCGGGCCGAATGGATCAGCGACTCGAGCGGGATGGCGATAAACGCGAGCGCAAAGGGCAGGATGAAGCCGAGCAGCATCTGCCCGGCGGTCGGGATGCGGCCGACCCAGCCTTCGGTGGCGGCCGCCTGCACCGTAGAAAGCGATTGCAGCAGCGCCTGCTTGTCGGCGATCAGCATGTCGCGCATCAGGGCGAGCGCGGCCTCCACGCCGGCCAGAGTGACGAGCAGCGTGAAGGCGATCCACAGCATGCGCCGGCGCAGCACTTCGTTCAGGCTGGCGATACGGGGGAAGAGGTGTGTCACGCGCATCGCCTCGAGGAGGAAAAGGCCCATGGACGCTTCAACGAAGATGATCACCAGCGCCGCCACCTCGGAGGTGCGCAGCGAGCTCGTGATGTAGTCGCCGGCGCCGACCATTTCCGACATCGGCAGCGCGATCAGCTTGAAGTTGATGAATGCCCCGCCCGCGGCGATCGCCATGACGAAGAGCGCAATGGCGAACTGGGTGAACGCGGAAACGGTGAGCGCATGCTGCGCCTTGTCCGTGCCGGCATGGATCTGCTCGTACTTCGCCATGTGCGCGTCCACCGTGCTGACGCTCGACTGCAGGCTCGCCAGGTTCTTCTCGACCTGCGCCAGGTTCTTGTCCACCGAGCGCCAGAACGGCATGAAGCCTTCGAGGATCTTGTGGCGGGTCTCGTAGGCCTTGCGATACTCACCGATCGCCTTGTCATGGATCGCGCTCACCGAGCGCTTGATTTCCTCGAGCACGCGCAGCACCAGCTCATTGCCGGTCGACTTGACGTTGGCGATGGCGGCCACCGCCTCGGTCCAGTCCGGCGGCGAAGGCGGCACTTCGCCGCACTTCTTGTAGTCCTCTTCGATCTTGGTGATTTCGTCGAGCAGCTTGCGCTGCAGGGTTGGGTAGCCCTGCAAGTCGCGCGTCACGATCGCGCCCAGGCGCTCGAACTCGCGCTCGATGCGCTGGCCGACCTCCTGCCGCCCGTGGGCCAGGAGCACGGCTTTGTTGCGGTTATTGATCTCGACGGCGGCGGCCGACAGCCAGCGCGATGCGACGCGCAGCGGGCCGCCGAGCATGTGGCCGAGCGAGCGCAGCAGTTCGTGCGTCGGGCGGCGCGCGGCGTACATGAAACCCATCGCCAGCAGCGCGAGCAGCAGCACCGACGCTGCCACGTTGTCGGGCCACAGCATCCAAGCTTGAGAGCTCATTAGCGTCCTCCCTTTCTGATGCGAACGCTAGATCAGAATGGTCGGCCGCGCCGGACAAGTTATTCTTTTTTAGGAACTATGTCTTTGCGCCATCGCGCAAAAAGTCATCCCTGTTGGAAAAAGGCCTCGCCTGCCGCGCTGCGCAAAAAGGAGCGCTTTTTCAGGCGGCCGACATGGTGCCGAAACGCTCGCGGCGATCGGCAAGTCCGAAGCGCCGCTCCTGCGTAACCGGCATCATGCGCTGGCGCCGATCGCCGGCGGCGCGCCGCCGCTCGCGTGCGGCCGCGGGCTCGCGCCAGCCGACATACGCCGCCGCCAGCGCCGTAATCGCGTGCAGCCAGATGTCGTGCGCATGCAGCGGCATCAGCCCGAAGGTGGTGTTCGACATCGGCAGCATCCCCATCACGGCGAGCACGCCGAAGCACCAGGCGAGGGCTCGCGCATACATGATCGAGCTCATGCGCCCCGACCACGCCGCAAGGCCGAGCGCGCCGACGGCGATGTTCAGCATCGTGTGCAGGATGTTGACCGGGAAGAGGCCGAGCAGATAACCATAGAAGAGCGCGAACCGGGTGGGCGGCGCGTCGATGGGCGGCGGCACGAGCGCCGCCGGGATGAGGCCGAGGATGCCGAGGGCGAGATAGACGATGCCGGCGATGAGCGCGAACGACGATGCTTTCATGGAGGTCTCCTCGCTAAAGCTCTACCCCGTGATGCGCGGCGCCCCGCGCGTACTCGCGCTGCGTGCGCACGCTGCCGTCACGCTCGATGAGGGCGACGCGGCAGCGCGGTTTTGCCTGCGCCACGCGTACGGCGTGCTTGAGCGCGCCCCACTTGCTCGGGAAATACGCGATCGCGACACGGCTTGGCCCGCGCTCGTTCACGCTCCAGACGCCATCCTTGGTCTCGCTCACCGAAAGGAGCGGCGCATCCATCAGCTGCCTCCGGAGGGAGCCCGCGCATGGATCACCGAGGGCTTTTCGATCGGCGGTCGCCGGATCTCCTGCTCGAGGCTCGGACGCTCGCGCCGCTGGTAGGGCGCGAGCTCCACGGCCTCGCCGCTGGCGATCGATTGGTACAGCGCGCGAATCACGCGCACGTCGGCAAGGCCCTCCTCGGCGGAGGGCTCGGGGTCGCGGTTGGTGAGCAGGCAGTCGGAGAAGTAAAGGAGCTCCGGCGCGAACTGGTCGCGCTTGGCGAAGCGCCGCTCGCTCACCACGTTGCCTTCCATGCTCAGGCGATGCTCGAGCGGCCGTGCGTACTCGTACGCCGGATCGACCGCGAGCTCGCCCTTGGTGCCGACCAGCCGGTACTCGGACACCTTGCCGGCGCCGAAACTGGCGGTGAACGACGCGAGCCGCTCGTTCGGGAAGCGCATCAGCGCGCTGACCGATTCCTCGACATCGCCGATGGCGCCCGCAGCGACGGCTTGCACCTCGATCGGCTCGTCGCGAAAGAGCGAGCGTGCCGCGTTGATGCAATAGATGCCGATGTCGTACAGCACACCGCCGCCGAGCGCGCGCTGTACGCGGATATTGCCGGGCACCACGGTCATCGTGAACGTCGAGGTGAAAAGCCGCGGCTCGCCGATGCGGCCGGAGCGTGCGATCTCGATCGCCTCGAGGTTGGCGCGTTCGAAGTGCAGGCGATAAGCGACCATCAGCTTGACCTGGCGCTCGCGCGCGACGCGGCCCATCAGCTCGCATTCGGCTTCGGTCACCGCCATCGGCTTCTCACAGAGCACGTGCAGGCCGGCGCGCGCCGCGCGCTCGGTGTACTCGGCGTGCATGTTGTTCGGCAATGCGATGTACACGGCGTCGACGTCGCCGCTCTTCAGGAGCGCGTCGTATTCCGCATAGTCAACCGCGCGCGCGATGTCGTACTTCTTCTGCAGCTCCGCGCGCTTCACCGGATCGCCGGAAACGATCGCGGCCAGCTTGGAGTTCCTGCGCGCGTTGCCAAATGCCGGCAGCACCGCCACCTGCGCGATGTGCCCGCAGCCGACGACGGCGTAGCGGATCAGGCGCTTGGGCATTACGCGCGCTCGCGCAGCGCCTGCTCGCCGCCATGGCGAGCGCAGTGCGCGCAGCAATACATTTTGCCGTTGGCTTCCACGCCGTGGCCGAGGATGCGGCAGCTGCAATGTGCGCACACCGGGGCGAGCTTCTGGATCGCGCACTCGAAGCTGTCGAAGGTATGCGCGCGGCCGCCTGCGACGCTCACGGAAAAAGCCTTGTCGTAACTGTCACCGCACACTTCGCAGGTCGCCATGGCTCTCCTATGCTGCGCGGCGCTTGCGCGGCGCGCGTTTCGCTCTGCGCTCTCGTTCGGGCTCCCTTTCCTTGGCGGCGCCCTTGCGGCCGCCTTCGACGCTCTTCTTGAGGAGCGACATGAGATCGATCACGTCCGCGCCCTTCGCCGGACGCTCTTCCTTCTCGGGCTCGGTGATCTCCTCGGTCTGGCCGGCCTTGATCTTCTCCTCGATGCGCTTCATCAGGTCTTCGTGGTAAGTGTCGTGGTACTTCTCCGGCTGCCACTCGTCGGCCATGTCGTCGATGAGCGTGAGCGCCATGTCGAGCTCTTTCGAGCTTGCCTTGTGGCCCTTCAGCTTCTCGGGGATGTCGAGGTCCTTCGCGTTCTTGAGCTCGTTCTCGTAGCGCAATGTGTTGAGGATCAGCGCATCGCCTTGCGGCACGAGCGCGGCGAGGTATTGCTTGGTGCGAATCACGACCGTGGCAATGCCGGCCTTGCCGGCCTTGGCCATGGCGTCGCGCAGCAGCGCGTACGCCTTTTCGCCGCGCTTGCCGGGTGCGAGGTAATACGGGGTCTCGAAATACTGCGGCGCGATGTCGGCGAGGTCGACGAACGCCATGATGTCGACCGTTTTCGAGGCGTCGGGATTGGCGCGGCGGAAATCCTCCTCCGACAGCACGACGTACTTGTCGTCCTCGTACTCGTAGCCCTTGACCACGTCCTCCCAAGGCACGTCCTTGCCGGTGGCCTTGTTGACGCGCTTGTAGCCCACCGGCGCGAGGTCGCGCTTGTCGAGCATGGTGAGATCGAGCTCGGCGGAGCGCTTCTGCGCCGAGAAAAGCTCGACCGGCACATTCACCAGCCCGAAGCTGATCGCGCCTTTCCAGAGACCGCGAGCCATGGCGCGCTAGTGGCTGCCCATCCCCTCCAAGAGCGACGCCAGATCGTCGGCGTGCTCCTCTTCCTTCGCCAGGATCTCCTCGAGCAGGCGCCGGGAGGTCGTATCGTCCTGGCCGAGGTAATTGATCATCTCGCGGTAGCTATCGATGGCGATGCGTTCGGCGATCAGGTCTTCCTTGATCATGTCCGCGAGCGAGTCGCCTTCGACGTACTCCGCGTGGCTGCGCGAGGCGAGCCCATCGGGCGAGAAGTCGGGCTCGCCGCCGAGCTGCGTGATGCGCTCGGCGATCTGGTCGGCGTGTTGCTGCTCGTCCTGCGCGTGCTCCAGGAACTCCGCAGCGACGCTTTCGGCGTGGATGCCCTTCGCCGAGAAGTAATGGCGCTTGTAGCGCAGCGTGCAGATGATCTCCGTGGCGAGCGCTTCGTTCAGGAGCTTCAGCACCACGCTGCGGTCGGCGTGATAGCCGGGAGTCACCGCCCCTTGGGCGATGTGCTCCCGGGCGCGCTGGCGCAGCGTCTGGATGTCCGACAGGAATGCGCCGCTACGCGGTTCGCTCATTTCGAAGTGCTCGCCGTCGAGCCTGTGGCGGACTTGCGATTAGACGAGGCCGAGGCGTACTTCTGCTTGATGTCGGCCTTGGCTTTGTCGTACTGCGCCTTGGCGTCCTTCTCGCATGCGCTCTCTTCCTTGCCTTTCTGCTCGTCGCACTTCTCTTTCGCGACCTTGTACTGGTGCTCGGCCTTGGCTTCCTCGACTTTGCGCTGATTGGCGGGGGTCGGGTCGTACTTCGCCTTGAGCTCGGCCTTCGCCACGTTCTCCTTGCCCTTGGCGTCGGCTTCGCACGCGTCCTTCTCATTGCCCTTCATGTCCTTGCACTTGGCCTTGTCGGCCTTGTACTCGGCACTGATACGGTCTTCCTCGGCCTTGCGCGCCTGGCGGTCCACCGAGGGCTTGTGCTCTTGCGTCTTGGTGGAGGACGTGGACTGCGCCTGGGCGGCGCCCGCGAGTGCGAGCGCCACCGCGGCCGCGATGCTCAGCAGCTTGGTGTGCATATGGATCTCCAATAGTTAAGGCCTTCTCAGCAGTCCCGCGACCAGCGAGACCAGGAAAAGGACCACGAAAACGACGAACAGAATCTTCGCGATTTCCGCCGCCCCTGCCGCGATGCCGGTGAAGCCGAAAATCGCGGCGATGATGGCGATGATGAAAAACGCCAGCGCCCAGCTCAACATAAACGACTCCTTGTCCTAGGTTTGAATGAAGCTGGAGACGACGGAGCAAAGCCCGTGCCGAGCGCCGCACGCCGCTCGGACCCATGTAAGCGTTGCGCGGGGTTGTAAAAGCGCTGTCGCGGCGCCGCTAGCCGGGGTCGACTTTCTGCTACAGGAACTTCCCGGCATGGCTCCTGCAACTACCGGGACGTGAGCTGGGAAGACGATCTACCGGTGATGTTGTGGCGGGCACGACCCGACTTGTCGTGCGAATTCGCCAATCGCGCCTGGCTCGCCTTCACCGGCTATCGCGCCGAGGATGCGCACGGCCACGGCTGGTCGCGCGTCGTGCATCCGGAGGATCTCGCACGCTGGCTCGACACCTGTGTGCGCGCGTTCGACACGCGTACGCCCTACGAGATCGAGTACCGCATGCGCCGCCATGACGGCGCGTATCGCTGGGTGCTCGAGCGCGGCGCGCCGCGCGAGCCGCAGGGCGGCTTCGCCGGCTATCTCGGCGTCTGCCTGGACATCGAGGAACGCAAATCGAGTGCGGCGGCCAACCGCGGCGCGCTCGAGCGCGAGCGCCGGCTGCGCGCCGCCACCGAGGAGGCGAGCCACGCCAAGGATCGCCTGTTCGCCAACGTGCTCGCCGAGCTGCACACGCCTGCCGAGGCGATCGCTGCCTGGTCGGCCTGCCTGCGCGAAGAGCTCGCGGCCGACAGCCCGGCCGCCACCGCGCTGCAAGCCATCCAATCGGCAGCGAGCGCCCAGGCGCGCGTCATTGCCAATCTGCAGGAGTTTTCCGCGAGCTGCGGCGCGCCGCTCGGTCGCCCGCTCGATGCACCGCTGCTCACGGGTGTGCGAGTCCTCGTGGTGGAGGAGGATGCGCAAGCGCGCGAGGTGCTGCTCAAGGTGCTGCGCATGGCCGGCGCCGAGGCCTGCGCCGTACCCGACTCGGCGCAGGCGCTGCCGGCGCTTGCGGACTGGCATCCGGACGTGCTGCTCTCGGATGCCGGCGTCGGCAACGACGGCTATGTGCTGCTGCGCGCGCGCCCGGCAGCGCACCGCGGCATCGCGCCGGGCTTCGACGCCCAGCTCGCGAAACCGGTGGAACCGGTCGCACTGCTCGCCACGGTCGCGCGGCTGGTGCAGCCCGCAACGGCCTAGTTCTCCCGGCCGCGACCGGCACGCGTTTTGCAAGGCGTGCAGCGCCGATTTTTCCATTAAGCAAGGATCGACATGAATTGGGATCGCATTGCAGGCAACTGGAAGCAGATGAAAGGCGCGCTCAAGGAGCGCTGGGGCAAGCTGACCGATGACGAGCTCGATCGCATGGCGGGCCAGCGCGAACAGCTGGTCGGCAAGATTCAGGAACGCTACGGCTGCGCGCGCGACGATGCAGAAAGCCAGGTGCGGGAATGGGAAAACCGCCAGCAGTGAAGGATCCGGGGAAACCGGCGCGGGCACGCTGGCCTTTCGACCCGCTGCAACCCGGCGACCACGAGCCGGTGCGCTTGCCCGAGGAGCTGGAACGCGTGCAAAAGCAGACCGGCGGGGGTCGCCCGCCTATCGACAAGGAAAGCAAGCGATGAAACCGTTTCTCACGGCTTTGGCGCTGGCGATGGCGGCGGCGCTGGGCGCCGCCGGTTGCGCCTCCTCCGGCTCGCCCGCGAACCGCGGCACGGCCGAGGTGAGCGATGACGCCGCGCTGACGGCCAAAGTGAAGACGGCGATTGCCACTGACGTCGGCGCGCGCGCCGCCTCTTCGATCAACGTCGAGACCTATCGCGGCGTGGTGGAGCTCTCCGGCTTCGTCGACAGCCAGGAAATGGCAAGTCGGGCGCTCGCCGCAGCGAAGAAGGTGAGCGGCATCAAGACGCTTAAGAACGACCTGCGCGTCAAAGCGTCGTAGGACCGAAAGTTGCGGCGGAGCTCCTTGCCAACGTAAGGAGGTTCTCGCATGGCGACTGCAACTGCCAAAGCCGTGCAGCGGCTTCATTTCAATCTTCCGCCGCTGCCTTATCCCGAAGACGCACTCGAGCCGGTCATCTCTGCAGAGACGCTCGGCCTGCACCACGGCAAACATCACAAGAAGTATGTCGACACGATGAATGAATTGCTGGCGAGCGCCGACGTGCGCGGCTCGTCGCTGGAAGACATTGTGCGCTCAAGCCAGGGCAAGCTTTTCAACAACGCCGCACAAGCCTGGAATCACGACTTCTACTGGCATTCGCTGACACCGAAGGCCGGAGCGCCGTCGGCGGCGATGCGCCGCCGGCTGGAACGCGACTTCGGCACTTACGAGAGCTTTCTCGACAAGTTTGCTGCCGCCGCGAACGGTCAGTTCGGCAGCGGCTGGGCTTGGCTCATCGACAAAGATGGCAAGCTGCAGGTCGTCGCGACAGCCAACGCCGAGACCCCGATGGCGCAGGGCGTGCGCTGCCTGTTGACGCTCGATGTGTGGGAGCATGCCTACTATGTCGACTATCGCAACCAGCGCGATCGCTACGTGAAGGCCGTGCTCGAGCAGCGGCTCAACTGGGAATTTGCCGAGAACAACCTGAACGCTTAAACCGTGGCGAGCGGCCTGCGCGGGTCGAAGTCCCGCCAGCCGCCGTCGCGCCAGTCGCCTTCGGTGCGACCGACGTCGCGCGCATTGTTCGCGCGCAGCGCCTCGATGGCGAGCCGCTCGCTGTCGGCCCGATCGACGCACACCGCGATCATGCGGCCGCCGCGCGGCTCGACCGGATGCTCGGCCGTCGCCTCGCGCTGCGTGCCGCCATGCAGGCTCACCATGACGCCGGCGAAGGCGCCGGCAAGCGCGCCGAGGCCGCAGGCGAGCAGCACGACATGCGCACCGATGAGCGAGCCGATAATGAGGCCGACCGCGAGTCCTGCCACTGCGCCGACCAGGCCGGAGCGACCGGCGCCGCGCGAGCCGGCGTCGCTGTGCGCGTCGCCGCCGATCGGCGTGCGCGCGTGCTGTCCCGGCGGGCCGACATAGAAGGCGTCGACTTCGCTCCGCGCGAAGCCGTCGCGCTTCAGTTGTTCGAGCGCGGCGTCAGCATCCAGGCTGCGATCGAAGCGGCCGGCGACAATGCGGGACATCAGGCTGTCCTGCGCATATCGGCGCGCCGCACGTCGACACTCGGAAGACGCATCAGGGCGCGGTACTTGGTGATGGTCCTACGCGCGACGCGCAAGCCTTGCTGCGCGAGCAGGCGCGCAAGCTCGGCGTCGGAAAGCGGCGCGCGCGGATCTTCCGCGGCGATCAGCTCCTTCATCACGGCGCGCACCGCGGTGGCCGAGGCGGCACCGCCGTTCTCGGTCGCGAGCCGGCGCGAGAAGAAGTGCTTGAACTCGAACAGCCCGCGCGGCGTCGCCATGTACTTGTTGTTGGTGACGCGACACACGGTCGATTCGTGCAGGCCGAGCTCGCCCGCGATCAGCTTCAAGGTGAGCGGCTTCATTGCCACTTCACCGTATTCGAAAAACCCGCGCTGCCGCGCGACGATCGCATCCGCCACGCGCTGGATGGTGGCGAAGCGCTGTTCGATCGAGCGCAGCAGCCAGCGCGCCTCCTGCAGATGACGCGCGAGCGACTGGTTGGAGGCGCCCTTGCTCTGGATCGCGTCCGCATACGCGCGGTTCAGGCGCACGCGCGGCAGGGACGCCGGATTGATGAGGGCGACCCAGCGGTCGCGCACCTTCTTCACGATGACATCGGGAACCACGTAGCGGGCTTCCTGGTCACCGAAGCGGTGTCCCGGACGTGGATCGAGCGAGCGGATCAGCGCGCGCGCACGATGCAGTGTCGCCTCGTCGCAGCCGACCGCGTGCTGCAGACGTGCCCACTCACGGTTGGCGAGCAGCTGCAGGTTGCCGCGCACAATCCTGATCGCGGCCTCGCGCGCCGGCGTCTCTGCAGGCAGCGCCTGCAGCTGGAGCAACAGGCATTCATCGAGCGTGCGCGCGCCGACGCCGATCGGATCGAGGCTCTGCACCAGCTTGAGCGCCGGCGCGAAATCTTCCGCGCGCACATCGTCCTCGGGCGGGATCAGCGCCGCCAGCTCGTCGAAGGTGAGCTTGAAGTAGCCGTCGTCATCCAGGCTGTCGATGATCATCTGGGCGAGCGCGCGGTCGCGGTTCCCCATCGGCGAGATCATGAGCTGCTCGCGCAGATGCTGTTGCAGCGTCGGCGAGCTGTCGTTCAGCCCGCCCCAGTCCTCCTGCTCGCGCTCGAGCGAGCCGCCGGGCGCCGGCTCCTGCGGCACGATGACGTCGTCAACGGTTGCGCCGTCGCGCGGCGTGGTTGCCGGCGCTTCGGAGTTTTCTTCAAGAAACGGATTGGCGGCAAGCGCCTGCTCCATCTCCTGGGCGAACTCCATCGCCGACATCTGGAGGAGCTTCAGCGCCTGCTGGACCTGCGGCGTAAGCGTCAGATGCTGCCGCAGTCGTAGTGCGATTGCCGGACCCATGTTTGTCCTTTCGTTCTCCGGCGTAACACTGCACAGACCATGCCAACGGTGCGCTGCAGTAGCAAAAAACCGAATCTGCTGTAAGACTTGCGTGCCGGCTGTAGCAATTACCGCGCGGGCGCGCGCTTTGCTGGGCGCAGCGACATGGCCGATAGGCTCGAGCGCTACCGTGAGATGCGCGATTTCACGATCACGCCGGAACCCTCGGGGAAAAAGGCGGGCCGGCGCGCTGCGCGGAAAAAAGCCAAGGCGCTGCGCTATTACATTCAGCGGCACGCGGCGACGCGGCTGCATTACGACTTCCGGCTCGAGCTGGAAGGCGTTCTGAAGAGCTGGGCGGTACCGAAAGGCCCGAGCCTCAATCCGGGCGACAAACGGCTCGCCATGCAGACCGAGGACCATCCGCTCGAGTACGGCGAGTTCGAAGGCGTGATCCCGGAGAAGCAGTACGGCGCGGGCGAAGTGCTGCTCTGGGACAAGGGCGTCTGGACGCCCGAGGACTCCGATCCACTCGCCGCGTTGCGCAAAGGACGGCTTCACTTCCGGCTCGACGGTGAAAAGCTGCACGGCTCCTGGATCCTCACGCGCACCCGCGGCAACGAGGATCGGCCGGCGTGGCTCCTGATCAAGCGCAACGACCCAGCGGTGCGGCACGACTACGACATCACCGCCGAGCGTCCCGAGAGCGTGAAGCGCGAGGAGGCGCGCCCGAAGCGCGCGCTCGCGAAGTACGGGCGGCAGAAAATCGAGCTGCCCGCTTTCGTCACGCCGCAGCTCGCGACGCTCGTCACCGAGCCGCCGCACACCGGCCATTGGCTCTACGAGGTGAAGTACGACGGCTATCGCATGCTCGCCCGGCTCACCAAGCGCGACGCGCGCATCTTCACGCGCAGCGGCAAGGACTGGACCGAGCGCCTGCCGCACCTCGCGCGCAGCCTCAAGGCGCTGAAGCTCGACCAGACCTGGCTCGATGGCGAGATCGTGGTGCTGCACGAAAGCGGTCGCTCGAGCTTCCAGGCGTTGCAGAACGCTTTCGAAGCCGGGCGCGCTGCCCAGATCGTGTTCTTCGTGTTCGACGCGCCTTTCCTCGCCGGCCAGGATCTGCGCTCGCTGCCGCTCGAAGAGCGCAAGCGCCGGCTGGCGCGCGCGCTGAAGAAAAATGCCAGCGTGCGGCTGAGCGAGCACCTGGAAGGCGAGGCGCACGAGGTGCTCGACAAGGCCTGCAAGCTCGGCCTCGAGGGATTGATCGGCAAGCTCGCCGATTCGCCTTACGTGGCGGGGCGCACCAAGGCGTGGATCAAGCTGAAATGCCGCCAGCGCCAGGACTTCGTCATCGCCGGCTACACCGCTCCCGGCGGCTCGCGCACCGGCTTCGGCGCGCTGCTCCTCGGCGTGCATGATGTTCCGGGCGGCAAGCTCAAGTATGCGGGCAAGGTCGGCACCGGCTTCGATGAACACCTGCTCGAGACGATCACACGCGAGCTCACCAAGCTCAAGCGCCCCGATTCACCGCTCATCGATCCGCCGCGCGAGAAAGGCATCCAGTGGGTGCGAGCCTCGCTTGTCTGCGAAGTGGCCTACGCCGAGCGCACCGCCGACGGCATCCTGCGGCAGGCCTCCTTCATGGGATTGCGCGAGGACATCCCGGCGAAGTCGGTGAGCGAAGAGCGTGCTCAGAAGCCGCCGGAGCAAACGCCGCCGCCGCGCCCTGCAGCCGCGCCACCCGCCCTGTCGGCGGGGCAAAACGTCGTGCACGGGATCAAGATCACCCACCCGTCGCGCATCATCTATCCGGCGCTGAATTACACGAAGCTCGATCTCGCGCGCTACTACGACGGCGTGGCTGAGCGGATCGTGCCACAGGTCGCCGGCCGGCCGCTGACGCTGGTGCGTTGTCCGGACGGCGTCGGCAAGCAATGCTTCTATCAGCGCCATCTCGCGATGGGCGCGAGCCCGGGCGAGGTGAAGACGGTGAAGCGAGAACGCTCGAGCAAGGGCTACTATATCTACATCGATTCGCATAACGCGCTGATCACGCTGATTCAGAACGGCGCGGTAGAGCTGCATACCTGGGGCGCGCGCATGCCCGATGTGCAGCATCCGGATCGCATCACGCTCGATCTTGATCCGGACGAAGAGCTGCCCTGGGCGACGCTCGTGCGCGCCACCGAAATGACGCGCACGATCGTGGAAGCGCTCAAGCTGCGCTGCTTCCTGAAGACCACCGGCGGCAAGGGCCTGCACGTGGTGGTGCCGATCACGCCGAAGCTCGGATGGGCCGAGGTGAAAGAATTCTCCGGGCTCATCGCGCAGTTCCTGGTGCGCGCCGAGCCTGCGCTATTCACCGCGAAGGTGGCGAAAGAGCGCCGCGAGAACAAGGTTTTCGTCGACTATTTGCGCAACTCCGAGACGGCAAGCGCGGTGTCGGCTTTCTCCGCGCGTGCGCGGCCGAACGCGGGCGTATCGACCCCGCTTGCGTGGGACGAGCTGACGGCGAAGGACGATGTGCGCGGGCGCTATACAGTGCAGTCGGTGCCGCAGCGCCTGGCGACGTCGCAGGAAGACGCGTGGGCCGATTACGGCGCGGCCGCGCAGAGCGTCACGCCTTCCATGTGGCGTGCGCTTGGCCGCAAATAAGCTTGGCGACGCTTCACCAGGCACGCGACGAAAGGATGGAAAACGCCAACCGGGCGCGCCCGCGGTGGGGAGGAGGGGGAGGGTGCGCGGAGCAGCGCCCGGTCGGACGCAGAGCACGTCGCAGGCGTCGTGCCATAGGAAAAAAACACAAGGCAGTGACGCCGCCGGGCGACATTCGCGCTTAAGCGTGTCCGCTAAGTGCTTGAAGCGACAAGGGCGCGCCATTGGTATGCATTTTGCGGGTCGTGTTGGGCTCTTACCACCGGAGACAAAAACGTGCCGCATCTGCTGCTGGTAGACGACGACCCTGAAGCGCTCGAGTGGCTGAGCGAGCTCGCCAAAGGCGACGGTTTCACCGTAGCGCAGGCCGATTCGCTGCGCGCCGCGCGTATCCACATGTCGCGCCTGCAGCCCGACGTGCTGCTTACCGACCTGCAGCTGCCCGACGGGCAGGGCATCGAGCTGGTCAACGATCTCGAGTCGCGCGACTCGACCGAAGTCGTGCTGATCACCGGCCACGCGAGCGTCGAGAGCGCCGTGCAGGCGCTGCGCCTGGGCGCGACCGATTACCTGGTAAAGCCGGTCGATGTCGAGCGGTTGCGCGCCATTCTGCGCCGTGTGCCGCGCACCGGCGAATTGCGCCAGGAGATTGGCGAGCTGCGCGAGGAGTTGCGCAAGCTCGGCCGATATGGACACCTGCTCGGTTCGTCCTCCCCCATGCAGAAGCTCTACGACCAGCTCGGTCGTGTCGCGCCGACGTCGGCGACCGTGCTACTGGTGGGCGAGTCGGGCACCGGCAAGGAGCTCGCCGCGCAGACCGTCCACGAGATGAGCCGGCGCAAGCGCGCGCCGTTCCTGCCGCTGAACTGCGGGGCCGTGTCACCCCAGCTGATCGAGAGCGAGCTCTTCGGTCATGAGAAAGGGTCGTTCACCGGCGCCGACCGCCAGCACAAGGGCTACTTCGAGCGCTGTCATGGCGGCACGCTGTTTCTGGACGAAATCACGGAAATTCCGCAGGAGCTGCAGGTGAAGCTCTTGCGCGTGCTTGAGACCGGCACCTTCATGCGCGTCGGTACCACGACGGCGATCTCTACCGATGTGCGCATCATCTGCGCGACGAATCGCAACCCCGAGGGCGCAGTGGCGGACGGCAAGCTGCGCGAAGACCTGTACCACCGCCTGAACGTGTTCCCGATCGCCATGCCGCCGCTACGCGAGCGCGGCACCGATATCGAGCTGCTCGCGCAGCACTTCCTCGATGTCCTCAACAAGCAGGAAAGCGGCAGCAAGACCTTCGCCCCGGCGACGATAGCCGCGCTCTATGCGCACAGCTGGCCGGGCAATGTGCGCGAGCTCAAAAACTACGTGCAGCGCGCCTTCATTCTCGCCGATGAAGTGATCGATGCGCACCTCGCGCCCGCCACGGTGACGCAGCCGGAGTCCGCGCCGCTCCTCTCGGTACGCGTGGGCAGCACGCTCGAGGAAGTCAGCCGGCGCCTGATCGAGGCGACGCTTGCGGAGTGCGGCAGCAAGCGCAAAGCCGCCGACATGCTCGGCATCAGCCTGAAGACCCTCTACAACCGGCTCGCTGCGTACAAGAGCGAGGACATGGGCAAGCGTCGCGCGCCGGCGGAGAACGACGACGACGAGCACCGGGATGCGGCATGAAGTCGAGGTCAGGAATAAAGGCGCAAGGGCAACCGTCGTATGTGCCGGTCAAGAGCCGGTTCCTGCGGCGAAAGCGCATTCTGAAGGCAGTACGTGATGTCGAGCGCGGCGCGAAGGACACCGAGCGCCGCGGTACACCCAACGATGTGCCGGCGCCGGCGAGCCGCCGGCGCCGGGTATGAACGTTGCTGTTTCCTCAACGACTTCTAACGGAGAGAACGATGGAAAGCACCAGCAAGCGCGCACAGAACGAAGATCGCATCGAGCGCATGAGCCAGTCCGCGCACGAGGCCATCGACAAGGCCGCCACGGTGGCGAGCGACTACGCCGGCCGCATTAGCGAGAAGGGCGAGGAGTGGATGGCGATGCCGCAGGACTGGATGGAAGCGGCGCGCGACTACGTGCGCGAGAAGCCGTGGCAGGCGCTCGGCATCGCGCTCGCGGCGGGTTACCTCCTGCATCTCATCACGAGCCGCGACTAACCGGCATGGCCGCCACCGAGCCGGCGGCACGGCGTACGGCGCCGAGCCTGGGGGAAGTCGTCGGGCGCCTGATCGGCGAGGGGCGGCAGCTCGTCGCCGATTACGCGGAGCTCACGGTCCTCGATGCGCGGCGGGCTGCGATCCGGCTCGCCTGGATTCTGGGCTGCGTGCTGGTGGCCGCGGTGCTCATTGTCACCTCGTGGATGGGCCTGGTCGCCGCAGCGATCGTATTCGCCTGGGGCCATGGCGCTTCGTGGCCGATTGCGCTTGCCATCGCCGCGGTACTGAACCTGATCGCGGCTGCGGTGCTCGCCTGGTTCACCATCACGCTCGCCAAGGAGCTGCCGTTCACCGCGCTCCTGCGGCAACTGCGCGGACGCGACCCGGAGCCCCCACAATGATTCCGCCTGATCAGGATATCTACGAAGTCGAGAAGCGCATCGCCGAGCGACGCCACCGCGTCGAAGCGGCCGCGCGCACCGCCGGCCGCCAGGCGCTGCGCACGCTGGGTTCGCCATGGGTGCTCGCTGGCGCCGCGGTGCTCGGATTTCTGGCCGCCGGCGGCATAAAGCGCAAGCACGAGCAGAGCGGCCCTAGGCTCTCGCGCGACACCAAAGAGAAGGCGAAGGGCGGCGCGCTCGCGAGCCTGGCGATGGCCGGCATCACCTGGTTCATTAAGGCGCAGTTCGGCTCGCCGGTCGCGATGGCGCAATACTTTCTCACCAAGATAAGGAAAGAGGATCATCCGCAGCCGTCGCCCTTCGGCGACAGGACGCGCGTGACGACGCGGCCGTAGCCATTCGGCCGATAGAAAGACGCTCGTCGCGCGGCTAGGCTGCGCTCGGATGCGAAGCTCCACCACGCTTCTGGAGAGGCTCGCCCGTCTCTCGCGTGCCGCCTTCGGCATTGTGGCGGCGCTTGGCGCCGCCGCGATCTGGGGTTGGGTGCTCGGGGTTCCGGCCCTGCGCGATCTCGGCGCCGATTTCGCGCCGATGTCGCCGGCGGCAGCGCTCGCGCTGGTGCTGCTCGCGACCAGCTTCTTCGCTGTCGAGCGCGGCCGACTGAAGAGCGCGCGCGTCGCGGCGGCGCTTGCCGCCGCGATCGGCGTTCTGACGATGATCGAGACGCTCACCGGGCTGCCGCTCGGCATGAGCTTCTATTGGCTCGCGCCAGCCGGCGGCGAAATGCCGGCGCATCTCTCGATCGCAGCCTGCATCACGCTGCTCCTGATCGCGCTCGTCACGCCGCTCGAGCGCGAACGGCGCGTATTTCGTGCGCCGGCCACGAGCCTGGTGGCCGCGATTGTCGGCGCCGTAGCTTTCTTCGCGCTGCTCGGGCTCAGCCTGCGCGTGCTGCGCTTCGACATCGCCGCGCCGCTTCTCGGCTTTTCGGCGCCCGCGGCCGTCGCGACCATGCTCGCAGCGATCGGGCTCGCCGCGGCGCGGCCAAGCGAGTGGCTCCTCGATACGCTCGCCTCGAAGCGCACCGGCGCCGTGGTGACGCGCTGGCTCCTGCCCGCCGCTTTCATCGTGCCGATCGCGGTCGGCTGGATGCGCCTTTACGCCGAGCGCGAAGGCCTGTTCGGCGAGGCCTTCGGCATGGCGCTCTTCACGCTGGTGATGATCGCCTGGTTCAGCTCGCTCATCCTCTGGGTGGCGCGCACGCTCGACCAGGCGGCCGCGCAGCGTGCACAGGCCGAGGGTGCCGCCACCGAGCAGCGCGAATGGCTGCAAGTCACCCTGGCGAGCATCGGCGACGGCGTCATCGCCACGGATTCTTCGGGCCGCGTACGCTTCCTGAACGCCGCGGCGCAGCGCCTCACCGGCTGGCGCGCGGCGGAAGCGGCCGGGCGCCCGCTCGATGAGCTCATCTCGCTCTACGACGAGCGCGACGGCAAGAGCGTGCGCAACCCGCTGAATAGCGCGCTCGAGACGCGCGCCGCGGCCGCGGCCGGCGGCGAGCCGGCGCTGCGCGCGCGCGACGGCGCCGTGCACCCGGTGTCGGCGAACGCGGCGCCGATCCTCGACGGCGAAGGATTGCTCGGCGCGGTCCTGGTGTTGCGCGAAGTCTCGGCGCAGCGCCAGTCCGAGCGCGCCATGCGCGAGGCCTACACCGAGCTCGACCAGCGCGTGGTGCGCCGCACGGCGGCGCTCGAGCGTGCGAGTGCCGCGCTGCGCGAGCGCAACGCGCTGCTGAATGCCATCACCACCAGCACGCCCGACCTGATCTTCGCCAAGGACCGGCAGGGGCGGCTCCTGATGGCGAATCCGGCCTGGACGCGCGCAGTCGGCAAGAGCGGCGAGGAAAGCGCTTCGCTCGACGAGAACGAGCGCCTGGTGCTCGAGGCGGGCGAGACCATGATCGTCGAAGAGCTGCTCAACACGCCGGCGGGCGAGCGCACTTATCTCACCACCAAGTCGCCGCTGCGCGACGAGCAGGGCCGGGTGATCGGCCTGATCGGCGTCGCGACCGACATTACCGAGCGCAAGCACGCGCAGCGCGAGCTCGAAAAACTGGTCGTCGCCGAACAGCGGCTGCGCGCGGAAGCCGAGCGCGCCAACCGGGCGAAGGACGAGTTCCTCGCCATCGTCTCGCACGAGCTGCGCTCACCGCTCAACGCGCTGCGCGGCTGGAGCCATCTCATGGCCACGACACGTCCGCTCGACGCCTCGCTGGTCGACCGCGCCTCCAAGGCGATCAAGCGCAACGTCGACCATCAGACCCGCCTGATCGACGATCTCCTCGACACGTCGCGCATCGTCAGCGGCAAGCTCACCATCGAGCGCCGCGTGGTCAACCTGGTGGATACGGTCCACGCCGCGCTGGACGCGGCGCGCCCCGTCGCGCAGGCGAAGCACATCGAGCTGCGCTTCGCGCCGGCCGACCCGGCCACCATGGTGATCGGCGACGCCGGGCGGCTGCAACAGCTCGTCTCCAACCTGCTTTCCAACGCCGTCAAGTTCACGCCCGAGCAGGGCAGCATCAGCGTGATCCTGCACAGGAGTGGCGAGCGCGTTCAGCTGCAGGTGAAGGACAACGGTATCGGCATCGCGCCGGAATTCCTGCCGCATGTCTTCGACCGCTTCAGCCAGGCGGACACCTCGGCCGCGCGCCGTGCCGGCGGCCTGGGCATCGGACTCGCGCTCGTGCGGCACATCGCGCTCTTGCACGGCGGCCAGGTGCGCGCCGACAGCGCGGGGGCCGGGCGCGGCGCGACCTTTACTGTCGACCTGCCGGGAGCGCCGGCCTCCGCCGTCGCCGCGCTCGCGCGGTTGCCCTCGGGCGACCGGCGGCGCTCGACCGCGGGCGCGCTGAAGGGCGTTACGGTCTGGGTCACCGACGACGATGTCGATGCGCATGAGGTGCTGGCGCTGACGCTGCGCCAGGCCGGCGCGGAGGTCGAATGCTTCAACTCCGGCCGCTCGCTGGTCGCGGCGCTCGAAGCCCTGCAGCCCGGCCACGGCCCGCACGTGCTGCTCATCGATCTCGCCATGCCGGGCGAGGACGGCTTCGAAGCGCTGCGGCGCGCACGCGTCATCGAGCTCGCCCGGGGCAACGAGCGATATCCGACGCCGGCGATTGCGCTCACCGCCTTCACCCAGATCGAGCGCGAGCGCCTCGTCGCGGCCGGCTTCGTCGACCGCGTCGACAAGCCGGTCGACGCCGAGAAGCTGATCACCGCGATCCGCGCCGCGTTAAGAACCGAGCAGCGCTCCAAGGCGGCTGTTTAGCGGGCATAGCGGTGGCCGCCGCCATCGAAAATCGGTGTCAGGCACCAATTTCTGTCGGCATCCGCACTCACCCCGAATTTCAGATCAATACGCGGGTGCCGAGCTCGACCACCCGGTTGGTCGGGATGTTGAAGTAATCGCTGATGTTGCCGGCGTTGCGCGCCATGGCGGCGAAGATGCGATCGCGCCAGAACGCCATGCCGCCCGGCGCAATGCCCGGCACGACGCGCTGGCGCGACACGAAGTAGGATGTCTGCATCGGATCGATCTCGAGGCCGACTGCGCCGCAATGCTCGAGCGCGCGGATGACATCCGGCCGATTCATGAAGCCGTAGCGCACCCGCACGCGCCAGCAGTTGCCGCGGATCTTCTCGCAGATCACGCGGTCTTCAAACGCCACCCACGGCACGTCGCGGAATTCGATGGTGAGGAACACCACTCGCTCGTGCAGCGCCTGGAAGTGCTTCAGGCTGTGAAGCAGCGCCGCCGGGGTGGCGTCGGGCGTGGCGGTGAGATACACCGCCGTGCCCGGGACGCGCTGCGGCGGCTCGCGCAGCAGCGACTTCATGAACGGCTCGAGCGGCACGGCTTCGTCGCGCAGCCGCGCGGTCATGAGCTCGCGCCCGCGCCGCCAGGTGATCATGACGAGGAACACCACCGCACCGAGCGCCAGCGGGAACCAGCCGCCCTCGTGAATCTTGAGCAGCGCCGCCGCGAACAGCGTCATGTCGATCGCCAGGAAAAAGCCGGTGGCGAGCAAGCAGAACCACAACGGATAGCCCCAGCCGTCGCGGATGACGAAGAACGTGAGGAACGTGGTGACAAGCATCGTTCCCATCACTGCCACGCCGTACGCGTTCGCGAGCCGCGTGGACGAGCCGAAGCCGATCACCGCAGCCGCCACCACGGCGAGCAGCGTCCAATTGATCGCCGGGATGTAAATCTGCCCGATGGTCTTGGCGGACGTGTGCTCGACGTCCATGCGCGGCAGATAGCCGAGCTGGATCGCCTGGCGCGTCATTGAATAGGCGCCCGAGATTGTCGCCTGCGATGCGATGATGGTCGCCGCGGTGGCGAGCGCCACCATTGGGTAGAGCGCCCAGCCGGGGTAGGAGAGGTAAAAGGGGTTCTCCAGCGCCTGCGGCTTGCCGATGAGCAGGGCACCCTGCCCGAAGTAGTTCAGTACCAGCGCCGGCGCCGCGAGCCCGAACCAGGCGATGCGCACGGCGCGCTTGCCGAAGTGGCCGACGTCGGCGTAGAGCGCCTCGGCGCCGGTGATCGCGAGAAGCACGGAGCCGAGCACGACGAACGAGGCGAAACCATGCCCGCTGACGAAGCGCAGCGCGTGCAGCGGGTTCAACGCGGCGAGAATCTGCGGATGCAGGGCGATGTTCCAGACGCCCACCGCGCCGAGCGACACGAACCAGAGCACCATCACCGGGCCGAAGAGCAGACCGACGAAGCCGGTGCCGTGCTTCTGGATCAGGAACAAGAGGACCAGGATGCCGGTCGCGAGCGCCACGATGTAGGGCTTGAATGCGGCCGTGCCGACCTCCAGGCCTTCGATCGCCGAGAGGACCGAGATGGCCGGCGTCAGCACCGCATCGCCGTAGAAAAGCGACGCGCCGAACACGCCGATGACGAGCAGGGCGCCGGTCCATTCGAAGTGTCGGCGCAGCGACGTGGTGGCGAGCGCGAGCAGAGCCATGATGCCGCCTTCGCCCCGGTTGTCTGCGCGCAGCACCAGCACCACGTACTTCAGCGACACGACGAGCATCAGGATCCAGAAAATGGTCGAGACACCGCCGACGATGTTGGGTGCTGAAAACGCGATGCCGTGCTGCGGATTGAACGTCTCCTTGACGGCGTAAAGCGGGCTCGTGCCGATATCGCCATACACCACGCCGAGCGCAAGGAGCGATAGCGCGGCAGTGGATTGCTTTGCAGGCGCTCGCGATGCGATCACAGCGCGCGAGCTTAGCCGCGCAACGGGTGGCGCGCTCGAGCGAACGCGCATTTTTATGCCGCCTTTACGCGAGTCCTTACGCGGTTTTTACGCTCGACAAAAGCGCTAAAGTCATGGCGTGAGAATCGTCGGCTGGACCGGCTACGCGTGGGCCCTCGGCGCGACGGCCGCCTGCACGGTAACGGGGCTCGCGATGCGCGGCCGCTTCGATCTCGTCAACATCGCCATGGTGTACCTGCTGGCGGTGGTGATCGTGGCGCTCGCCTACAGCCGCGGCCCGGCCATCGTCGCCACCGTGCTCGCCGTGGCCACCTTCGATTGGCTATTCGTGCCGCCGCAGGGTGCCTTCACGGTCGAGGACGCCCAATACCTGCTGACCTTCGCCATCATGCTGGCGGTCGGGCTCATCATTTCGCGCCTGAAGCGCAATGTGCGCGTGCAGGCGCGCGCGCAGGCGAAGCTCGAGGCGGCGGCGCAGACCGAGCGCGTGCGCAGCACGCTGCTCGCCTCGATCTCCCACGACCTGCGCACACCGCTCGCGGTGATGACGGGTGCTTCTTCAACGCTCGCCGAGCGCGGCGAGCGGCTGAGCGCCGAGGAACGCGAGGCGCTTGCGCGCAGCATCTATGAGCAGGCGCGCGAGATGTCCGAGCGCGTCGCCAAGCTCCTGCAGATGACGCGTCTGGAAGTGGGCGGCATCGCGCTCGAGCGCGACTGGGCCTCGCTCGCCGAGATCGCCGCCGCGGTGCTTTCCCGCTTGCGCGAGCGGCTGACCGGGCATCGCGTGGTGCTCGAGCTTGTCGAAGACCTGCCGCTCGTGCGCGTCGACGCGGCGCTCATCGACCAAGTGCTCGCGAACTTGCTCGAGAACGCGGCGCGCTACACGCCGCCCGGCACGGTGGTGCGGCTGCGCGCGCGGCGTGAAGCGCAGGAGCTCGTGGTTTCGGTGGAGGACTTTGGTCCGGGCTTGCCGCCGGGCGACATCGAGCGCGTGTTCGCCAAGTTCGAGCATGGCGCCGCGGAAGCCCGAGGCGGCGGCATGGGTCTCGGGCTCGCCATTTGCCGCGCCATCGTCGGCCTGCACGGCGGGCGCATTTGGGCGGAAAAACTGCCGCTCGGCGGCAGCGCGTTTCGCTTCACCGTGCCGCTCGACGAGCCGCCGGCGCCGCCTTCGGAGCCGGCGCTGGCATGACCACCGTTCTGCTCGTGGAAGACGATCCGGACATCCGGCGCTTCCTGCGCTCGACGCTCGCGGCGGAAGGCTACCGGGTGGTCGAATCGCCGACTGCAAACCGCGGTGCAATCGACGCCGGGACGCACAAGCCGGACCTCGCCATCGTCGATCTTGCGCTGCCCGATTACGACGGCCGCGAGCTGATCCGCGAGATTCGCAGGTGGTCCTCGATGCCGATCGTGGTGCTGTCCGCGCGCCATCAGGAGCGCACCAAGATCGAAGCGCTCGACGCGGGCGCAGACGACTACATCACGAAGCCCTTCGGCGTGGGCGAGCTGCTTGCGCGCGTGCGCGCAGCGCTGCGCCATGCGGCGCGCTCGCCGGCCGGCGAAATGCTGGTGCTCGGCCCGGCGCAGGTCGATTTGCAGAAGCGGCGCGCGTGGCGCGACGGCGCCGAGGTGCGCCTCACGCCGATCGAGTTTCGCCTGCTCGCTCACCTCGCCAAGCACCTCGGCATGGTGGTTACCCATCGCCAGCTCCTCGCCGAGGTGTGGGGGCCCTCCTACGTCGAGCAGACGCATTACCTGCGCATCTACATGAAGCAGCTGCGCGACAAGCTCGAAGCGGATCCGATGCGACCGCGGCACTTTTTAACGGAAACCGGCATCGGCTACCGTCTGGTGATGGATGAGGAGACGTAGGGAATAAGAGTTTTACCGCCGCCGCTCGCGCTCCGTGGCACTATTCGTGTCCAGCGCGCATGACAACGAAGACCAACGAACCGATTCGCGTGTTGATCGCCGATGACAACCGTGATGCGGTGATGGTCTTGAGCATTCTTCTGCGGAGCGAAGGCTATGACGTGCGCCTTGCCCAGGGCGGCAAGGAGGCGCTTGCGCAAGCCGCCGAGTTCCATCCGCACGTCGCGCTGCTCGACCTGGAGATGCCCGACTTCAACGGTTTTCGAGTCGCGCAGGAACTCTCGCGCGGCTGGGACGGCCAGGCGCCGGTGCTCGTGGCGGTGACGGCGTGTACCGAGGCCGAAGCGCGCCAGATGGCGCAGCTCAGCGGTTTCCATCATTTCGTTTCCAAGCCGTACAACCACCAGGCGATGCTCAGGCTGCTCGCCTCGCTACCTCGCCGCTAGGCGGGAGAATCAGCGCCGAGCGGCGGGCAAACCTGCTCTAACGAGCGGCGCTCGGCATCCACGCCGATCCACGCCGCCACTGCCGCGGCAGCGCACATCAGCACGCCGGCGAGCGCATAAGCGCCATAGAGGGCATCGCGACTGCCAGTCTCGATGATCGCCCCGTAGAGCGGCGGCCCGGCAAAGCCGCCGAGGGCAGTGCCGGCGGCGTAGAAGAGCGAGATCGATATTGCGCGCATCTCGACCGGAAACACTTCGCTTACCGTGAGATACGCCGAGCTCGCCGCGGCCGAGGCGACGAAGAAGATCAAGCTCCAGCAGAGGGAGAGCTCGGCCGGCGTCAGCACATCCGCGGCGAAAGCGCGGCCGGTCGCGATAAGCCCGACTCCGGCGATCGCATAGGTCGCGGCGATCATGCGCCGCCGGCCGATGCTGTCGAAGAGCCGCCCGAGCACCAGCGGGCCCAGGAAATTGCCGAGCGCGAAGGGGAAAATGTAGTAGCCGACGTCCTGTTCCGGCACGCCGTAGAAGCGCGCGAGCACCAGCGCATAAGTGAAGAAGATGGCGTTGTAGAAAAGCGCCTGCGAAGCCATCAGCACGAGCCCGAGCAGCGCGCGGCGCCGGTAACGCGTCGCCATGAGCCGCGCGATCTCCAGCCAGCCGGGCGATGGCAGCGCGCGCATCGCCAGGCGCTCGGCCACTGCAGGCAAGGGGCCGTGCCTTGCGGCAATCTGCTGCTCGATCGCCGCCACGATCTCCTCGGCCTCCGCGGCGCGAGCGTGACGGATCAGCCAGCGCGGGCTCTCCGGCACATGGCGGCGCACCAGCAGGATGGCGAAGCCGAGCACGCCGCCCAGAAGAAACGCGAGGCGCCAGCCGTAGTGCGCACCGAGCCAGGTCGGCTCGAGCAGCACGATCGAGAGACCGGCGCCCATCGCCGCGCCGACCCAGAAAGTGCCGTTGATCGCGAGATCGACCGTTCCGCGCAGCCGCGCCGGGATCAGCTCATCGATCGCGGAATTGATTGCGGCGTATTCGCCGCCGATGCCAAAGCCGGTGAAGAACCGGCAGAGGGAGAACGACCAGACGTTGAACGACAGCGCCGTAAGGACGGTTGCAATCAGGTAGACCACCAGCGTTACGAGGAACATGCGCTTGCGGCCGAGGCTATCGGCGAGCCGCCCGAAGAAGAGCGCGCCCAGCACCGCGCCGCCGATGTACGCCGAGGCGGCCCAGCCGATTTGCGCCGCGGTGAGGCCGAGCGTATCGGGGCGCTCGAGCGCCGGTCCGAGCGAGCCGACCACCGTCACCTCCAGGCCGTCGAGGAGCCAGCTCACGCCGAGGGCGATTACCACGCGCCAGTGCCACGCGGACCACGGCAGCCGGTCGAGGCGCGCCGGGATGGACGTCTCGAGCATCTTCAGCGCTGCTCGGCTTGCGAGATGCGTGCCTGCAGTGCTTCCGATTCGCGTGTCAGCGATTCGAGCCGCTCGAGCTGCTCGGCGCGCCCGCGCGGATCCGCAATGCCCTTGGTGAGCGCGCTCTTGATGCCGGCGATCTCGCGCTCGACGTCGTCGAGGCGCCGATGCAGCTCGTGCAACTCGCGCCCGCGGTTGTAGCCGGCGAGGAAAGCTGGCCCGCCCGGCGCGGGGCAGGCGGCGACGTAGTTGTTGCCGGCGCGACCTTCGGAAAATCCGCGCTCGTAGGTGCAGAACGATTTCAGGCCGTCATTGCGTCCGGCGACATAGCGCGCCGTGTCGGGCGTCACGTTGTACTGCGCGCAGGCCCTGCGGTGCTCGCCGAGGCGCTCGAGCGCCCGGCCGCGTGCGCCGTCCTCCAGGCCGATCGCGTACCAGTCGGCATTGAGGCACTGGCTGCGGTCCATGCTGGCGCACGCCGCAAGCACCAGAAAACTAAAAACGGTAGGCGATGCCCGCATTCGCATAGACCGCCGAGCGCCGCTCGACGATCGGGCTGCGTGCCGCGTCGTCGCTCAGGCGCCGCCGTTCCACACTGCCCACGAGGGTCCAGCGATGCGTCAAATCATAGGAGCCGAGCGCACCCAGGCTGACAAAAAGGAGGCCGCTCTGGTGCACACCGTAGTACGACTCGAACGATTTATCGCTCGCCCAGGTCGCCTGCCCGAAGAGGCCGGCCGCCGCCCCGCCGCTGCCGAAAACGCCGACGGTCGCGCGTGCATCGAGCTGCGTGCCGCGGTTGGTATTGAGATGCTGGCGCACGCGCAGCAGCGCATTGACCGGCGCCGGCCCGACCATGCGATCGGCCTCGAGATGCACGCCCACCGAAGCGTCCGGGTCATGGTCGAGCGGTCCCTGCTCGTAGGCGAGCTGCACGCCTGTGTCGAGACCCGGCCGCAGGTTCCAGCGCGCGCCGCCCTCCAGCATGCCTTGCGTGGTGCGCGCGAACCATGGCCGGCCGTAATAGCGCACCACCGGGATGAGGTCGACAGTGCGATCGGACGAGCCGTCGAATTTGGGACGCGTGCGCACACCGGCACCGAAGAGCGTGTAATCGTCCTCGGCTGTCGCCATGAGCGGCAGCACGAGCAGCAGAAATAGCGCCGCACGCATCACTCGGCTCCAAAGCGCGCAGCGCGCTTGGCGATGAACGCGGCGATGCCTTCGCGCGCATCGGCGCCGCGCGCCTGGGCGGCGATCGCCTGGGCTTCGAGCTCCATCTGCGTCTCGAGCGATTCCGAAAAGCTGTGATGCAGCAGCCGCTTCGCCGCGCCGAGGGCGCCGGTGGCGCCGCTTGCGAGCTGCGCGGCGAGCGTTTGCGCCTCGGCGCCGAGCGCCGCGTCCGGTACCACCCGCGTCACCAGGCCCCATTCCTGCGCTTCGTGCGCCGTCAGCACGCGATGGGTCAGCGCGAGCTCGAGCGCGCGGCGCACACCGACGATGCGCGGCAGAAAATAGGTCGAGCCGCCGTCCGGGCTTAAGCCGGCGCGCGTGTAGGCCATGCTGAATTTCGCCGATTCCGCCGCGAGCACCAGGTCTGCGCCGAGTACGAAGCTCATGCCGCCGCCACCGGCCGCGCCATTCACTGCGACGATCAACGGCGCATCCATGCGCACGAAGCGTGAGATCGACATATGCAACATGCCCGCCAGCTCCTTGAGATGCGCGCTCAAGCGCTCGCCCTGCACGGCAAAGCGCTTCAAGTCGCCGCCGACGCAGAACATGCGCCCGGCGCCGCTCAGCAGTACCGCGCGCACGGCGCGTTCTTCGCTGCAGCGGATCGCCGCGTGCATCAGCTCGCGTCCCATCTCGCCATCGAGCGCATTGCCGCTCTCCGGCCGGTTCAGCGTGATGCGCGCGACATGGTCTTTCAGCTCGTAGCCCAGCGTTCGGTATTCCATGGCCGCCTCCCGCCCCTATGATAGGCATCTATGCGCCTCGCGCTCGCGCGAGTTCGCAACGGTGCGGACGTTACCTTGATCTGCGGACGGACGAAAGCGCTGGCGTGCCGGCGCGTCTTGAGCCGTGCGCTCAATTCGCGTCGCGTGCCTCCACGACCTCGTAGGTTCGCTCGGTGGAGAGCACGTGCTCGTAGACGACGATCTTCGCGCGTTGCCCGGAATGGACGGTCACCGGCGTGACGATATGCGCCTGCACGATGGTGCCGTCGGTGAGGCGGATGACTGCGGTGCGATCGGACGAGCGCGGGTCGTCGGTGGCGCCGTGGAACGTGACCGCTTCGATGATGCCGCTCAGCTCGGCGACCTGCTTGCTGGGATTGCGGACCGAGAACCAGAAGAACGACAGGATGATCGCGCCGATGATGACGTAGGGCGCGGCGTTTCTGATCGACCGCGGGTTCGCTTCCACAGCGGAAGATTACCGAGTGCAACCGTCGACAACCTGACTAACCGATGCCAGGCAGCGTTACTTTGTCCTGCTGGCGTAAAAGAATTGCGGGTAGCCGGTGCCTGCGGGCGGCTGGTACTCGAGGAACATGGTGCCCGACGCCAGCCGGAAATCCTGCGAACGGGGCAGGCTGTTCGAGTGCTCGATCGGCCGCAGCGCTTCACAGACGAGGAAGCGCTGCGGGCCTTGACCCGGCATCGATGGCGTCTTCGCCGCAAAGCCGATGCAGGCGCGGTCCGCTTCGCTGTATAGCTCGGCCGGTCCCTGAATCATGGCCCTGCTGTCCGGATCGTGGCGCCACTGCAGCGCGCCGTCGCGGAACGATGCAATCACGAAAGGCTTCTCCGCCGTGTAGAGATAGCCGACGATGGTGGCATTCGATGCGACCAGCTGCTCGAGCCGCCCCTCTGGCGTCTGGGCATTGATGGTCTTCGGTGCGGCCGGTCGGTTGCACGCAGCCGCGAGCCCGAGGGAAATTAGCGCAGCGACGAAGCGATACATGGGCGCAATTTACCGGAAGCGCGGCGCCCCGTCGTTTGAAACTGTCAGGCTAGACCTTGAACGCTTCCAGCGTCTCGGGCGCGAAAAGTTCCTCGGGCTGCAGGCGGCGCTTCGACAGTCCCTGCTCGTGGTGGTAGCGCAGAAACGTATCCAGCACGTGGCGATTGGGCTCGAGTCCGTAGGGCCACCAGTCCTCGCCCATCTCGCGGCGCGCTTCTTCGAGATGCGCGACGAGCCACGGCAGCATCGCCGGCATCGCCGCCGTCTGCCGGTAGAGTTCGAGCGCGTGCATTTTTGCCGCCTGCAGCGCCTTGTACAACGATTGCGCCACCCAGCGGTTCTGCTCATACACATCGCGGCGGATCACCACGGTGTGCATGATCGGGAAGATCTTGGTGCGCCGGAAATAATCCCGCTCGGCGCTCACGTAATCCGGAAATAAGCGCGTCACCGCCTGCGGCTGCGAATAAAAGGTGGAAGGCGCGCGCGCCGTGACGAGCGCGTCGATCTCGCCGTTCGCGATCATCTGCGCGAGCGTCTGCGTCGACCCGATCGGCCGCACGCGGATCGCGGGCGGCAGGTCGACTTTCAGCTTGTCGATGCGGCCGGGCTCCTCCTCGCCGCCGGAAAGATGCTCGTAATCGGCTGCCTTGACCCCATACTCGTCAGCGAGGATGCCACGGATCCAGACGGGCGCCGTCATCTGGTACTCGGGCACGCCTACCCGCTTGCCCTTGAGGTCTTCCGGTCGCCGGATGCCGCTTTTCGCCGAGATGAAAATGCACGAGTGGCGGAAGAAGCGCGACGGAAACACCGGAATCGCAATGAACGGCGGATTCGGCGCACTGAGCGACGCGCTGTACGAGGAGAGCGACATCTCGGAAGCGTCGAACTCGTGCGAGCGCATCATGCGGAAGAACGTCTCCTCGACCGGCAGCGTGAGATAGGTGAGCTCGATACCGTCCGGGCGCACCGTGCCGTCGGCGAGCGCGCGCGTGCGGTCGTACTCCCAGCACGCGAACGTCAGGCGTAACTTGTTCACCGGCTGAGTATACTCAGCGCGTTCGAGGAGGTTGCATGCGTTTCATCGCGCTCTTGGCAATGCTGGTCGTCGCTTGTGCTGCGCACGCGCAGTATCCCGCGCGGCCGATCAAGATCGTCGTGCCCTACGCCGCCGGCGGGCTTCCCGATACGATGACCCGCGCGGTGACGCCGAAGCTTGGCGAGGCGCTCGGCCAGGCGGTGGTCGTGGAGAACATGGGCGGCGCGGGCGGCATCAGCGGGGTCACGGAAGTCGCACGCTCGAGCGCCGACGGCTACACGCTGCTGGTCGCCGACGTTGGCCAGATCGCGATCAATCCGCACCTTTTCTCCAAGCTGCCCTACGCGCCGCTCAAGGACCTCGCGCCCGTGAGCCTGATCGGCACGTCGCCGCTGTATCTGGTCGCTCACCCGTCGGTGCCGGCAAACTCACTGCAGCAGCTGGTGGCATACGCCAAGGCGCATCCCGGAAAGCTGAACTATGGCTCTTCCGGCATCGGCAGCATCCATCATCTTGCAACCGAAGCGCTGAAAGCAGGTTTTGGCATCGACATCGTCCACGTGCCTTATAAAGGCACTGGCCAGTCGGTGCCTGCGCTCCTCGGCGGGCAGGTGGCGCTTCTCTACTCGGCGCTGCCCTCGATCGCCGGCCACCTCAAGGACGGCAAGGTGAAAATCCTCGCCATCAGCAGCGCCAAGCGCTCGGCGCAGACACCGGAGGTGCCGACGGTGGCGGAGTCCGGCATCCCGGGCTACGACTACGTTGCCGAGATCGGCATGCTCGCGCCGGCCGCTACGCCGCGCGAAATCATCCAGCGCCTCGCGGGCGAAATCGCCAAGGTCGTGAAGCAGCCCGACGTGGTGCAGCGCTTCACACAGCTGGGCATCGACGCCGTCGGCTCCACGCCCGAGGCGTATGCGACGCTCAATAAGTCCGACTACGAGAAGTACGCGAAGCTCGTCAAAGCCTCGGGCGCGAAGATCGACTAGACCTAAAGCTCGATCTCGCGCTGCTCGCGGGCCGAGCGCATCATCGCAAAACAGACTTCCATCGTCGCGGCGGCCCATGGGCCATCGTGTAGCGCTGGCCGCCCGTCGACCACCGCGGCGTAGAGCTCGTCGATGACTTCGGCGCGCTGCACTGCCGGCGCCGCGAGCGGTTCGACGCGCTTTTCGCGGTCGCCGTAGATCCAGACGCCGTCGGCGAGCGGCCTGAGATCCGCGTGCTCGCAGCTTGCGATCAGCACCCCGAAGTGCTGGTGCAGCAGCCGTGTCGGCGTTTTGGGCTGCTGCGAGCCGCCATAGTTACGTGCGTTCTTGAGTGTCATCTCGTCGCCGGCGAGCGCAGTGCGCGTGGCGCCGTACGCGTTCGGGTCCTTCTCCTGCCCGCCTTCGCCGATCCAGCCGGTGAACTCGTCGGAATCGAAATGCGCATAGCCGCTGTAGGTGAGCGTCGCGAACGTCCCACCGTCGAACGCGAGCAGCGCGCTGTACGCGCCTTCGGTGGGGCGGGCAGCGTCCCAGGCGCCGGTGTGTGCGCGTACGCGTACGGCGCGAGCGCCGGCCAGCAGCCGCACGATGTCGACGTGATGCGGCGCCTGGTTGTAGAGCGTGCCGCCGCCGCGCGCGGTATCAAGCTCCTCCGGCCGGCGCGGGCGATACAGAAAATCGGTGAAGTTGAGCGCCGTAATCATGCGTAGCCGCCCATATTTGCCGCTCGCGATCAGCTCGCGTGTGCGCCGGACCGGCGCGTCGTAGCTGTGGCTATGGCCGACGATGAGGTGACGGCCCGCCGCGCGGCCGGCGTCGATCATCGCGCGGCACTCGGCCATGGAGAGCGCCATCGGCTTTTCGACCAGCGCATGCTTGCCGGCGGCAAAGGCGCACTGCGCATGTTCGGCATGGAACTGGTGCGGCGTCGCAACGTAAACCACCTCGACGCTGCGGTCAGCGCAAAGCTCGTCCACCGTGGCGTAAGCGCGTCCGGCAAAGTCGCGCTCGAACTGGGCACGCGCTTCGGCACGTGGATCGGCTGCCGCGAGGAGCCGCACGCGCGGATCGGCGGCAAGCGTCGGCGCCATGAGCGAGAAGGCCCGCCCGAGCCCGGCGACGCCGATGGCGATTGTCCGCATGGCGCGGCGAGTATATCTTTGCGGCCATGCTGACTCGCGAACAGAACGAACTCCTTTGCCGTGTCGAAGCGAGCGCGCCGATGGGCGGCATCATGCGCCGGCACTGGTTGCCGGTGTGCATGTCGGAGGAGGTCGCGGCGCGCGACGGCGCGCCGGTGCGCTCGCGCCTGCTCGGCGAAAACCTGGTGGCCTTCCGTGACAGCGACGGGCGCCTCGGCGTGCTGAGCGAGTATTGCCTGCATCGGCGCGCGTCGCTCGCGTTCGGCCGTAACGAAGCGTGCGGCCTGCGCTGCCTCTATCACGGCTGGAAATTCGACGTCGAGGGCAACGTCATCGACATGCCTTCGGAAGCGCCGGGCGCGGCCGAGCGGCTGGGAAAGAAGACCAAAGCCTATCCGGTGCGCGAGGCCGGCGGCTTTGCCTGGATCTGGATGGGGCCGCCCCAGGAGATGTGCGAGTTCGAGCCGCCGGCGTGGGCGCCGCAGCCCGACATCAAGTACGCGATCGTCAAGATGTGGGCGCAGTGCAACTGGGCACAGGTGCTCGAGGGCTCGATCGACTCGGCGCACAGCTCGACGCTGCACTCGACCGACATGCCGGCCGCCGAAGACGTTTATGGCTCGACCGCCACCGATGAAGCATGGCTGCGGCCATCGAACGACAAGGCGCCGCGGCTGCTGTTCGAGCCGACGCCCTACGGTTTCCGCTATGCGGCGATCCGCAAGCCGATCAAGAATCCCGAGACGCACCAGTACGTGCGCACCACGCTATTCATCGCGCCCTTCACCGTGCTGATTCCGCCGAATAACCGCTACAACCTGGCGCAGATGCTGGTGCCGATCGACGACGTCAACACCATGTTCTACTGGATCGCCTGGCATCCCGATCCGGCGAAGGGCATATCGCAGGACGCATGGCGCAAGTTCTGCGCCGCGGAGGTCGGCGTCGACCTGGACCGCAACTACCGCAAGGTGCGCACGCTCGCCAACGACTATCTGCAGGACCGCGAGGCGATGAAGCGCGGCGACTGGACCGGCATCAAGGGCATCCCGGCGCAGGACATGGCGATGTGGGAATCAATGGGGCCGATCACCGAGCGCTCGGAGGACCATTTCGGCTCGAGCGACCTCGCGGTTGCGCAGTTCCGCCGCCTGATGGTGGCCGCGGCGAAAAAATTCGCCGAGGGCGGCGCGGCGATCGGCACGACCGAATGCGTGCCGCACGTGAAGCTCGCATCCTTCGAAGGCGTGGTGCCGAAGACGGTCGACTGGCGCACGCTCGGCGTGCGCGCGGACGAGCAAGTCACCGCGAAGTAATCAGGCCGCGACCTTCATTCGTTCCAGGTGCTTGCCCTGGAAGTGCGGCGCGACCTCCTGCATGAAGCGCTGCATCTGCTCCTTCACCAGGTGGTGGGGCTTGCGCCCGACGTTGAAGTAGAGGATCACTTCCTCAACGCCCGATAGCTCCACTTTCTTCAGCGTGTCGATGATCTTCTGCGGGCTGCCGAGCAGGATGGAGCGCTCCGAGAGGTCCTCCTTCTTCATGTGCTGGAGGATGTCGACGATCTTCATGAAATACTGCATTGTCGGCGGCGCGTCCTCCTTCTTCTGCGGGAACGCCGGCAGCACGCAGTGATTGAAATAATCCATTTGCGACTGGCGGCCGTAGTCCTCCTGCTTGGCGTCGTCCGCGATATAGATGAAGTAGCTGCACATCGCGCGGCCCGGTTTCTTGCCCGCCTTGACGCAGGCTTCGCGATAGGTGTCGACCGCCTTGTCGAGGCCGCCGAACACCATGCCGGCGGCGAACGGCGCATAGATGATGTTGAGGCCGCGCTTGGCGGCGATGTCGACGCTGGTCTTGGAAAACGATGCGACATAGAAGGGAAGCGGCTTCTGCACCGGCTGGGGCGTGATGGCCATCTCCGCAATGTCGTAGAAGCGGCCCTTGTGCGACCACTTGCCGGGCGAGGTCCACGCCTTGAGCAGCACGTCGATGCCTTCCTCGAAGATCTCTGCCGAGGCCATGAAGTCGGCGCCGAAGGGCGCGTATTCCTTGCGGTCGTAGCCGCGGCCAGTGGCGAAGTCGACGCGACCGCCGGAAAGAAGATCGAGCGTCGCCCAGCATTCGGCGACATGCACCGGGTGGTGCAGCGGCAGCACGTTCACCGCCGGCGCAAGGCGCACATTGCGCGTCTGCGCCGCGATGTTGGCGAGCACCAGGTCCGGGCGCGAATTGACGCCGAGCGAATCGAAATGATGCTCGCCGATCCACACCGAATGCATGCCGAGCTTGTCGGCGAGGATCGCCTGCTCGCGGATCTCGAGCACGAACTGGTTGGCGCTTCGCGGGTTGTTCGGATAGTGGTTGTCGCTGAGGGTGAAGTAGCCGAACTCCATTGCGTTTCCTCCGGGCGGGCTCGCCGAGGAGATATAAGCCGATCCTTGAGTCAGGCGCAAGCCTCCTCGAGTGATCTACACTAGGCCATGGCTCATCGCGTCACACTCAAGCCCAGCGGCCACAGCTACGAGGTGCCGCAGGGCAAGTCGATCCTGCAAGCCGGACTCGACGCCGGCTACATGCTGCCCTACAGCTGCCGCGCCGGCGTCTGTCGCACCTGCCGCGGCACCATCCTCGAAGGGAAGGTCGACTACGGCCTCGCCCACGAGACTTACCTGCCGCAGAGCGACCGCGACAAGGGACTCGCGCTGCTCTGCCAGGCGAAGCCGCTCAGCGAGCTGACGGTGGAAGTGCGCGAGGTCCACGGTGTGCGGCCGCGCATCATCCCCTGCCGCGTGGAGCGCTTCGACAAGCCGGCGCCGGATGTCGCGGTCCTCGGATTGCGGCTGCCGATGAACGAGAACTTCCGCTTCCTCGCCGGGCAGTACATCGACATCCTGCTGAAGGAGGGCAAGCGCCGCAGCTACTCGCTCGCCACCAAGCCCGACCCGAGCGGCGTTACGGCGCTCGAGATCCACGTGCGCGCGACGCCGGGCGGGCTTTTCACCGAGCAGGTGTTCAACAAGCTGAAGGTGCGCGATCTCCTGCGCTTCGAAGGCCCGCTCGGCAGCTTCTACCTGCGCGAGGAGTCCGACAAGCCGATCATCCTGCTCGCGAGCGGCACCGGCTTTGCGCCGATCAAGGCGATCATCGAGTACGCGTTCGACAAGAATATTGAGAGGACGCGTCCCATGACGCTCTACTGGGGCTGCCGCATCAAGCGCGACCTGTACATGCTCGATCTCGCGCGCAGCTGGCAGCGGCCCGGATTCAAGTTCGTGCCGGTGCTCTCGGAGGCGAGCGCGCAATGCCAGTGGACCGAGTGCACCGGCTTCGTCCACCGCCAGGTGATGGCCGATTTTCCGAACATGGCGGGCGTCCAGGTCTATGCGTGCGGCGCGCCGATCATGGTGGAGTCGGCGCGCAAGGATTTCAGCGCGCAGTGCAAGCTGCCGCCCGACGAGTTCTATGCCGATTCATTCCTGACCGAGGCCGACAAGGCCGCTGCCTGAAGGAGGAGAGCCATGCCGCAAACGCGGGAGATGATCCACGACGGTATCGCCGACGCCAAGACGGAGAATTCCATCATCAAGCCTTACGTCATGTCGCACGGCACGATGGAGTGCTATAGCCTCAAGGACTCGCGCAAGTTCTACGAGGAGTTTCTCGGCCTCGAGTGCGTGCGCCACGCCAGGCCGGCGATGGTGGTGCGCTGTGGGCTGAAGTTCCACATCGTCGCGGTGGAGGTCGGCGCGGCGGTGCATCGTGCAACGTGCTGAACCACTGGGGCCTGGACGTCGGCTCGAAGGAAGAGGTCGACAAGGCGCACCAGAACGCGCTCAAGCACAAGGAGAAGTACAAGATCCGCCAGGTCCTGCCGGTGGTCATGCAGCACGGGGTCTACTCCTTCTACATGGAGGACCTCGACCACAACTGGTGGGAGATCCAGTACTACCCGGGCGTGCAGAACGAGGACCTGTTCGATTTCGGCGACCGCTTCTCGATGGACGACGGCGCCGAGCTCGGTGAGCTGAAGGAGCTCAATATCAAGACGACGGCGTGAGGCTCGGGCGCGGTTTTCTGCTCGCGGCGCTGGCGCTCGCGCCGACGCTGGCGCAGGCGCAGTACCCGACTCGCGCCATCCGGCTCGTCGTTCCGTACCCGCCGGGCGGTGGCACCGATACCGTCGCGCGCCCGCTTGCGCAGAAGCTCACCGAGCAGCTGAAGCAGCCGGTCGTGGTCGACAACCGCGGTGGCGCGAGCGAGATCATCGGCACCGAGGTCGTGGCGCACGCCGCGCCCGACGGCTACACCCTTCTCATGACGACGAACGCGTTCGCCATCAACATGGCGTTGCAGCGCACGCTGCCGTATCGCCCGGCCAAGGACTTCGCGCCGGTGGCGCGCCTCATCACCACGCCGTTCATGCTGGTCGCACATCCCGGGCTCAAGGCAGCGACGCTGCCCGAGCTCGTCGCCGCGGCAAGAGCCGAGCCCGGCCGCTTGAATTACGCCTCGCTCGGCGCCGGCACGCCGCATCACCTGGCGATGGAATGGTTGAAGCAGCTCGCGGGCATCAATATCGTCGCCGTGCCGTACAAAGGTGTCGGCCCGGGCCTCGCGGCAGTGATGGCGGGCGAAGTGCAGATGATGATGACCGGCCTCACGGCCGGGCTGGTGCAGGTCAAGGCGGGGAAGCTGCGCGCGCTCGCCGTCACCACGGCGGCGCGCTCTCCCGCGGTGCCCGAACTGCCGACCATTGCCGAGAGCGGCTTCCCGGGCTACGAGGCGCTCGCCTGGTACGGCGTCCTCGCGCCGGCGGCGACACCGTCGGGCGTGATCGCGCGGCTCAATGCCGAAATCGGCATGGCGCTGCGCGCGGCCGATCTGCGCGAGCGCCTGGCGAACATCGGCGTCGATGCGGCGCCGAGCACGCCGACGGAGCTTGAATTGCTGATCCACAAGGAGACCGCGCTTTGGGCGAAGGTGATCCAGGCCGCCGGCATCAAGGCGGAATGAAGCGACGTCGGCTGCTGCTGGCCGCGCTCGCGCTGCCGATGGCGAGAGCGGCGAATGCGCAAACCACGTCGAAGAGCTTGCGCATCATCGTGCCTTTCCCGGCGGGCGGCGGCACCGACGTGGCGGCGCGCCTCATTGCCGACAAGCTGCGCGGCAATTACGCCCCGGCAGTGATCGTCGAGAATCGTGTCGGCGCCTCGGGGCGCACCGGGGTCGAGGCAGCGGCGCACTCGGCGCCCGACGGCAGCACGCTGCTTTTCACGCCCGACTTCCTGATGACGGTGTACCCGCACAGCTTCGCGCGGCTCGGCTACGACCCGCTCGCCGATTTCATTCCCATCGCGCTCATCGCGCGCTCGGGCCTCGCGCTCGCCGCCGGGCCGGCGCTGCCGGCCGAAGTGAAGACGGTGCACCAGTATGTCGATTGGGCGCGCGCCAATCCGAAGCGCGCGTTCTATGCCACGACCGCCGCGGGCGGCACGCCGCACTTCGTCGGCGTGATGCTCGCGCGCGATGCGGGCGTCTCGCTCTCGCCGGTGCACTACAAGGGCGGCGCCCCCGCGCTGCAGGACCTGATGGGCGGGCAGGTTGCGGTCAGCATCAATCCGATCGGCGAGCTCCTGCCGCAGCTCGCGGGCGGCAAGATCCGCGTTCTCGCCGTCACCAGCGACAAGCGCTCGAGGTTCCTGCCGGATGTGCCGACGATGAGCGAAGCGGGGTTCCCGAACATCGTGATCTCACCCTGGCTCGGTTTCTTCGCGCCGGCGAAGACGCCGCCCGATCTCGTCAAGCGGCTTGCCAATGGCGTCACCGACGCCACGCAGCACGGCGAGGCGCAAATCGGGATGCTCAAGCTCGGCATGGAGCCGCAGGCCATGACGCCGCTTGCCTTCCGCGAAGTGCTGCGCACCGATCTCGAGCGCTGGGGGCCGATCGTCAGGGCTTCCGGCTTCAGGGCGGAAGACTAGGGAAACTCTGGAGTCGCCCCCGCCAAAGCCGGGGCCCAGCCTATTTTTCACCGGATTCCCGCTTGCGCGGGAACGACGATCGATTCCGCTAGGGAAACAGGAAGCGCAGCCCGACCGTATAGAAGCGCCGGTTGCCGGCGCCGGTCTGGTTGCCTTGCGTCATGTCGAGCTGGAAATAATCCGGCAGTATCCAGAAGCGAAAGCCGTAGTGATAGGTAGGCGTCTCGCGATGCTGGCCATAGCTCTCGAAGATGCCGTAGACCCGCGGCGCCCACAGCAGCACCTCGGCACCGTAGCCCCAGGTGCCACCGGTGTCGCGGAATGAGCCGAGATTGCCGTGCACCACCACGCGGTCATCGAAGAACGAGCGGCTGCCGATCGTGTTGAAGTAAGGCTCGCCACCGAACGTGCCGAGCGAGAGCGCGTAGCCGGCGCCGTTCGTCTCCAGCGTTTTCAGCAGGAACTTGGCCTGCAGGACGGTGCTCTTCTCGCCTTCGATGCGGTTGCCGCCCGCGGTGATCTCGAAGTTGAAAGGCAAGCCCGCATACGCAGTATTACAGGCCGGGAGGAACCAGAACTCGTTGCCCGAGTAGGTGCGCTGCTCCTTGTAGTACGTCTCGATCTGGCACTTGTCGACGATGCGCGCATCGTCGGTGACGAACGGGCGCGCGGCCTGCGCTGCGCCGTAGGTCGCTGTCAGAACGCTTGTTGCCACCGCTTGGAGTAGCCGCCGCTGGACCACCATGGCGCTACCGGGCCCTCTTGTTGTTCGTATTGGCCGCTATGGTAAACGAACGCGCGAGTGCAGCTTGGCGAACAACGCGCGCGTAAACAATTTAACGCTCAGAACTCCTGTCACGCGAAGCGTGGACGCAGGCGTGCAGCTAATTCAGATGGTTTTGTTGATCATCCTCGTCGCCCTGAATTTCGGGTTCCGAGCACGATTGACGAAGATCGAGGCGAAGCTAGACCGGTCCTGAAAGGCCGTGGGCAAAGGGCGCTGGCGCGATTGATCTGCTAGAGCCCCGACGCTTTTTTAGTTTGTCTTGTCGGTCGTCCGCGGGGCGTTAGTGCCTGCCGACTACTCCCCGGTGTCAAGCGATCAACCGCTGCCTGCCGCCGCCAAGCCGGAACAGGCGTTGACGTTCAGGTAGACCGCCTGCCCCACCTGGAGCGGCATGCCTTCGGGAACCGCAACGATTCGATGGCGCGACCACCGGCCTTCACTTTGGTAGGCCACATCCGCATAAACCGTTCGCGCCACATCGCCGGGCGATACGTCCTGCCGGCAATCATGGACGGAGGTAGCGCCGAGCGCCGCGCCGCGGCCCATGTTGATCACGCGACCCATACGCCAACCTTGGTCCCAGTCGTACTTTCCCTCGTAGACCGTAGCGCAACCGGCAAGCCAGCCCAGGGCCAGCAGCGACGCTATCGCCGTTGCTCCGCGCAGGCGCTCAGTTGGCAACCTAGGGCAGCGTTCGATCGCCTCATCGAGCAGTCCAAACATCGTTGGCTTTCGGCGTTGCGCAGACATATACACCGCTGGCCTGACGGGAAGCTTAATTTCGCGAACCTGCGGCTCTAAAGCTCGAAATGTATGCGCAGGTTGTAGGTGTTCGCCGGTCCCCGGTCGAGGTTGTAGCCAGGGTTGGCGATGTGCTGCCAGTCCGCAGTGACCCACAGGCCGCGAACGACATTGATGCTGTAGAACGTCTCGACGATGCGCTCGGTGGCGTAATTGAGGCGTCCGTCGCCCAGGAAGAAGCCTTGCCCGCCGGCGGCGAGATAATCGCGGTGCGCGCTTGAAAGACCGTTCACGTAGACCGACAAGCCCACCGTGTCTTCGGCTCGTTGCCACCGCGTGCCGTTCATCAGCATGCCGACCGCCAAAGAGCGCTCGATTTCGGTAAAGGCATACGTTTCCGTCTTGCCGTCATTCCACCCGGCGCGCACGTAGCCGCCTATTTGCTCCGTGAACGCGACCTGCGTGCCGACGCCGAAGCCGTTCTTCGACTGGACGTGGCGGACCTGAGTCACGTCCGGTGGGGTTGTGCTGGCGAGCGCATCGCGGAACGCTCCAGCGTTCACCCGGTTGCGGAAGGCAAGCAGGCGCAGCAGGGACTTGTGCCCGGCCAGGAGATAAGGCCGCTCGAGTTCGATCGCTTCGCCATAATGGTGTGCGATGTCGCGGTTCAGCGTGATGCCGTTCGATTCGACCGGCATCAGATATCGCCCGGCGCGCAACGACCACTCCTCGCTGATGTACGAGAGGCCGAGTCCCCATGTGTAGCCGCGCGCATCGGCCGGATAGTCCCAAGCGCCATAAGTGAGCGATGACCAGTTCAAGAATTGCGTGCGCGGATCGTGGCTGTACTCGACCGCGTCGAACACATCGAGCACGGAATAGTTACCGGCGGTCAGGACGACACGCCGGCCCGCGTAGCGGGTCCGGACCTGATTGGCATCGGATTTCTCCTCATCTTTCTCGCCGCCCAGGTTCCACGTTTTTCGCACGAATGCGCGCGCGCTATATCCCTGTATCTCTCCTTTCGCTGTGCGCTGGTTTTCTCCGTTCGTAAAGCCCCCCAGTCCTTGCAATTCGGAGAGCGCGCTTCCTTGGACGAACTCTGGATTGAAGTAGGCCTCCCAGCCGTTGCCGAGGCGAGCGCCGATAAAGATCGTGCCAGTGAACGAGTAGCCGTACTCTCGTTGAGGCAACAGGCTTTTCGGGCCTGTATACGGCGCCTCAAAGGAGGGTTTGAACTGCCGTAGGTATGTTGCCTGCGCATGCACCTCGAAGCCCGGCGCTTGCGCAGAGGCGAGGCGCAATGTGGCAAACAGGCAGACGGCCAGAGAAATAACAAAACCTGCGCGGCTCAACATGCTTGAGCATTTCATTTCGATCACCACTGCGCCGAGGCGCAAGTGTTTCATGAAATGTTCACGTCTGGCACCAAGGAAGAGCCGCGAGGTATAGAAGATTGGCGTGCTGAAGCCCGTTTTCTCGAGCTCGGCGTTCTGCAGCGAGCGGCCGAGACCCGCCAAATCAGAGAACGCGACCTGCGCGATCATCGCCGGCGCGAAGAACAGCTCGCCGCCGCTTCAGGGCTTGACGCCGAGGGACGCCGTGCCGGTTGCCGACCAGCTGTAGTCCTTTGGCGGCAGGAGCGAGTTCCAGCTGCCGTTCAGATTGGTGTAAGCCGCCGGAAAGGCGCCATGCACGTTGCCGATATAGGTCGCGTGGCCATAGGCGTTCCAGCGCTCGTCCTGGTCTTGTGCGGCGGCGAAGCCCGACGACAGCGCGAGCAGGAGCGCGAGCGCCGCGCCGCGTTTTCCAGGTGCCTACAATAGGTCATGCGCTTCCTCATCGTGGAAGACGATGCCCTGCTCGCCGACGGCCTGGCGCGGTCGCTGCGCGCCGGCGGCCACGCCGCCGACTGCGTCGCGAGCGCCGAGCATGCCGCGCTCGCCCTCAAGAATGAAGCTTTCGACGTCGTGCTGCTCGACCTCGGACTGCCCGGCATGGACGGCCTCGAGCTCTTGGCGCGGCTGCGACGCGCCAAGAACACCGTGCCGGTGATCGTCATCAGCGCGCGCGAGGCGCTCGGCGATCGCGTCCGCGGCCTCGACCTTGGCGCCGACGATTATCTGGTGAAGCCGTTCGAGCGTGCCGAGCTCGAAGCGCGCGTGCGCGCGCTGATCCGCCGCCGCTCGACGCCGGTTGCGCCGCAGCTCGCGTTCGGCCGCCTGGCGCTCGATCTCGTCGCGCGCGAGGCACGGGTCGATGGCGAGCGTGTCGAGCTCACACCACGCGAGTGGGCCATCATGGAGCTCTTTCTCACCCAGCCGCGCGTCGCGCTCGCCAAGGAGCGCATCGTGCAGTCGCTCTCGAGCTGGGACGAGCCGCTCAGCGCCAACGCGGTGGAAGTTTATGTCTCGCGCCTGCGCGCCAAGTTCGAATCCGCGGGGCTGCACATCCGCACCGTGCGCGGCTACGGCTACATGCTCGAAGGGGACGATGCGCGCTGAGCGCAGCGTGCGCAGCCGGCTGCTGGTCTGGCTGCTCGCGCCGCTCGCACTGGTGCTCGCCGCGGCCGCGGTCCTCGCCTACCGCACGGCGCTTGGCCTGGCAAGCGATGCCTATGACCGCTCGCTCCTCGATCCGGCGCTCGCCATCGCGCAATCGCTCAAGGTGACGCGCGGCGGTGTGGTGGTCGACATGTCCCGCGAAGCGCTCGAAGCGCTGCGCGTCGATACGAGCGATCGCCTGTTCTTTTCGGTGAGCCAGCACGGGCGGCCGCTGGTCGGCCCCGACGCGCTGCCGCCCCCGCCCGCCGAGCCCGAGGACGGCACGCCGGTGTTCTACGACACGGTCTACGAGGGCGAGCCGGTGCGCGTGGCGGCCATCGCGATCGATTCGCCCGCCGGCCCGGTAATGGTGCAGGCGGCCGAGACCCTGGTAAAGCGCAAGCGCCTGGTGGAGCGCGTGCTCGCCGCCTATGGCGTGCTCGGCACCGCGATCATCGTCGTCGCGCTCGCTGCGGTATGGATCGGGGTGGCGCGCGGCCTCGGGCCGCTCGACAAGCTGCGCGGCGAGCTCGCGACGCGCTCGCACCGCGACCTGCGGCCGGTGGCCGAGCGCGAAGCGCCCGAGGAGGTGCGCCCCCTGGTTCACGAGCTGAACGAGCTGCTGCACCGCCTTGCGGTGTCGATGGAGCTGCAGCAGCAGTTTGTCGCCGACGCGGCGCACCAGCTGCGCACGCCGCTCGCCGCGCTGCAGGCGCAAGTCGAGGCCGCGCGCGGCGAGCCGCTGTCGCCGGCGCTCGCGCGCACCGTCGAGCAATTGCACGCCGCGACCAAGCGGGCGGCACATCTGTCGCGGCAGCTCCTCACGCTCGCCGCGATCGACCCGAGTGCCGAGCGCCCGTACACGCCGCAGCGCGCCGACCTCGGCGAGCTCCTGCAGCGCGATCTCTCGGACTGGATTGCGCGCGCCGACACGCGGCGCATCGATCTCGGCTTCGAGCTGGCGGCTGCGCCGGTGCAGGGCGAGGCGGAGCTCCTCGTCGAAGCGGCCTCGAACCTTCTCGACAACGCGCTCACCTACACGCCGCAAGGCGGCGTGGTGACGCTACGCACCGGTCGCCGCGACGGCGTTTGCTACGTCGAGGTCGAGGACGACGGTCCCGGCATCCCCGAAACGGAGCGCGCGCACGTCTTCGAGCGTTTTCACCGCGTCAAGGGAACGCCTGGACCGGGCGCGGGCCTCGGGCTTGCCATCGTGCGCGAGATCGCCCACCGCCATGGTGCTTCCGTGACGCTCGGCGCTGGCGCCGCCGGGCGCGGCACGCGCATCAGCCTTTCGTTTCCGCCGGCCTAGCATTCCACCAGCCGCCGCCCAGCGCCTGGAAGAGCGCTGCCGTGTCGGCGTAGCGATTTGCCTGCGCCTGTACCAAGGCGAGCACCGTCTGCTGGTAAGCCTGCTCGGCGGTGAGGAGGCCCAGATAGCTGATGTCGCCGAGCTCGAGCTGCCGCCGCGCGATCGCCAGGCTTTCCTCGGCAAGCAGCTTCGCGTCGAGCGCGGCCTTGAGCGCAATCGCGTCGTACTGCAGCGCGCGCAGCGTATCGGCGACGTTCTGCAACGCGGCGATCACCGTGGCACGGTACTGCGCTGCGGCCTGCTCGTAAGCCGCCTGGGCGGCGCGCTTGCGGTGAAGCAGCGTGCTGCCGTGAAATAGCGGCTGCGTCGCATTCACCCCCACCAGCCAGAAGCCGCTGCCGGAGCCGAGCAGCGAGCCGATCTCGCTCGCCACGCTGCCGATGTTCGCGCTGATGCTGAACTGCGGCAGCATGTTCGCCACCGCGACGCCGACCTCGGCGCTCGCCGCATGCAGTTGTGCTTCCGCTGCGCGGACATCGGGCCGCTGCTCGACCAGTTTGGAAGGGAGGCTGACGGGCAGCTCGACCGGCAGCTCGAGATTCGCAAAGTCGAAGCGCTCCGCGACCTCGTCGCTCGGGAAGCGGCCGGCGAGCGCCGTCAGCAGGTTGCGCTGCTGGGCGAGCTGCTTGCGCAGCGGCGCGAGCGTGGCCTGCGCCTGCGCGAGCGTCACGCGCTGTGCGATGACATTGGCCTCGGCAATGGCGCCGAGCTCGTATTGGCGCTGCATCAGCGCGACCTGCTCGGTCTCGAGCTTGACGATCTCCTCGGTCGCCGCGATCTGCGCGCGCAGCGCCGCCTCTTGCACCGCGGCGGCGACCACGTTGGAGCTGAGCGTCACGTAGGTTGCCTCGAGCTCGCAGCGCTGGCTCTCGGCCAGCGCGGCCGCCGCTTCCACCTGGCGGCGCACGCCGCCGAAGACGTCGGGCACATAGGCGATGCTGAGCTGCGCCGTGTGGAGATTGAAAACCGGCTCGGGGGTGTTGAGCGGGGAGCTCAGGATCGGCGCGGATTTCTGCCGCGTCGTGGAGAAGCTCGCGTCCGCGCTCGGGAAAAGCGCTCCGCGGCTCGCGAGGTGGTTCTCCTCGGCAACGCGCAGCGCCGCCTGCGCCGACTGCAGGGTCGGATTTGCCCTCAGCGCCTGCGCGACGAGCGAATTCAGCGCCGGCGAGCGATAGAGCGTCCACCACTGCCCGGGAATATCCAGGTCGCGCACGAAGCGCTGCATCGCGCCGCCCGGGATCTGCGCGGCGACGCTCTCGGTCGCGAGCGGCTCGGGCGTGTAGCGCTCGACCGGCGGCGGGCTCGGCCGGCGGAAATCCGGGCCCACGGCGCATCCCGCGATGAGCACGCTGCAAGCGAGCGCCGCGCAGCGCATCAGGCGTTCGCCATCTCGACGTCCTCGGTGCCATCGGGACGCGGCGCCGACCGGCGTCGCGAGGAGACCGCGATCAGGGCGGGCAGCACGACGAGGATCAGCAGCGGCGCGAGCAGCACGCCGCCCACGACGACAATGGCAAGCGGCCGCTGTACCTGCGCGCCGATGCCGGTGGAGACGGCCGCCGGCAGCAGGCCGACGCCGGCCGCGATGCAGGTCATGACGACCGGCCGCATCTGCACTTCGCACGCCTGCCGGATCGCGTTGGCGCGGTGCACGCCGTCGCCGAGGAGCTGGTTGTAGTACGAGATGACGATGATGCCGTCCATCGCGGCGATGCCGAAGAGCGCGACGAAGCCGATCGCTGCCGAGACGCTGAAGGGTGTCCCGGTCAAGTAGAGCCCGAACACGCCGCCGACCAGCGTCATCGGCATGACGCTCGCGGCGAGCAGCATGTCGACCATCGAGTTGAAGTGGAAGTAAAGCAGCGTGCAGATAAGCAGGATGCTGAGCGGCACCGCGAGCGCGAGCCGCATTGCTGCCTCTGTGAGGTTACCGAACTCGCCTACCCATTCCAGGCGGTAGTTGCCGGGCAACTGGACCTGCTGCTGCACCTTGTCCTGCGCTTCGAGCACCGCGCTGCCCAGGTCGCGGCCGCGCACGCTGAACTTGATCGGGATGTAGCGCTGCTGCTGCTCCCGGTAGATGAACGACGCCCCGGACTCCAGGCGCACGTCGGCGACCTGGCTGAGCGGCACCTGCGTGACGCTGCCCGCCTGGTTCTGCACGCCGACCGTGATGCGCCGTATCGCATCGAGACTCGAGCGATATTCGGGCGCGAGGCGCACCACCATCGGGAAGTTGCGATCCGAGCCCTCTTCATAGAGATTTCCCGCCGCCTGTCCGCCGATCGCCGCCTGCACCGTGGCGTTGATGTCGCCCGGCGCGAGGCCGTAACGTGCCGCGCGCACGCGGTCGATGTCGATGCGCACCGTCGGCTGACCGAGGGAATTGAGCACCGCGAGGTCGGCGACACCTCTCACGGTGCGCATGACGTCGCGGATTTCGGCGGCCTTCGCCTCGAGCGTCACGAGATCGTTGCCGTAGAGCTTGATCGAGTTCTCGCCCTTAACCCCCGAGGCGGCCTCCTCGACGTTGTCCTGGATGTTCTGCGAGAAGTTGAACTCCACGCCAGGGAACTCGGCTTGCAGCGCGGCGTTCACCTGCTCGGTGAGTCTTTCCTTGTCGATGCCCCTGCGCCATTCGCCCTTCGGCTTCAGCGGCACATAGAACTCCGCGTTGAAGAAGCCGGTCGCATCGGTGCCGTCGTCCGGCCGCCCGTTCTGCGAGATCACCGTCACGGCTTCGGGAAAGCCCTTGATGATGTTGCGCATGCGGTTGACGTGGCCGTTCGCCTCCTCGAGGGAGATCGACGGCGGCATGGTGGCGCGGATCCACAGATTGCCCTCCTCGAGTTTCGGCAGGAACTCGAGGCCGAGATTCGCGACCATGACGGCGGCCGCGACGAAGGCGAGCGCGCCAAGCCCGAGCGCGAGGATGCGGTTGCCGAGCGCGAACTCGAGCAGCGGCGCGTACGCGCGGCGCAGGCCGCGCACGATGACCGTCTCCACTTCCTCCACCTTCTCGTGCAACAGCAGCGCGCTCAGCGCGGGCGACACGGTGAAGGTGGCGATCATGCCGCCGAGGATCGCGTATGCGTACGTCTTCGCCATCGGCCCGAAGATGTGGCCCTCGATGCCCGACATGGTGAAGAGCGGCACGAACGCGGCGATGATGATGGCGGCGGAAAAGAAGATCGGGCCGTTCACCTCGGCCGCGGCGATGGCGATGCGGTTGAGCTTGCCGTGTAGGCCGATCACCATGCGCGCATGCTCCAGCCCGTGCGGTCCTTCGCGCCATTTCTCGCGCGGCACGGATAGATGACGGTAAATGTTCTCTACCATGATCACGGTTGCATCGACGATCAGCCCGAAGTCGATCGCGCCCACCGAGAGCAGGTTCGCCGACTCGCCGCGCAGCACCAGGATGGCCACCGCGAAGAACAGCGCAAACGGGATGGTGGTGGCGACGATGATCGCGCTCCTGAGATTGCCGAGGAACATCCACTGCACGAAGAAGATGAGGAGGATGCCCATCAGCATGTTGTGCAGCACGGTGTGCGTCGTGACGTTGATGAGGTCGGTGCGGTCGTAGATCTTCTCGATGCGCACGCCTGGCGGCAGGAGGCCGGTATGGTTGATGCGGTCGACCTCCGCCTTCACGCGCTCGAGCGTCGGCAGGCTCTCCTGCCCGCGCCGCATCAGCACGATCCCCTCGACGATGTCGTCGTCCGCATCCTGGCCCGCGATGCCCAGGCGCGGCTTGTGCCCGACGCCGATGTCGGCGACGTCGGAGAGCAGCACCGGGGAGCCGTTCGGCGCGCTGAGCGTGGTGCTGCGGATGTTGTCGAGCGTGTGGATCTGCCCGATGCCGCGCACCACGGCCGCCTGCGGCCCGAAGTTCACCGTCTGGCCGCCGACGTTGATGTTGCTGTTGTTGAGCACCTGGATGATCTGCGGCACCGTGAGCCCGTACTGGGTGACCTTCTTGAGATCCAGCGTCACGTCGTAGGTCTTGGTCCTGCCGCCCCAGGCGATGACGTCGATCACGCCGGGCACCGCCTTGAAACGGCGCTCGAGCATCCAGTCCTGGATGGTCTTGAGGTCCGTGACCGAGAAGCCAGCCGGGCCGACGACGCGGTAACGGTAGATTTCACCGGTCGGGCTCACCGGCGAGATCGCCGGCTGCGCGTTGTTCGCGAGCGGCGGCATCTGCGCGAGGCGGTTGATGATGAACTGCTCCGCCTGGTAATAGGTGAAGTCGTAAGTGAACTGCACCTTGACGTCGGAGAGGCCAAACAGCGAGATGGTGCGGATGGTCTTCACGTTCGGCGTGCCAGCCATCGCCACCTCGATCGGGATGGTGATGTAGCGTTCCATTTCCTCGGCGGACTGGCCCGGGCTCTGAGTCACGATATCGACCAGCGGAGGCACCGGGTCTGGATAGGCTTCGATGTTGAGCTTGAGGAAGCTGATTAAGCCCACGCCCATGGTGGCGAAGAGCAGCACCACGATCAGCACGCGCTGGCGCAGCGCGAAGGCGACGAGCGCGTTCATCAGTCCTTCACTTGCGCCGCGCGGTCGATGAAGAGCGTGCCGCTGGCGACGATCTTTTCACCGGCCGCGAGTCCCTGCGTCACCTCGACCATGCCGTCGTGGGTACGCCCGACCATGATGGCACGCGCGGCGACGCTGCCATCATCGAGCGCCACCCAGACGCGGGCCTGGTCGCCCTCGTAGATCACCGCGCTCTGCGGCACCGCGGGCGCCGCAACCTCGCCGCCCGTGATGATGCTGAAGCTCGCGAACATCATCGGTTTCAGCGCGCCGTCGGAGTTCTCGACCTCGGCGCGCACCGGCAGCCTGCGCGTGGCCGCATCGATGGAGGGGGCGATCCACGTGAGGCGCGCCTTGAACACGCGGCCGGGATATGCCAACACTCGCACTTCTACGGGCTGGCCGATACTCACTGTGCGCGTGTCGGTCTCGCGCACGTTGGCGATCAGCCAGACGGTGGACAGGTTGCCGATCGAGTAGACCGGGGTACTCGCGCCGCCCGCGGCGCTGGCGATGTTTTGGCCGAGGCCCACCTGGCGCTGCACCACCGTGCCGCTGATCGGCGCCCTGACTAACGCTTCCGGGTTCATCTGCTGCGTGTCCGGCGAGTTCTCCTGTGCGGCGATTTCGGTGGCGGACTTGCCGAGGATGCGCAGGCGGTTGCGCGCCGCGGCGCGCGCCGTCTCGGCGCTGCGCAATGCGTTCCGTGCCGTGCTGAGCTCCGCCTGGCTCTGCAGCCAGTCCTTCAGCGCCCCCGACCTTGCGAGATAGAGCTCGTGCTGGCGCTTTTCATTCGCCTCGGCGAGCGTGAGCTGCGAGCGCGCGGTGTTCATCGTGGCGAGCGCGGCGACCAGATCGTTTTGCGCCTGCACCACCTCGGTCGCCTGCACCGCCATCAGCGGCTGGCCCGCCTTGACCTGGTCGCCGAGCTTCGCGATCACGCGCGTGACGCGGCCGGAGTAGGGCGAGAACACCGGCGTCGTCGTGTCCTCGTTGATGGCGATATTGCCATCGGTGATCTGCTCGCTGCGGAACGTCCTCACGTCGACGTTGATCACCTTGAGGCCCGCCCATTGCTCCTTCGTCGGACGGAACGTGTCGGGCGCGGGCGGCGGCGCCGGCGGTGCGGACTTCTCGGCGGCGAAGAAGTGCTTGTAGGTCGCGGCGCCGCCCGCGAGCAAGGCAATTGCGGCGGCGGCCAGGGCAAGGACCAGTATCTGCATGTGCCGCGGGAGGCGCGGTACCCGGGGCGCTCTGCTCATAGGCTCCGGCGCTATGAGCCCCGCTCGACGCGCGTCGGTTGGGCTTCGAGCAGGTAGCCGACACGGTGCACCGTGCGGATGCGCACGCCGGCGCCCTCGACCTTGGCGCGCAGGCGGGACACATGCGTCTCGATCGTGTTCGCCGACACCGGTTTGCCGCCGCGCGAGAGGGAACCCATGATGATGTTTTTCGGCACGATCTGGTCGCAGCGTTCGAGCAGCACTTCGAGCACGGCCCATTCGCGCGGCAGGAGGGCGAGCGGCTCGCCGCGCAGGTAGGCGCGGTGCGCTTCGCGGTCGACGACCAGCGGGCCATGGACGAGCCGCCCGCCACGGCGCGCGCGCCAACGGCGCATGAGTGCGCGGACTCGCGCTGCGAGCTCCGGCATCGCGAACGGCTCGGCGAGGCAGTCGGCACCGAGTTCCAGAGCCTGCACGCGCTCGTCGATATGCTCACGCGCGGTGAGCACAAGCGCTGGCACTTGGTCGCGCCACTGCTCGAGCACCCGCACGAGCTTCCCGGTATCGTCCCCGCGCAAGGTGAGATCGAGGATCACGAGATCGCACGCGGGCCGGCGCGCGGCGCGCAGCGTCTGCTCGCTCACCGAAGCCATTTCCACGGCGTAGCCCTCGCGACGCAGCATGCGGCAGAGCGCATCGGCGACCGTCGAGCCGTCTTCGAGGAGAAGGATGTGCATCGAGCGGGCGCGGACTCTACGGCCAGCAGACCTACAAAGTGCTTACAGTCAAACAAGGTGAGCCTATCGGCGCATTTCAGAAAGCTGTCAGCTTTCTGGGTTAGATTCTCGCACCCTACAAAAAGCTGTCAGAGTGCTGCCCGCCTGTGGCCCGGATCTTGTTGTGTTTCGCGCTCGCCATATTGGCGCTCGACGCCAAGGTGCAGGCGCGCGATCTCACGCTGCCCGAAGCGCAAGCGCTGCTCGTACGCAACAACCGCGAGTTGCAGGCTGCGCGTCGTGGCATGGAATCGGCGGACGCGCAGCGCGTGATCGCCGGCGCGCGTCCCAATGCCACGCTCTCGGTCAACGCCTCGAGCATCAACGACTCGAACACCATCGACAACCAGAAGCGCGGCGCGGACACGGTGCTGCGCATCGACCAGCCGTTTGAGCGCGGCAACAAGCGCGGCCTGCGGCTCGATGCCGCCGACGGATTGCAACGCGCCGCGCGCCATGACTACCTCGATACCCTGCGTCAGCAGATGGCGGTCCTCCAGGGCGCCTATTTCGACCTCAAGCTGGCGCAGGAAAAAGCGCTCACACTCGCGGACAACGCGCAGCTATTCGCCGGCACGCTCGGCGCGGCCCAGCGCCGCCAGCAGGCCGGCGACCTCGCGCCGGCCGACGTGGCGAAGGTGCAGGTCGATTACGAGCGTGCCCAAAACGATGCACGCGCCGCGCAGGCTGAACTCGCGCGCGCGCAGCTCACGCTAGCCTATCTGCTCGCTCTTGAGGCCGAGGCCCTGGAGCTGCGCGCTGCCGATGCTTGGCCAGCGCTCGAGCGCGCCGACGCCGAAGCCATCGAGCAGGCGATCGATGCACGGCCCGATGTGGCAGCCGGCCGAGCGCGCGTCGAGGCGGCGGAGAAGCTGCGCGATCTCGCGCGCGCGCAGCGCACGCGCGATGTGACGGTCGGCGCGCAATACGAGCGCTGGGTTCCCGGCGGCCCGCCGACCAGTTCCTTCGGTCTGGGCATCTCGATGCCGCTTTTCACCGGCTATGACTTCGCCGGCGACATCCAGAAGGCGGAGGTGGATCGTTATGCAGCGCTCGATGCGCTCGCCAAGACGCGCGCGCAGGCGGCGAACGAGTTGCGGCGCGCCGCGGGCGATCTCAACGCCGCCGCCGAGCGCGTCGAGCGTTTCGATGGCTCGCTCCTCGCCGCAGCAAGCCGCAGCGCCGAGGCCTCGGAATTCGCCTTCAGCCGCGGCGCGATTTCGGTTCTCGAGGTGCTCGACGCGCGCCGGACGTTGCGCGCCGTGCGCCTCGAGGCACTTGGTGCGCGCGCCGACTATGCCAAGGCGCTCGGCGCCTGGCGCGCCGCGCAGGCGAGCGTCCAGGCGCTGGAAGGAAAATGAGACGCCTCGCGCTCATCGCATTGCTGCTCGCACTCGCCGCCTGTGGCGAGAAGGAGAAGGAGGCCGGTCCGCAATTTACCGTCGAGCAGCACAGCATCGTGATCTTCGCGCCGGGCAGCCCGCAGGTCGGCTCGATCACCTCGGTACCGATCGAGCCGCGCCGCGACATGGTGCTGCGCTTCAACGGGCGTCTGGTGTGGAACGAAGAGCGCACCGTGCGCGTCTTCGCCCCCTTTGCCGGCCGCGTCAGCGCGATCGCCGTGCGGCCGGGCGATCAGGTGAAGCCCGGGCAGACGCTCGCCGTGCTGGCGGCGCCGGAGTTCGGCATGGCGCAGGCCGAGGCGCGCAAGGCGGAGCAGGACTACGCGCTCGCGCAGAAGAACCTCGCGCGCGTGCAGGAACTGTTCGAGGCGGGCGTCGCCCCGGCCAAGGACCTGCAGACGGCGCAGGCCGATGTGGCGCGCACCGCCGCCGATCGCCAGCGCACGCAAGCGAAGCTCAGGCCCTATGGCAAGACCGACACCGTCGACCAGACGCTGCCGTTGAAGAGTCCGATCGGCGGCGTAGTGGTGGAGCGCAATCTCAATCCGGGCCAGGAGGTGCGGCCGGACAACCAGGGCGACAAAGGCCTTTTCGTGGTGTCCGATCCGACCAAGCTCTGGTTCCTGCTCGACGTCGCGGAGAAGGACGTCGGCCAGGTGAAGCCGGGCACCCATGTGAGTATTACCACGACCTCGCTTGGCGCTGCGCGAGTGCAGGGCACGATCCTGCACGTCGCCGATGTCGTCGACCCGCAGTCGCGCACCGTCAAGGTACGTGGCGCCGTGGCCGCGGCGGACGATCGGCTGAAGGCCGAGATGTACGTGGTCGCGGAATTGCGGGTGCCCGCGCCGGGCGGCTTCCTCGTCCCCTCGCGCGCGGTGTATCTGCGCGGTGAGCAGCACTACGTGTTCATCGACCAGGGCAATGGTCGCTATGCCCGCCGCGCGATCCTGCCCGGGCCGCTCGCCGACGGCTACCAGGTGGTGCTGCAGGGCCTCGCGGCCAACGAGAAGGTGGTGCTCGACGGCAGCCTCTTGCTCGAGCGGCTGCTCGCCTCCAAGGACTGAGGCGTGATCCGCCGGATCGTCGCCTTCGCGCTCTACCAGCCGCTTTTCATCCTGCTCGGCCTGATCGTCTTCATCGGCGCGGGGCTGTGGGCGTTCAACAATCTGCCGGTGGAAGCGTTTCCGGACGTTACCGACACGCAGGCCACGGTGATCGCGCTCTATCCCGGCCGCGCCGCCGAGGAAGTCGAGAAGCAGGTCACCATCCCGCTGGAAGTCGGGCTTTCCGGCCTGCCCGGCGCGGTGCGCATGTTCTCGCACACGCAGTTCGGCCTGTCATTCGTCATCATTACCTTCAACGACACGGTGAACGGCTATTTCGCGCGCCAGCAGGCGGTGGAGCGCCTGCGCGAGATCGATCTGCCCGACGGTGTACAGGCGCAGCTCGCGCCGTTCTCCACCGCCATCGGCGAAATCTACCGCTACCGCATGAAGGGCGAAGGCCAGGGGCCGCGCGAGCTGCGCACCTATCAGGACTGGGTGGTGGCGCGGCAGCTGCGGCTCGTGCCGGGCGTGGCAGACGTGGTGAGCCTCGGTGGGCTGGTGAAACAGTACGAAGTGCGTCCGGACCTCGCGCGGCTGCGGGACTACAAGATCACTTTCGCGCAGCTCTCGCAGGCGATCCAGCGCGGCAACGCCAACGCCGGGGGCAGCTACGTCGAACAGGGCCGCCAGCAATATCTCATTCGCGGGCTGGGCCTCTTCCAGGGCGTCGAAGACATCGAGAACGTGGTCGTCGCCGAGCGCGGCGGCACGCCGATCCTGGTGAAGAACCTCGCCAAGGTCGCGCTCGGCGCGGTGCCGCGCCAGGGCGTCGCCGGCCAGGACGCCGAGGACGATGTCGTCACCGGTGTCGTTCTCATGCGCCGCGGCGAAAACCCCTCCGTCGTGCTGAAGCTCGTGCGCGACAAGATCGACCAGCTGAACGCCACCGGGCTCCCGGGCGGCGTGAAGGTCGTGCCGATTTATGACCGTACCTGGCTCATCGGCAAGACGCTCACCACGGTATTCAGCAACCTGCTCGAAGGCGCGCTGCTCGTCTCATTCGTGCTGTGGTTGTTCCTCGGCAACGTGCGCGCCGCGTTCATCGTCGCCGTCACCATCCCGCTCGCGCTGCTCGCCACGTTTCTCGGCCTCACCTGGATCGGCATCCCGGCGAACCTGCTGTCACTGGGCGCGATGGACTTCGGCATCATCGTCGACGGCGCCGTCATCGTCGTGGAGAACGTGTTTCGGCGCCTCACCGAAGAGCGCCACGCGCAGCGCGAGCTGGACGATAGGGGACGAAAGAGCGTGATCCTGCAGGCCGCAGTGGAGGTCGGGCGGCCGACGCTTTTCTCGATGCTGATCATCATCGCCGCGCACATCCCGATCTTCACGCTGCAGCGGCACGAGGG
>DASREB010000084.1:0-2373 GCA_035652275.1 Burkholderiales bacterium
ACCTCGGCCATCGGCCCCATGGCCGTCGCGCGCGGCGAGACGCCGCTCGTCAGCAGCGCCGCGATATGCGCCGCATCCCAGCCGGCGATGCCGGTGCTCGTGCCAAGCGGCGGCGCATACCAGTTCTGCAGCGCAATCAGGCCGCCGCCGAGATCGAGCCGATGGCTCACCGCGCCGAACATGTTGCGGCTGGCGTGGCAGGCGTCGCAGTGCCCGAGCCCGCGGACGAGATAGGCACCGCGATTCCATTCGGCGCTTTGCCTGGCGTCGGCGAGGTACACGCCGGCGCGGAAGAAAAGCAGCCGCCATGCAGCGAGCGCCGCCTGCGTGTTGTAGGGAAAGCGCAGCGCGTGCGGCGTATTGCTGCGCGCCACCGGCGGCAGCGTCCGCAGATAGTCGTACATCGCGTCGGCATCCTCGCGCGTCACCTGCGTGAAGTTCGGGTACGGAAACGCCGGGTAGAGCAGCCGCCCGTCGCGTCCGCGTCCTTCGTGCAGGGCGCGCCAGAAATCGTCGCGCGACCAGCCGCCGATGCCGCTCGCCGTGTCGGGCGTGATGTTGCTCGAGTAAACCGTGCCGAACGGCGTGTCGATGCCGCGGCCGCCGGCGAACGGCGCGCCGCCGATCGCGCTATGGCACGCGATGCAGTCGCCGGCAGCGACGAGATAGGCGCCTTTGCCCGTCGGTGCCGAAGCCGGCCTGGCGGCGTCGGCCGCACCCGGTCGCGCTGCCATCTCGACACTGCCGCACTCGAGCGGCAGCTTCGCCGAGCCGCTCGCCGCCTTCGGGTTCGCCGGCACCGGCTGCGCCGCGAGCCACGATGTCAGGAGCGCGATATCGGCGCTCGCGAGGCGCCGCGCAACTTCCGCCATGCAATCAGGCGCCACGGAGCGCAGCTTGCCGTTGCGCCAGGCGCCGAACTGTTCGTTCATGTACTGCCGCGGCAATCCGAGCAGCGACGGGATGGCCGGCTCGACACCGGAGAGCGTCGCGCCGTGGCACGCCACGCACGGCGGCACAGCGCGCGCCTGATCGCCCTCCGCGATGATCTGGCGCGCGCGCATCGTCTCTGCCGCGGTGAGTGCGCTCGCATCGGGCGGTGGATATGGCAGTTCCAGAGCGGCGAAGTAGCCGGCCAGCTCGCGCAGATAGTCGTCCGTCATGTACTGCACGAGGTAGACCATCGGCGGATAGCTGCGCCGACCGTCGCGGAAGCTGACAAGCTGGTTGTAGAGATAACCAGCCGGCTTGCCGGCGATGCGCGGCGAAAACCCGTCCTTCGTCGCCTGCGTCTGCGATCCGTGGCAGGTGGTGCACGGCCGCGCCCGCTCCGCCATCGTGTCGGCGGCCACGACCGGCCCGTGCGCCTTCGGCGGCCTCGCCCGCGGCGCTTCAATGCCACCTGCGCGCCTCGCGGCGGGCGCGGCGACGAAATGCACCAGCGTTGCGATGCCGCCCACCAGCATGGCCGCGACGAGCAGCGCCATCGCGATCAGCACGCCCGGGTGCACGCCCTCGAGGTCGCGCATGCCGCGACCGACGCCGAAGAACGACCAGAGTACGGCCCGGATCACGCGCAGCAGGCGCATCGCGTACAGCTTATCCCGGCCGTTCGGTTTCCGTTGTAACGCGGCCGCTGCTCGCCGACATCGACATGCAGCCCGGCGCGGCTACGACTGTGACCATCATGGAAACCAAAGCGCTTTCATCGCAACTCCAGGCGAGCGCGCGAGAGCGCAGCGAAGCACTGATTGCAGCGCGCACGCGCGAGCTGTTCGAGCGCGTGCCGTCGCTCCTCGCTTTCTCCTACGACATCGATCTCGCCGCGTACCAGGTGGAGCTGCAGCCGTGGCCCGGCTACCGCTGGGGCCGCGAGATCTATGACGAGGTGCGCGTGCTGCTCGGCGATTTCGCGCTCGAGCTGGCGGCCGAGGTCGTGCAGGGCGAGGAGCTGCTGCGCGGCCGCACCTTCGCCCGCCACCTTCACTGATTGCGTTTGTAACCGCGGCCTGCGCGCCCGTAACGAAGCGGTGCGATTGCCATCGCAGGATGACCTGCCGTTCACGAGCCTCGGCACGCAGTCCAGGGAGCCTGTCCTACTCCTCCCACCCCCTCTCTAGCTGGTTCCCTGATGTGGCGAGGCTTTTTTTCTAGTGCGCGCCGGCGGCCGCCGGCGCGCCTGCGCCTTTCGGCGGCCGCGCGATCCACAGCATCGGAATTAGCAGCACGAGAAGGATGGCCGAAGCGTAGAAGAGGTCCAGCGCGGAGAGCGTGAAGGCCTGCTGGTTCACCAGGCGATCGAGGTAGGCGTAGCGCTGCTCGGGCTGCATGCCCAGGCGCGCGAGCAGATCGAGCGTCGCGCTGGTCGCCGGG
>DASREB010000085.1:0-9913 GCA_035652275.1 Burkholderiales bacterium
CGGCGAAAGAAGCGCACATGTAGCCCGGCGCGGTGTACGTCGCCTCGAGCACCTGCACGCCGGGGATCAGGCTCAGCAGCTCCGGCACCATCCGATTCACCGGCACCAGATCATTGAAACCAACGTGCTGGTGCAGAAAAATTTTCATCGGCACCTGGTGCACGAGGAGCGGCGCAAGTTGCGCTCGCTTCGCATGCAGTAGCTCGACGAGGTAGCTCATGTTGAAGTGGCGCTCGTTGGTGCGCCCCATGAACTCGTGCATGTGTGAATGGCACGACGGGCACCACACCACCACGGGTGCGCTGCGCGCATTGAGCTTGCCTACCGTGCGCGTCGCCATACCCGCCGCCGCCGTCTGGTTGGCGTCCTTCACGGTGCCGCAGCAGTAGTCGACGCCACCAACGGGCGCCGGCTCGTAGCCAAGCGCACGCAGGATGTCGAGGCAGGCGTGGATGATGTCGCCGTGGCGCAGCACGTTGCAGCCGTACCAGAACGTCACCGGCTGCGCCGCTCTTACGTTCGCGCTGGTGCTCACGTCCACTCCTTCAGTTCCTCCTCGGTCAATTGCAGCTTGGCGAAGGCGCGCACGCGATCGAAATAGTCGGGGTCCTCCTTCACCGGCAGCCGCGCCGGCTGGCCGCGCCCGCCGAGCGCCGTCATCCGCGCGAGGCGCATCATCATCTTCGGATCGACGTTCTCGGGACACGCGGGCACGCAAACGCCGCTGCGCGTGCAGACGCCGATCCAGCCGAGCGCCTCCGCCGTGCCAGGCTCGCCGCGCAGCACTGCGTGTACTGCGCCCACCACCGCCTGGCTGTCGACCGCCGGCGCCTTCGAGTATTGCGCCATCGGGCAGACTTCGTAGCACTTGCCGCAGCGCGTGCAGGCGCCGAGGATGCGCTCCACCTCCTGTTCCTCGTACTCCTTCAGCCGCTGCCCGATAACCGGTCTCGTCGCCATGTGTGCAGTAAACTCGAATGGTGAATTTAGCACCTCATCGCATCTGCGTGGCGCCGATGATGGATTGGTCGGATCGCCACTATCGCTATTTCATGCGGCAGCTCGCGGCCGAGGCGCGCCTCTACACCGAGATGATCACGACCGGCGCCCTCATCCACGGCGATGTCGATCGCCACCTTGCGTTCAGCGTCGAGGAACACCCGGTCGCGCTGCAGCTCGGTGGCAGCGAGCCGGAAGAGCTGGTCCATGGCGCGCGCCTCGGCGCGCGCTACGGCTACGACGAGATCAACCTCAACATCGGCTGCCCGAGCGAGCGCGTGCAACGCGGCGCCTTCGGCGCCTGCCTGATGGCGGAGCCCGAGCTCGTCGCGCGCTGCGTGCAGGCGATCCGCGATGTGGTGCCGCTGCCGGTGACGTTGAAGCACCGCATCGGCATCGACCAGGTGAGCGACTATGGCTTCGTGCGCGACTTCGTCGGCATCGTGGCGCAAGCCGATTGCCGCACGTTCATCGTGCATGCGCGCAATGCCGTGCTGAGGGGCCTCTCGCCCAAGGAGAACCGCGAGGTCCCGCCGCTCAAGTATCACTACGTGCATCAACTAAAGCGCGATTTCCCCGAGCTCGAAATCGTCATCAACGGCGGTATCACCACGCGCGCGCAGATCGCGAGCCAGCTCGCGAGGGTCGACGGCGTCATGCTCGGCCGGGCGGCGTACCACGATCCCTGGGTGCTCGCCGACCCCGGCAGGACGCGCGCCGGGGTGGTCAAGCGCATGGTCGAGTACGCGCGACGACATCGCGACGTGCCATTACGCGCGATTGCGCGCCACATGCTCGGGCTCTATCACGCCCTGCCGCGGGCACGGCTATGGCGCCGGCTGCTCTCGGACGCTGCGCGGCTGAAGCAGAACCGGCCCGAGCTGCTGCTCGAAGCGCTCGACGCCGTCGAAAGCGCCGAAGCGGTGGTTTAGCGGCTATCATGCGCTCCCTATGAGCGCAAATCTGAAAACCGTCGGCACGCCGGGCGTGCGCGACCGCGTCAGCAAGGAAGAGTGGCAGACGCGCGTCGATCTCGCCGCCGCCTACCAGCTCGCGGCGATCTACAAGTGGACCGATCTCATCTACACGCATTTCTCGGCGCGCGTGCCGGGCACCGAGGACTTCCTGCTGAACCCGTATGGGCTGATGTTCGACGAGATTACGGCCTCCAGCCTGGTGAAGGTCGACTGGGACGGCAAGATCAAGGACGATCCGGTCGGCATGGGCGTGAACGAGGCCGGCTTCATCATCCATAGCTGCATGCATCGGGCTCGCTCAGAGATCAATTGCGTGATCCACACGCATACGCGGGCGGCAGTCGCGGTGTCGGCGATGAAGTGCGGCCTGCTGCCGATCAGCCAGCACGCCATGCGCGTGCAGGCGGAGGTCACTTACCACGATTACGAGGGCGTCGCGCTCTACAAGGACGAGCAGGAGCGCATGGCGCGCGATCTCGGCGCGAAATCGAAGGCCATGATCCTGCGCAACCATGGCGTGCTCGCGCTCGGCGAGACGGTGCGCGAGGCCTTCGAGATCATGTATTACCTCGACTGCGCGTGCCAGATCCAGGTCGATGCGCTCGCCGGCGGCCTGCACAACGTGCAGCTCATGTCGCAGGAGGCGGCCGACAAGTCGACGGCAGCGCTGCAGCGGCCGATGCGCCCGGCCGCGCACAAGGACTGGCCGGCGCTGTTGCGCATGCTGGACCGGCGCGGCATCAAGTACGCGCAGTAATTTCGGGGTCAGGGCCCTGACCCCGAATTCCTGACGAAGCGCACGACCGCGTCAAGCGTCTTCTCGGTCTGCTCGCGAAACGGCGCGTGGCCGCAATCCTTTAGCTTGACGAGCTCGCAGGGCGCTTTCACGCGCCGCGCGATGTCATCCAATTGCGCCATCGTCCCGTACTCGTCGTCGGTCCCCTGTATCGCGAGGACCGGGCAACGGATCTGCGGCAGGTAATCGTCCCGGATGTCCCAGCCTTTGAATTCGGGATCGAGCCAGACGTCGGCCCAGCCATAGAAGGTCTTGCGCGCATCGCGGTGATAGCGGCCGAGCTTCTCCGCGAGGTCGGTATTTTCGAAGGCGTGCGCCGCATTGGCGATGGACGTCAGGCACACCGGCTCGATGAAAACGTGCGGTGCCATTGCGACGACGCCGCGCACCTCGTGCCCGGCGCCCGCATGGATGAGCGCAATGGACGCGCCATCCGAATGGCCGATGAGCAGCGGCGCGACGATCCCTAGCGAGGCGAAGAGCTCAGGCAGTGCCTGTGTCGCCTCGTCGTGCATGAAGCGCACAGTGCGCCGCGCTTCAGCGAGCACGTCGGACTGGCCATAGCCGTAGCGGTCGTAAACCAGCGCCCGGCAGCCGGTCGCAGCGGCGACGCGTGCGGGAAAGTCGCGCCATTGCCGGATGGAGCCGAGCCCCTCGTGCAGGAAGACGAGCGGCGGCTTGCCGGCGCCCGCCTCGCCCACCCATTCGTACGCGAGCTGGCGGCCGGCCGCGGTCGCGAAAGGCATGCGGCGAATTTAGCACGCGATAATCCGCGCCTTCATGCGACTGCACACCTGGGTCGTGCTGATCGCGACATTGCTCCTCTGGTCGGGCAACTGGATCGTCGCGCGCGCGGTGCGCGAGGACATCTCGCCCGGCCTTGCAACCGTGGGACGACTCGGCGTTGTGCTGGCGATCCTTGTGCCGTTCGCATGGCGCGGGTTGGCTGCGAAGCTGCCGCAGCTCACGCGGCGTGACTGGCTGATCATCGGCGGGCTCGGCTTTACGGGCGGCGGGCCGCATCTCGCCCTGCAGTGGCTCGGGCTGCACTACACCACTGCGGCAAGCGGCATCCTTTATCTCTCCACCACGCCGATCTTCATCCTGCTCCTCACGGCGGCGCTGGGTGAGCGCATCATCGCGCGCCAATGGGGCGGCGTCGCCATCTCCCTCGCCGGTGTGTTCCTCATCGCCACCCAAGGACATCCGGAGCGGCTGTCGTTCAACCGCGGCGACCTCATGGCGATCGCCTCGATGATGCTGTGGGGCGGCTACACGGTGCTGCTGCGCGTGCGGCGCGACCCGCTGGAGGTGATCGAGGTCCTCTGCATGGTGTGCGCGTTCGGCGCGGTTTTCATGACGCCGTGGCTCCTCTGGGAAGCGGCAAGCGGCGCGCGACTCGCATTGACCGCGCACGGCGCGCTCGCCGTGCTCTACTCGGCGATCGGCTCGCTCCTTCTTGCGTATGCCGGCTGGAGCTACGTCGTCGGCCGGCTCGGCGCGGCGCGCGCCGGCGTGACGCTGCACCTGATGCCGGCGCTCGGCGTTTTGCTGTCGATGGTGTTTCTTGGCGAGTATCCGCACTGGTTCCACTTCGCCGGCATGGCGCTGGTGCTCGCGGGCGTCTTCACAGCTTCATCGGCTGCCAGTAGCCGGTGAGCTCGAGATAGCCGCGACCGACTTCCGCGCGCTCGCGATACGCGCGCACCGCGCCCTCCCAGTAGATCGTGCCGACGCTCGCCCGGGCATCGAGCTCCTGATCGTCCATCAGCGGCTCGAGACGAAGCCCGTTCACTTCCATCGACACCGGGTAGGCGACGCCGGTGCGCGGCGACTTCCACCAGCGCAGCGGCCGCATCGTGACACCGGGCGGTGCGTAATGGATGCCACCGCTCTTCGCGCGCATCTCGAACGCCATCAGCGACTCGCCGTTGTCGAGGTTGATGCCGGCCCAGTCCCATCCGGCCGCTTCCGGCGCGAGGTAGGCGCTCGACCATTCGTGGTCGAGCCATGCGGTGCCAGTCACATCGCGGCCGTTCACCTTGCCCGCGACCGCCAAGTGCGGCTGGCTGTAGTAGTAGCTCGCTTCTTCCGGCCGGTGGCCTTTGCGGCTAAAGCCGCGCTCGCCCTGGAGGACGAGGGCGCGCGGCGTGAGCGTCAGTTCGTAGGTGAAGTCGCGGCCGACAACCGTCGCTTGATAGCGTTCCCCGTCCTGGATAAACGACCAATCGTCGATCCACACGGCCGTATGCCCGGTCTCGGCTTCCGCGAGTTCGAAGCCTGCGCGCGCTGCGCGCTGATCGTGCAGCAGGCGGCCGCGCTGCGGATCGGAGAGCGCGGCGTGGGCGAAAAGCACCTGACGCGGGTTGAAGCGGCTCGGGTTGTCGTTCTGCTCTTCCGGCCGCGCGCGGAAGAAGGTGAGCTGGAAGCCGAGCGGCCCCCTCATCTGCGCATCGAGCCAGCCGGTGAGGTACCACCATTCGGTACGGAACGCGGGATGCGCGCCGTAGTCGCGCGGAAAGACGAGCGCGCGCGGCATCACCGCCGGGTATTGGACCTTCGCCGCCCACGCGCTTAGCGGAAGCAAGGCGCTCGCAAGGAAGCAGCGACGCTTCACCAATCCTCCCGCACCGCGCGCACCGGGCCGATGCCCATGGCCTCGCGGCCCGAGACGATGGCCGTAATCACGGCAAGGCCGATGAGGATGGCGATGAGCGCCCCAAGCAAGGCGTACGGCGGGTGGAAATCGATCGTCCAGTTGAAAGACTGCCGGTTCACCACGAAAACGAGCACAAGGCTGATGACCGTGCCGCAGGCGAGGCCGGCGGCGGCGCCGAGCGCGGCAAGGAGCGCGCCTTCGGCGGCGAGCATGGAGCGGATCTGGGCGCGCGTGAGGCCAAGGTGTCGCAGCATGCCGAACTCTCGCCGCCGCGCCAGCACCACGGCGCCGAGGCTCGAGGAGAGGCCGAACAGTCCCACCAGCACGGCGACCGCCTCCAGCGCGTAGGTCACCGCGAAGCTGCGATCGAAAATGCCGAGCGAGACGTCGCGGATTTCGCCCGAATCGGCGATGTCGAGCTCATTGCCGCCAGGCAGATCGCGCAGCGCCTGCATCAGCCGCGCGCGGCTCGCCCCCGGCGCGAGCCACACGGCGGCGTCGTTGACGTGCTGGTCGCCGGTCAGCGCCGCGTACTGCGAGCGGTCGATGAGGATCGCGCCGTGCTGGCGCGCGTAGTCGCGGAACACGCCGGCCACCGCCAGGCGGTAATTGTGCCCGAGCAGCGGCAGCTCGACGACGTCGCCCGGCCGGTAGCCGTAGATATCGCGCACCGCCTCGCTCACCCAGATCGCGGGCGATGGCAAGCGCGGCAGCCTGGCGAGCACCGGAAAAGCCAGCGCCGCGCGATCGCGCGCGATCAGCACGACGGGCGGCCGCGCAGGATCGAGGATCACGCGGCCGCTGCGCAGGAAATCGATGCGCGAGATCTGCGGCAGCGCACGCACGCGCGCGACGAAGGTCGGCTCAAGCACGCCGGTATCCCCGGCGTGCGTGGTGCGGAAGTAGACATCCGCCGGCAGGACCGTACCGAGCCAGTCATCCACCGACTGGCGGAATGAGGCGACCATGATCGCCATCGCCGCCATCAGCGAGAAACTGGCGACGATGGCCGCGAGGCTCACCGCGGCCGGGCCCGGGGCGGCGCGAAGCTGCGCCAGGGCGAGCGCGAGGGCCGGGCTGCGCGGCAGCGGCAGCGCCTCGAACACGGCACGCGAAAGGCGCGGCATAAGCGCGACCGAGCCTACGAGCAGGCAGGCGATCGCGGCGTAGCCGTAGAGCGGCAGGCCGCGCACCGGGCCAAGCTGCGCGAGGAGCGCCCCGCAAACGAGGAGCGCAAAACCGGGCACTGAAGAGGTCGCACGGCTCAGCATGGCGAGCTCGTCGCCCGCCTTGAGGGCGCGCGCGGGCGGTGTGCGCGCCGCGTCGCGAGCCGGCACGAGCGCGCCGAGAACAGCGACCGCCACGCCGCCGGCGAAATAGAACAAGGCGCCCGGCACGGAAAAAGCGAGATGCGCGCGTACGCCGCGGAACATCCCGGCGCCGAGGTCCGCCCCCCAGGTGCGCACCGCGACCAAGGCGAGCGCATAACCAAGCGCGAGGCCGATCGCAGCACCGGCGAGACCGAGCGCCGCCGCTTCGATCAGCACCAGCCGGGCGACACCGCGCCGCTCAAGGCCGAGGACGCGCAGCAGCGCATGCTCGGCGCGGCGGCGCGCCGTCTCGAGCGCCTGCGCCGAAAAGACCAGGAAGCCGCCGGTAAAAAGCGCCACCAGCGCGAGCACGTTGAGGTTCACGCGGTACGCGCGCGAGGGATAGGCGCTCGCCTGCTCCAGCGTGTCGACCGGTGCGGCATAGACGCCGGGCGGCAAGTGTGACTGGATCGTGCGCAGTATCGCACCGCGGTCCGCGCCGGGGGCAAGGCGCAAATCGAGCCGGTTCAGCTCGCCCAGCCGCCCGAAGCGCCATTGCGCCGTGGCGATGTCGATGAGCGCCGCCTCGCCGTGCAACGCCGCCTCGGAGAGGACGCCCGCCACGGTGAGTTCCACCGCGTGCTGCCCAACAACGAGGCGCAGGCGGTCGCCTTTCCCAAGCGCAAGCGCGGTGGCAGCCGTGGCGGACAGGAATGCGTTATCGGGCGCGAGGAGGTCATAGCGGTTTTGCAGCGCCAGCGCGGGCTGCAGGAGCGCCGCGCGCAGGATGTCGACGCCGATCACGTGCAATGTCCGCTCGGTGCCGACGAGGCCGGCATCGAGCTCAAGTAGCGGACTCGCTACGCGCACGCCCAGCAGCCTGGCGATTTGCGGGTAGAGCGACTCGGCAAAGCCGCTGCGGCCGCCGCGCACTTCGATATCGGCCTCGCCGGCGAGCGCGCGCACCGCAGCCGTGACGTCGGCCACCGCGGCGCGATTGATGAGGTGCACGGCGTAGCCGAGCGCGACGCCAAGCGCGATGCCGGCAATGGAGAGCAGCAGGCGGCCGCGGGGCCGGCGTGAGTTGAACAGCGCGGCGAGACGCAGCATCGCGCCAACTATACTGCGCGGCCTGTCGGGTATTGGCGTCACAGCCTCGCGAACTAGCGCCAGGCGGTGGATGCGTATTGCGCCGCGGGGCAGCGTGGGTGGATGGCGCGTTACGGCATCCTGCTGCTGATCGGTGTGTGCTTGCCGCTCGCCGGCTGCGACACGCTGGCGATCGCGCTCCTCGGCGGCGGCGTCAGTACCGTGCTGCGCTACAACCTCGAAGGCGTCGCCGCGCGCACCTTCACGGCGCCGGCGGCGAGCGTGAAGGGCGCATCGCTCGCGGCGCTGCAGCGCATGGGGCTCGGCCTGGAGGGAACCGAAAGCCTGGAGACGAGCGAGCTGATTCGCGCGCGCTCAGCCAATCGCAACATCGAAATCGAGCTCGAGCCGATCACCGAGCAGCTGACGCGCATGCGCATCACCGCGCGCAGCACGAGCCTGCTCTACGACACCGCCACCGCGCAGGAGCTCGTACAGCAGACCGAAAAGATGCTTGACGCCGGCATGACGGCAAAACTGGCACCGGGGATACCCGCCGCTGCCCGCGCCTCGCGGCTGAGCGCGAACTAGGAAATCTCGGAATCGTCGTTTCCGCTTTCGCGGGGGCGACAGGGTTGCTAACGGCGCACCGGCTCGGCGTCGTCTTCCACGGTTTTGGCCGGCAACGGCTCGCGCGCGAGCAGCTCTTCCAGGCGCTGCACATGGCGCTGCTCGTCGGTTGCCATCTCGGCGGCGAAGGCGCACACCGCGTCGTCGGGCGCGTGCTCGGCGACGTCGATGTAGAAATTCTGCGCGCGGCGCTCGGTGGCGAGCGCCAGTGCCAGCGCCTCGCGCGCGTTCTTCGGCGGCTGGACTTTGAGCGTTTGCGGGCCGAGGTAGTGCCAGGCGTACTCCCAGTCGGCGAGCGCCGGCAGCTCGCGCTCGGCGGTGCCGATGGCGAGTGCCTCGTACTGCTCCTGCTCTTCGCGGCCGATGCGCTCGAACTCGTCGGCGATATAGTCGTAGCCGACCTCGCGCATGTAGCGCTCGAGCTCGGTGAAGCGCTTGAACGCCTCGCGCTCAATCGCCAGCGCGTGTGCGTAGAGTTCGATCAGGTTTTGCGGCAGCAGTCGTTGGCCCATGGGCGTTGGCGGATTTGACTGCGACAAGCTACCGGGACGAGGTTACGCCCGACGTTGGAGCGTGGCGCCCCGTCATGGCCCACAGAGAATGTCGCCGCGCTTATTAAACGGGCGTTACTGCGCCTTGTTCCCTGCCTCGCGGCTCAGGCGGCCCCATTTTTCCTTCTCCGAGCGCACGAACGCCGCGAATTCTTCCGGCGTATCGGCGGCAGCGTAGGAGCCACCGGCGCGCAGCTGCTCGCGTACCTCGGGCGCGGTGTAGGCGCGCACCAGCTCGCGGTGCAGCCGCTCCACGACAGTCGGCGGCGTCCCGGCGGGGACGAAGACGCCGTTCCAGACGATCGCCTCGAGACCCGGGAAGCCCGCTTCCGCGGTGGTCGGCACGTCCGGCAGGATCGACAGGCGCTCACGCGCCGTGACCGCGAGGGCGCGCAGCTTGCCTGCCTTGAGCGGCCCGAGCACCACCTGCGGCACGATGAACGCGCTCATCACCTGCCCGCTTTGCAGGTCCGGGATCTCCGAGTTGACGCCTTTGTAGGGCACCTCGAGCAGCGGCACGCCCCACTCCGATTTCAGCCAGGCGCCGAGCAGATTGGGCAGGCTTCCCGGGCCGTGCGAGGCCAGGGTGACGCTGTCAGGTTTGGCGCGCGCCAGTGCCAAAAATTCCTGCAGCGTTTGCGCCGGTACCTCGGCGTTTACCAGCACGAGGTAGGGCGTCATGGAGAAGCGCGACACCGGGATAAGCTCAAGCCCGAGCCGGCAGCACGGATCCGGGGCAATCGCGTCCGTCACCGCGTTATTGATAAGAGCGAGAAACAGCGTATGACCGTCCGGCGGCGCTTTCGCGGCCTCGCGCGCGGCAATCAAACCGTTCGCGCCTGTGCGGTTTTCCACAATCACCGGCTGTCCGAGCGCTTCGGCGAGCTTCGCGGCGATCTGGC
>DASREB010000086.1:0-5276 GCA_035652275.1 Burkholderiales bacterium
CTCTACCAGGGCGTGATCGATCCGTTCGGCGGCATCTGGACGCTGTGGCCGCTTTTCGGCACCTCCAACCAGATGCTGGCGGCGATCGCGCTCATCGCGTGCAGCGTGATCCTCTTCAAGATGAAGCGCGCCCGCTACGCCTGGGTGACGGTCGTGCCGACCGCGTGGCTCGTCATCTGCACGGTGACCGCGGGACTCGAGAAGGTGTTCAGCGCCGATACCAAGATCGGCTTCCTCAGCCACGCCCGGCAGTTCGGCGATGCCATCGCCGCCGGCAAGGTGCTCGCGCCCGCGAAGAGCATGGCCGACATGAGCCGTGTGGTGTTCAATGACTACATCGATGCGACGCTCGCCGCGCTGTTCGTTGCAGTGGTGCTGACCATGGTCGTGTACGGCTACATCAGCATCCGGCGCGCGCAGTCGGCGCCGGGCATCACGGCGCGCGAAATCGGCGCCGTACCGGCATGAGGCTGACGATGGATTTCCTGCGGACTGCGTACAAATGGGCCGCCCAGGCCGCGCGGCTCATGGTGGGCGTGCCGGACTATGACACCTACGTCGAGCACCGGCGCGCCGAGCACCCGGACGAGCCGGTCATGACCTACGAGCAGTTCTACCAGAACCGGCTGAAGGCGCGCTACACCATCGACAAGGATCACCTGCGCGGCTGCTGCTGAGCGCGGTTGCAGTTGTAACCCGGCGCGGTTGACGCGGCGCCACGGCCGGCGATACGATTGCCCGGGCAATGGTTGCCGCGGCAATTAAATCCGAGGTGCCGCCGGTCTACGAGCTGCGCTCGTTCCGCAGCGCCGACGCGGTCGGCGCGCTGGTCGGCCGCGCGCGCAAGGCGCTCGCGCGCGAGTTCGACCGCGAGCTCGCCGGGCTCGGCCTCAATACCGCGCAGGCGCTCGTCATCGTGCTGCTCGCGGAAGGGCTGGCCGGCACTGCCGCCGATATCGGCCGCGAGCTCTCGCACGACCCGGGCGCCATGACGCGCATCGTCGACAAGCTCGAGGATGCGGGCTACGTACGCCGCGTGCCGCGCGAACGCGACCGGCGCGCGAGCGACCTCGAGCTCACCGCTGCCGGGCGCCGCCTGCACGGGGAGGTGCGCCGCGTGCAGGTGGCGTTGCTGAATCGCATGCTGCGCGGCTTTTCGCGCGGCGAAGCGCGCACGCTCGAGCGGCTGCTGAAGCGCCTGATCGACAACTCGAACGGCGCCGCATGAGGCGCGCCCTCATCCTGGTTTTGCTCGTCGGCGGCTGCGCCAGCGACCGCGGCCTCGGCCATCGCAGTACGCCCGCCGAGCCGGCTGCGCTCGCCGCCGAGCAATCGCTCGGCGGCGAAGCCGCGAGCGGCGAATGGCCGGCGCTCGATTGGTGGAAGCGCTTCGCCGATCCACAGCTCGATGCGCTGGTCGACGAAGCGCTCGCCGGCAGCCCGAGCCTGCGCCTCGCGCAGGCGCGGCTCGACGCGGCGCGCGGGCAGGCGCAGATCGCCGGCGCGCCGCTTAAGCCGCAGCTGAACGCCGACGCCAGCGTCAACCGCCAGCGCTTCTCCGAGAACTACATTTTCCCGCCGCCGATCGGCGGCTCGAGCTACACCACAACGCAGCTCGATCTCGGCGCGAGCTTCGATCTGGACTTCTGGGGACGCAACCGCGCGGCCTACGAGGCGGCGGTGGGACGCGCGCGCGCCACGCAGGCCGAGGCATTCGCCTCGCGGCTTGCGCTGTCCTCCGGCGTGGCGGGCGTCTATGTGCAGCTCGCCCGCGCCTACGAGCAGCTCGAGCTTGCGCAGCGCACGCTGGCCGACCGCCGGCAGGTGCAGAGCCTCACCACGGATCGCGTGCGCGCGGGACTTGATTCACGCCTGGAGCTGAAGCAGGTGGAGACCTCCATCCCGGCGGCGCGTGCACGCATCGCGCAGATCGAGGAAGAAATCGCGCTCGCACGCAGCCAGCTTGCCGCGCTCCTCGGCAAAGGCCCGGACCGTGGTCTCGCCATCGCGCGGCCGCAGCTGCACATGAGCGCCGTCGCGCTGCCCTCGCGCGTGCCCGCCGATCTGCTCGGCCGGCGTCCCGACATCAGCGCCGCGCGCGAGCGGGTGGAAGCCGCCTCGCGCGACATTGCCGCGGCGAAAGCCGCGTTCTATCCCGACATCAACCTCACGGCGCTGATCGGCGTGCAGTCGGTGACGCTCGCAAAGCTCCTGCAAGCCGGGAGCGCCATTCCCTCTGCCGGCGCCGCCATCCGCTTGCCGCTCTTCGATGCCGGGCGGCTGCGCGGCAACCTCGCCGTGCGCAACGCCGATTACGACGCCGCGGTCGAGCAATATAACCAGGCGCTCGCCGATGCGCTGCGCGAAGTGGTCGACCAGCTCGCCTCGATGCGCTCGGTGCAGGTGCAGCGCGCCGAGGCGGACACGGCGCTCGCGGCGGCAGAGGAGGCGTACAACCTGGCGGTGACGCGCTACCAGGCCGGCATCGGCAGCCTGCTCCAGGTGCTCACCGTGGAGACGCAAGTGCTCGAGCAGCGCAACCTGCGCACGGATCTCCACGCGCGCGAGCTGGCGATCTCCATCAACCTTGTCCGCGCGCTCGGCGGCGGATACGACGTACAGGTGGCCATGCAATGAACAAGCGGCGCATCCTCCTCATCGGCGTCATCGGGCTGTTCCTGCTTGCGGGCGCCGGCTACACCGTCTATTGGCTGCTGCACGGCCGCTGGCACGAGACCACCGACGACGCCTATGTCGGCGGCAATCTGGTGCAGATCACGCCGCAGATCGCGGGCACGGTCCTCGCCATCTATGCCGACGACACCGATTACGTAAAGGGCGGGCAGACGCTGGTTGCCCTCGACAAGGCCGACGCGCGCGTCGGCCTCGCGCAGGCCGAAGCGCAGCTCGCCAAGACGGTGCGCTCGGTACGCACACTGCGCGCGACCAGCACCGAGGGCGAGGCGAACGTCGCGCAGCGGCGCGCCGAGCTGCGCAAGGCGGAGCAGGATCTCGCGCGTCGCCGCGCCGTGGAGTCTTCCGGCGCCGTCTCGGGCGAGGAGCTGCAGCATGCGATCGACGCCGTCAGCGCGGCACGGGCGGCGCTCTCTGCCGCGGAGCACCAGTTCGCGGCGCAGCGCGCGCAGGTGGATCGCACGGACGTGCATGACCATCCGGATGTGCTCGCCGCCGCGGCGCGCGTACGCGAAGCGTTTCTCGCGCTCTCGCGCACCGAGCTCCCGGCGCCCACTGCCGGCTTCGTTGCCCGCCGCTCGGTGCAGATCGGCCAGCGCGTCGCGCCGGGCAACGTGCTGATGACCGTGGCGCCGCTCGAGGACGTATGGGTCGACGCGAACTTCAAGGAGAACCAGCTCGCCCACCTGCGCCCCGGGCAGCCGGTCGAGCTGGCGGCGGATGCCTACGGCGGCAGCGTCACCTATCACGGCCGCCTGGCGGGCTTCAGCGCCGGCACCGGCGCGGCGTTCGCGCTGCTGCCGGCGCAGAACGCGAGCGGCAACTGGATCAAGGTGGTGCAGCGCGTGCCGGTGCGAATCCTGCTCGACGCCAGGGAGCTCGCCGAGCATCCGCTGCAGATCGGGCTCTCGATGAAGGTGGATGTCGACACGCACAATCGCTCGGCCGGGCGGCTCGAGCGTGTCGCCCGCGATAAGCCGGTCTACGAGACCACGGCATTCGCGTCGGTCGACGCGCAGGCGAACGAGCGCATCGAGCGCATCATCGCCGACAACAGCACGCTCGCGCCGTCCACCGCGACGGCGGCGAACGCGACCAGCGCGAAGGCGGCGGCGCGTGGCGCAACCGGCGGCCGTTAAGCCGCTCGAAGGCGGCGCCCGCGTCGCGGCGTCGCTCGCCGTCGGGCTGGCGACGTTCATGAACGTGCTCGACACGTCGATCGCCAATGTCTCGATCCCGGCGATCGCCGGCGACCTTGGCGTCTCGCCGAACCAGGGCACCTGGATCATCACCTCGTTCGCGGTGGCGAACGCCATCTCGGTGCCGCTCACCGGCTGGCTCACCGAGCGCTTCGGCCAGGTGCGCCTGTTCCTCGCGACCACAGCGCTGTTCGTCCTGGCGTCGCTCCTCTGCGGGCTCGCCATTTCCATGCCGATGCTGGTTTTCTTCCGCGTGGTGCAGGGCGCGGTGGCCGGGCCGATGATTCCGCTCTCGCAGACGCTGCTCCTCTCGAGCTATCCGCGCGAGAAAGCCGGCGTCGCGCTCGCCAGCTTCTCGCTCACCATCCTGGTCGCGCCGGTCGTCGGCCCGGTGCTGGGCGGCTGGATCACCGACAACTATTCGTGGCCCTGGATCTTCTTCATCAACGTGCCGGTGGGCGTGGTGGCATTCATCATGACGGCGTCGCTCTACCGCGGCCGCGAGACCGAGCGCCTGAAGCGCCCGATCGACGTCGTCGGGCTCGCACTTCTGGTCGTGTGGGTCGGCGCCCTGCAGCTCACGCTCGACAAGGGTAAGGACCTCGACTGGTTCCACTCGACCGAGATCGTTGCGCTCGCGGTCGCCGCGGCGCTCGCTTTCTGCCTGTTCCTCGTCTGGGAGCTGACCGACGAGCATCCGGTGGTCGATCTCTCGCTCTTCCGCAATCGCAACTTCTCCACCGGCACGCTCGCGATCGCGCTCGCCTACGGCGCGTACTTCGGCAGCATCGTGCTGCTGCCGCTGTGGTTGCAGCAGTACATGGGCTACACCGCCACGGATGCCGGGCTGGTGCTCGCGCCGGTCGGCGTGCTGGCGCTGGTGCTGACGCCGATCGTCGGCCGCACCACTGGCAAGGTCGATCCGCGTGTCTATGCGACCACCTCCATGCTGGTATTCGCCGCGGTGGCATGGATGCGCTCGCGCTTCAATACGCAGGTCGATATCTGGACGCTGGTCGTGCCGACCATCCTGCAGGGGGCGGCGGTATCGTGCTTTTTCATTCCGCTCGTCAACCTGGCGCTCGGCGGGCTGCCTGCGGAGAGAATCGCCGCCGCTTCAGGCCTGAACAACTTCCTGCGCATCACCGCCGGCGCCTTCGCCACCTCGACCGCAACCACGCTTTGGGAGAACCGGGCGGCGCTGCACCACGCACAGCTTGTCGAGCACCTGACCCCGGGCAACCCGGCGACCAGCGCGACGCTCGATCTGCTCGCGCGCCTGGGCATGCAGCCCGAGCAGCGCTACGCCTACCTCGATCGCCTGGTGAACCAGCAGGCCTTCACGCTCTCCGCGCTGGACCTCTTCTACGCTTCGGCCATCCT
>DASREB010000087.1:0-5321 GCA_035652275.1 Burkholderiales bacterium
AGATGCCTCATGGTTACCCTCCTCCTCTAAGGTGGTCTTAAGGCGCGGCCAGCCTACACGCTGCGCCGTGCCGCGGTCAACGCGCCGTCAGTCGAGGCGTGTGACCACCCCCTCGAGCGACGGCGCCGGCGCCTTGTAGCGCTGCATCACCAGCGGGTCGTGGCCCGGAATGATGTGCTGCGGCGATGCAGCGAGCGCGCGCAGGCGCTCGTAGCCGTCGAGCATGTCGGCCACCGACCAGACGATCGGGAACGGGCGCGCTTCTTCCATGTTGGCGTAGAAGTGGCTTGCGTCGGAGGCGAGCACGAGCGAGCCGCGGCGCGTCGCGACCCGCACCGCCTGCAGGCCCATGGTGTGGCCACCGATGAGATGCAGCGAGACGCCGGGCGCGAGCTCGCTGTCGCCGTCGTGAAAGCGCACGCGGCCCTGATACACGCGCCGCACCAGGCCCACGACGTCCTCCACTTCGTAGGCGCCGCTGAAGCAGGCGCTGCACATGTAGCGGCCGGTGGCATAGCGCATCTCGAGCTCCTGCAGGTGCAGCGTCGCCGCCGGGAAGAGCTCGAAGTTGCCGACATGGTCGTAGTGCAGGTGCGTAATCACCACGTCCTTGACCTGCGCGGCATCGACGCCGAGGAGCTGCAGGCTGCGCGCCGGGCAGCGCAGGTGCTCTCGGGCGCGCTTCGCCGCCATCGCGGCCGAGAAACCAGTGTCGACGACGATCTCGCGACCGGCGCCGCGGATCAGCCACACGTAGTAGTCGAGCGGCATCGGCCCGTCATGCGGATCACCGCCGATGAAGTTTTCGGACGCGCGCCGCTCGTGGTGGGCGTACTTGAGCGCGTAAACCTCGTAAACCGGGTCCATGCTAGGCGAGACGCACGCGCGCGAACTTGCGCTTGCCGACCTGTACGGTGTGCGTGCTGCCGGGCCGCAGGCGCAGGCTGCGATCGGTGACGCGCTCGCCGTCGATGCGAACGCCGCCCTGCTCGATGGCGCGAACAGCTTCCGACGCGCTCGCCGTGAGCTGCGAGAGCTTGAGGAGCTGCGCGATCGGCAGACCCTCCGCCGGCGCCGGCACCGTCACCTCGGGCATGTCCTCGGGCAGCACGCCATGGCGGAAGCGCTGCGCGAACTCCTCCTCGGCAGCGGCTGCAGCGCGTTCGCCATGGAAGCGGGCGACGATTTCCCTGGCAAAGGACGCTTTGACGTCGCGCGGGTTGCCCGTCGCCGCGAGCTCCTTCTGCCACGCCGCGGCCGGCCGGAAGGACAAGAGCTCGATATAGCGCCACATCAGCTCGTCCGAGATCGACATCAGCTTGCCGAACATTTCCGGCGGCCGCTCGGTAATGCCGACGTAGTTGCCGAGCGACTTGGACATCTTTTCGCGCCCGTCGAGGCCTTCGAGAAGCGGCATGGTGAGGATGACCTGCGCCTCTTGCCCGTAGCTGCGCTGCAGCTCCCGGCCGACGAGCAGATTGAACTTCTGGTCGGTGCCGCCAAGCTCGACGTCGGCTTTCATCGCTACCGAGTCGTAGCCCTGCATCAGCGGATAGAGCAGCTCGTGCAGCGCGATCGGCTTTTCGGCGGCGAAGCGCTTGGCGAAGTCGTCGCGCTCAAGGAGCTGCGACACCGTGTACTTCGCCGCAAGGCGGATGATGCCTTCGGCACCGAGCTTGTCCGACCACTCGGAGTTGTAGAGGATCTGCGTCTTCCCGGGCTCGAGGATCTTGAAGACCTGCTCCTGATAGGTGCGGGCGTTTTTCTCGATTTCCTCGCGCGTGAGCGGCGGGCGCGTCTGGTTCTTACCGGTGGGGTCGCCGATCATGCCGGTGAAATCACCGATCAGGAACTGCACCTGATGGCCAAGCTGCTGGAAGTCGCGCAGCTTGTTGATGACCACCGTGTGCCCGAGATGCAGGTCGGGCGCGGTCGGGTCGAGACCGAGCTTGACGCGCAGCTTTCGGCCGCTCGAGAGCTTCTTGCGCAGCTCGTCCTCGACGATCAGTTCTTCGCAGCCCCGACGGATGGTCCGAATGGCCTGCTCGATGGCCGACATGTTCGATTTGCGCCCCGCGGCGCCTTTGCTAGACTGCGCAGGCTTCTGAATAAAAAAGGATTCTAGCGGATCGTGACATCGCCCGTGATGTTTAGACGCAGCGCCGTCATTGGCGTCGTCGCTGCTTTCGCCGCAGTGGCGGCATTCGCCACCATCGCGCCACGCGAAGACGCGACGCCGTTGCCGCCGCGGGCGCTGGTCGTCGAGCCGCTCGCGCTGCAGGCGCACGAAGTTGCCGCACCGTTGCAATACGTGCGCGAAGAGCAGTTCCAGCGCGGCGATACGCTCGCCGGCTTCCTCGGCCGGCTCGGAATTGATGAGGCGTTGACCAGCAAGCTCGCGCGCACCCCGGCGCTGCGCGCGCTGCGCCCCGGCGTGTATGTACGCGCTGACGTGATGGCCGACGGCACGCCTAAAGCGCTCAGCTTCCTCACCGGCCGCGATACGCTGGTGCGCATCGTGCCCGACGGCGAACGCTTCCGCGCGGTGGAAGATCAGGCGCCGCTCGAGACGCGCGTGCTGATGAAGGCGAGCGTCATCCGCAGCTCGCTTTTCGCTGCCACCGACGCGGTCGGCATCCCGGACAGCATCGCCATGCAGCTCGCCGATGTCTTCAGCGGCGATGTCGATTTCTATCGCGATCTGCGCAAGGGCGATCATTTCACCGTGGTGTACGAGGTCTACCACCTCGGCGGCCGCCCGGTGCGCGCCGGACGGCTATTGGCCGCGGAGTTCGTGAACCAGGGCCGCACGATCCGCGCGGTGCATTTTGGCTCGAGCTATTACGCACCCGATGGGCGCAACCTGCGCAAGGCGTTCCTGCGCGCGCCGCTGGAGTTCTCGCGCGTGAGCTCGGGCTTCGGCATGCGGCGCCATCCGATCCACAGCGGCTGGAAAGCGCACAAGGGAATCGACTACGCCGCGCCGATCGGCACGCGCGTGCGCGCAGCCGGGGACGGCGTCGTCGAATTTGCCGGCGTCAAGAATGGCTACGGCAACGTCGTTATCCTGCGCCACAACGGCCAGTACTCGACGGTGTACGCGCACCTCAGCCGCATCGCAGTGCGCCGCGGCGCGCGCGTCGCCCAGAACGACACCATCGGCCTCGTCGGCCAGACCGGCTGGGCCACCGGGCCGCATCTACACTACGAGTTTCGTATCGCCGGCCAGGCGCGCAATCCGCTCTCGATTGCGATGCCCTCGGGCCTCCCGGTACCGGCGCAAAGCCTCGCCGCGTTCCACGCGCAAGCCGAGCCGCTCGTCGCGCGGCTCGATCTGCTCGCGAACGCTAACGTCGCGCTGCTGGAATAAAAGCTGGGTCCCCGCTTTCGCGGGGACGACTTCAGGAACCTGCTTAGACCGAGAACGACGACCCGCAACCGCAGGTGCTCTGCGCGTTGGGGTTCTTGATGACGAACTGCGCGCCTTCCAGGCCTTCCTGGTAGTCGATCTCGGCGCCCACCAGATACTGGTAGCTCATCGGGTCGATGAGCAGCATCACGCCGTTCTTCTCCATCACGGCGTCGTCTTCGTTCTTCACCTCGTCGAAAGTGAAGCCGTACTGGAAGCCGGAGCAGCCGCCGCCGGTAACGAAGACCCGGAGCTTGAGCTCGGGATTGCCCTCTTCCTCGATCAGCTGCTTCACTTTGTTCGCCGCGCTGTCGCTGAACTGGAGCGGCGTCGGCATGTCGGTCACTGCACTCATTTACTGCTCCTGATTATGAATTCGATGCGAGCTTTAGCTCGACGCCCTTCGTCTCTGCTGCGTGATGCACCAGGCGGCCTTCAACCACGGCGCCTTGATGGATTTCGATGCTCTTATAGTACACATCCCCTTTGACCCGTGAGCCGGCCTGTAGTTCGAGCGACTCCGTAGCATGAACCGGGCCATTGATCGTGCCGTCGACGACGATGTGCGCGGCCTGTACCTCGCCGTCGATGCGCGCGTCCGCCGACACCATCAGCGTGCCGGGCTGATCGGCGAGCGCCGAGACGTTGCCGCGGACCATGCCGTCGACGCGCAGGCCGCCGCTGAAAACCACGTTGCCTTCGATGCGCGTCGTCGCGCCGATCAAACTGTCGATCCGGTTCTGCGGCTTGCTTGTTTTATTGAACATTTTTGTCTCCGTCACAGAGTCACCGTATGCGTTGCTTTCGGCTGATTGGCGCCGGCTTCGTATATGCGTACCTGGACATTCTCGACCTTCGCCTTGGGATTGATACGGAAAGTGCCTTCCACGCGGCGGAAGTACTTGAACGCCAGCCGGAACGCCGCTGACGCCCCTGCGTCCGCCGGCTCCGGGAAGCTCATCATAGCATTCTGCCCCCCCTCGGTCAGGCTCACGACGAGCTCCATGCGACCTTTGAACTCTCGCTCGCGCAGCGCGCGCGGCGTCACCAGCAGCAGGTGGTAGCGGTACTCGCCCGGCAGCACGTCCGGCTCGACCTTGAAACGATAGACCGTTAGCGCCGTGCCGCTGCGCGCCTCGGAGGACAGCATGCTCTCGAAGGTGGCGAGGTCCTCGCGCAGCCGCGCGTTGTCCTGCTCGAGCGCGCGGATCTGCTGCCCGAGCTTCTGCTGCGCCGTGCGCTCGATGGAAAAGCGGCTGTCCGCGGCATTGGCGATCGCGCGCAGGCGCTCAAGCTCGGTTTGCGCCGCGGCGAGATCGCGCTTCGTCACCGTGAGCTCGCCCTGCACCTCGCTCTGGTCGAAGCCCGCATAGCGGCGCCCCGCGTCATAGGTCCACGCCGCCACCGCCGCGGCGATGCCCACCGCCGCGGCAATGACAATCCAGCGCAGATACCACGGCATCTGCGAGTGCACCTGCACGCGCGGCGCCGCGATGCCGTAGCGCTGGCGCAGCTTGTAATAGCGGCCGGAAATGTCTCGCATCATGGGACGAGCGGCGGCTGCGCGAGGCCGGTGGCTTCGGGCAAGCCGAACATCAGATTCATGTTCTGCAGCGCCTGGCCGGCAGCGCCCTTGGTGAGGTTGTCGATCACGGAGAGCACGACCAGCATGTCGCTCCGGGCGCCTGCCTGCGGCGGGCGATGCAGCGCGATGCGGCAGACGTTGGCGCCGCGCACCGAGCGCGTATCGGGATGGCTGCCAGCCGGCAGAACATCGACGAAGGGTTCACGCTCGTAACGCTCCTCGTAGAGCGCCTGAAAATCAAGTTCACGTGTCACACGCGCGTAGAGCGTGGCGTGAATGCCGCGGATGATCGGCAGCAGATGGGGGACGAACGTCAGTCCCACCTCC
>DASREB010000088.1:0-3713 GCA_035652275.1 Burkholderiales bacterium
ATCTCGCCGCCGCCGTCGCCGCCCTCGGGGCCGAGATCGATCACCCAGTCGGCGGTCTTGATGACCTCGAGATTGTGCTCGATCACGACGACGGTATTGCCGCCTTCAACCAGCTCGTGAAGGACTTCAAGCAGCTTGGCAACGTCGTGAAAGTGCAGGCCGGTGGTCGGCTCATCCAGGATGTAAAGAGTCCGGCCGGTCGCGCGCTTTGACAGCTCCTTGGCAAGCTTGACGCGCTGCGCCTCGCCGCCGGAGAGCGTTGTCGCCTGCTGTCCGACATGGATGTAGTCGAGGCCGACCCGGTGCAGCAGCGCCAGAACGTCGCGCACGCGCGGCACCGCCTTGAAGAAGTCGAGCGCCTCCTCAACCGTCATATCAAGAACGTCGGCGATCGACTTGCCCTTGAACAGAACTTCCAGCGTCTCGCGGTTGTAGCGCTTGCCCTTGCAGACGTCGCAGGTGACATAGACGTCGGGCAGAAAGTGCATCTCGATCTTGATGACGCCGTCGCCCTGGCAGGCTTCGCAGCGGCCGCCCTTGACGTTGAAGGAGAAGCGCCCGGGCTCGTAGCCGCGCGCCTTGCTCTCGGGCAGCCCCGCGAACCACTCGCGGATCGGCGTGAAGGCGCCGGTATAGGTCGCCGGGTTCGAGCGCGGGGTGCGGCCGATCGGCGACTGGTCGATGTCGATGATCTTGTCGATGTGCTCGAGGCCCTCGATGCGGTCGTGCGGGGCGGGGGCGAGCGAGGCGCCGTTCAACTTGCGCGCCACCGCGTTGTAGAGCGTGTCGACCAAGAGCGTCGACTTGCCGCCGCCGGAGACGCCGGTGACGCAGGTGAAGAGGCCGAGCGGGATCTCGGCGGTGATGTTCTTGAGGTTGTTGCCGCGGGCGTTGACCACTGTCAGCGTGCGGCGCGCGTTGCGCGGCCGCCGCTCCGGGATCGGCACCGCGAGCTCGCCGGAGAGATATTTGCCGGTCCAGGATTTCGGCGCGCCGATCAGGTCGTCGACCTGGCCTTCGGCGACGATTTCGCCGCCGTGGATGCCGGCGCCGGGGCCGATGTCGAGCACGTGGTCGGCGGAACGGATCGCGTCCTCGTCGTGCTCGACCACGATCACGGTGTTGCCGAGGTCGCGCAGGCGTTTGAGCGTTTCGAGCAGGCGGGCGTTGTCGCGCTGGTGCAGGCCGATCGAGGGCTCGTCGAGCACGTAGAGCACGCCGGTGAGGCCTGAGCCGATCTGCGAGGCAAGGCGGATGCGCTGGCTCTCGCCGCCGGAGAGCGTGCCGGAGGCGCGCGAGAGGGTGAGATAATCGAGGCCGACGTCGACCAGGAACTTCAGCCGCTCGCGGATCTCCTTGAGCACGCGCACGCCGATCTCGTTCTGCTTGGCGTTGAGCTTTTCGGGCAGGGCGGTGAACCACTCGCCGGCGCGCCTGACGCTCATGTCGGCGACCTGCGCGATGGTCATGCCGGCGATCTTCACGCAGAGCGCCTCGGGCTTCAGGCGCGCGCCGTGGCAGGCCTTGCAGGGCACGTCGGTGAAATATTTCTGCAGGTCCTCGCGCGCCCACTCGCTCTCGGTTTCCTTGAAGCGGCGCTCCAGATTGGTGATGACGCCCTCGAACGGCTTTTTCGTCGTGTAGCCGCGCAGGCCGTCGTCGTAGACGAACTTGATGTCGTCCTCGCCGGAGCCGTAGAGGATGGCGTCCTGCGTCTTCTTCGGCAGGTCCTTCCATTTGGTATCGAGCGTGAAGCGGTAATGCTTCGCCAGCGCGTCGAGCGTCTGGATGTAATAGGGCGAGGACGATTTCGCCCAGGGCGCGATGGCGCCCTTGCGCAACGTGGCGTCGCGGTCGGGGATCACGAGATCGGCGTCGATGTGCTGCTCGAGCCCGAGGCCGCCGCATTCCGGGCAGGCGCCAAAAGGATTATTGAACGAGAACAGGCGCGGCTCGATCTCCGGGATGGTGAAGCCGGAGACCGGGCAGGCGAACTTCTCGGAGAAGATGAGCCGCTCGGCATTGGCGTTGCGGCCGCGATTGGCGGCGGCGCCGGTTGCCTTCGAATCTGCGAGCTCGACCACCGCAAGGCCGTCGGCGAGCTTGAGGCACTGCTCGAGCGAATCCGCGAGCCGCGTGCCGATGTCGGAGCGCACCACCAGGCGATCGACAACGACATCGATGTCATGCGTGAACTTCTTGTCGAGCGGCTTGACGTCGCCGATCTCGTAATAGGCGCCGTCGATCTTCACGCGCTGGTAGCCCTTGCGCAGGAATTCCGCGAGCTCCTTTTTGTATTCGCCCTTGCGGCCGCGCACGACCGGCGCCAGCACGTAGATGCGCGTGCCTTCCGGCAGCGCCAGCACGCGGTCGACCATCTGCGAGACGGTCTGGCTCTCGATCGGCAGGCCGGTCGCCGGCGAATAGGGGATGCCGACGCGCGCCCAGAGCAGGCGCATGTAGTCGTAGATCTCGGTGACGGTGCCCACGGTCGAGCGCGGATTTTTCGACGTCGTCTTCTGCTCGATGGAGATGGCCGGCGACAGGCCGTCGATCTGGTCGACGTCCGGCTTCTGCATCATCTCGAGGAATTGCCGCGCATAGGCCGAGAGCGACTCGACGTAACGGCGCTGGCCCTCGGCGTAGATCGTATCGAAAGCGAGCGAGGATTTGCCCGAGCCCGACAGGCCGGTGAACACCACGAGGCTGTCGCGCGGAATGGCGACGTCGATGTTCTTGAGATTGTGCTCGCGCGCGCCGCGGATGGTGATCTGGCGGGCGTCGCGGGCGGACTTGCTGTTACGGTCGGCCATCGGACTTGGGGTACGGGATTGGGTTTTTCGAGCAGTCGGGCAAAATTCCACCGCCGGTCCGGCAAAATGCAGGACCGTTCGGGGCTCTCCCGACGGACGTAGTAAGAACGTAGAGCCTTTACTAGCCCGGGCACCGCTCCAGGCGCGGAATCGCGGTTGAAAACCGGTGCAAAAGGAATTAGAACATAACAGGAACGGAACCACAAGGTGCCGTTTCGGGATGCGTCAGCGACGCGAAAAGCCCCTGTGGATTAGGGGCAAACGGCTTGCCGCCCTCTATGGAGCGCACGGGGCGACGTCTAGGGTGAGTTTGTTTCATGCGGGGCTACGCGCGGCACGCGGCCCTCAACCGGCGGGCGTCTGCTGGCTTCAGGTGAAGCCACACGTTATCCGCGCGGAGAGCACCAGGAGAGTACGATGGCAGGCAGCGTCAACAAGGTCATTCTCGTCGGCAATCTGGGCGCCGACCCCGAGGTCCGCCGCACCCAGGATGGGCGCCCGATCGTCAATCTGCGGGTGGCCACGTCCGAAAGCTGGCGCGACAAGGCGACCGGCGAGCGGCGCGAGAAGACCGAGTGGCACCGCGTCGTCATCTTCAGCGAGGGCCTCGCCAAGATCGCCGAGCAATACCTCAAGAAAGGTTCGAAGGTTTATCTCGAGGGCCAGCTGCAGACCCGCAAATGGCAGGACAAGGACGGGCAGGACCGCTACTCGACCGAGGTCGTGCTGCAGGGCTTCAACTCGGCGCTGACGATGCTCGATCGTGCCGGCGGCGGCGGAGCAGGGGCCGACAATGGCGACTTCGGCTCGGCCGGCCCGACCGCGTCGCGCGAGCGCCGCCCGGCGATGGCCGGTGCCGGCGGCAAACGCGACGACATGGATGATGAGATTCCGTTCTGA
>DASREB010000089.1:0-4573 GCA_035652275.1 Burkholderiales bacterium
ATCTAATGTCAAAATGACAACCTTGCTACCCCTCGATTTCCATCCGGTCCTGCAGCAATGGTGGGGCAGCCGGTTCGCCGAACCTACTGAAGCGCAGCTCGACGGCTGGCAGGCCATCCGCCGGGGCGAAGACACGCTCATTGCCGCGCCTACCGGCTCGGGCAAGACGCTCGCCGCGTTCCTCACCGCGATCGACCAGCTGCTGCGAGAAGGCATGGAGGGCGGCCTGCCCGATGAAGTGCGGGTCATCTATGTCTCGCCGCTGAAGGCGCTTTCGGCGGATATCCATAAAAACCTGGCCGAGCCGCGCCGCGAGATCCATGCGCTCGCACCGCAGGTAAAGATTACCGCCGCCGTGAGAAGCGGTGACACGCCGCAGCCGGAGCGCGCGGCGATGCTGCGCACGCCGCCGCATATTCTGGTGACGACGCCCGAGTCGCTCTACCTCCTGCTGACCGCGGAGCGCTCGCGGCAGATGCTGAAGAGCGCGCGCGTCGTGATCGTCGACGAGATCCACGCCGTGCTGCAGTCGCGTCGCGGCGCGCATCTCGCGCTTTCGCTCGAGCGCCTCGATCATGTCTGCGGACGGCCGCTCCAGCGTATCGGCCTCTCGGCGACACAGAAGCCGATCGAGGAGGTGGCGCGCTTCCTCACCCGCAAGCCGTGCACCATCGTCGACAAGGGTCACCGTCGCAAGATGGACCTCGCGGTGGAGGTGCCAAAGTCGCCGCTCGAAGCGGTGATGTCGCACGAGGTCTGGGGCGAAATCTACGAGCGGCTGGTGCAGCTGATCGAAGAGCACCGCACTACGCTGATTACGGTCAACACGCGCCGGCTTGCCGAGCGCATGGCGCACCAGCTCTCGGAGCGCCTTGGCACGCAGTACGTGGCCGCACACCACGGTAGCCTGGCGAAGGAAGTGCGGCTCGATGCCGAGCAGCGACTGCGCGACGGCAAGCTCAAGGTGCTCGTCGCCACCGCCTCGCTCGAGCTCGGGATTGACATCGGTCACGTCGATCTCGTGTGCCAGATTTCATCGCCGCACCGGATCGCGACTTTCCTGCAACGCGTCGGCCGCTCCGGCCACACGATCAAGGGCGTGCCGAAGGGTCGCATCTTCCCGCTGACGCGCGACGACCTGATCGAATGCGCCGCGATGGTGCGGGCCGTGTACGACGGCGAGCTCGATCACATCGAAGTGCCGGACCGCCCGCTCGACGTGCTGGCGCAGCAGATCGTCGCCGAAACGGCGGCGGCAGAGGAGTGGGATGAGGACGCGCTATTCGAGCTGTGCCGGCGCGCTTATCCCTACCGGAAGCTCGAGAAGGCGCAATACGCCGAAGTCGTGGAGATGCTCGCGCGGGGTTATGCCACCCGTCGCGGCAGGCGCGGTGCGCTCGTCCATTACGACTCGCTCAACCACCAGCTGCGGGCGCGCAAGGGCGCCCGCATGAGCGCGATTACCAACGGGGGTGCGATTCCCGAAGTATTCGACTATCGCGTGGTGCTCGAGCCCGAAGGTCACTTTGTCGGGACGCTGAACGAGGACTTCGCCATCGAATCGCTGCCCGGCGATGTGTTCCAGCTCGGCAATACGTCGTGGCGCATCCTGCGCATCGGTAATGGCGTGGTGCGCGTGGCGGATGCCAAGGGCCAGCCGCCCTCGATGCCGTTCTGGCTCGGCGAGGCGCCGGCCCGAAGCGACGAGATGAGCGCCGCGGTATCCCGCTTGAGGGCCGCGGTCGATTTCGAGCTGCCGGGGCCGGACGAGCCGCGCCAGGCGGGCGAGCTCGATGGCGCGATCGAATTTCTCGAGCGCGATTATCGTCTGTCGCGCTCGGCGGCCGAGCAGATCGCGCAATATCTGGCGGAGGGCAAACGCTCGCTGGGCGTCGTGCCCACCGTCGATTGCATCGTGCTCGAGCGCTTCTTCGACGAATCGGGCGGCATGCAACTGATCCTGCACGCGCCGTTCGGCAGCCGCGTCAACCGTGCATGGGGCCTCGCTCTTCGCAAGAAGTTCTGCCAGGGATTCAATTTCGAGCTGCAGGCGGCGGCGACGGAGGAGGGCATCATTCTCTCGCTCGGCAGCCAGCATTCGTTCCCGCTCGAGGAAGTGTTCCGCTATCTGCATCCGAACACCGTGCGCGACACGCTGGAGCAGGCGCTCCTGCAGTCGCCGATTTTCGAAACACGCTGGCGCTGGAGCACTACGCTCGCGCTCGCCGTGCCGCGCAATCGCGGCGGCGCGCGTGTCCCCAACCAGTTGCAGCGCATGTATGCCGAAGATCTGCTCCAGGCCGTGTTCCCGGACGCCGCGGCATGCCAGGACAACCTGCCCGGCGCGCGCGAAATTCCAGAGCATCCCCTGGTGAGCCAGGCGATGCGCGATGCGCTGGAGGAGGCCGTCGATCTGCACGGGCTCGAAGCGCAGCTTCAGCGCCTCTACGCCGGTGACGTCCGCACCGTGGCGCGCGACACGCCCGAGCCGTCGGTCCTCAGCCACGAGTTGCTCAACTCGGCGGTGTACACGTTCCTCGACGATGCGCCGCTGGAGGAGCGTCGCACGCGGGCCGTGTACACGCGGCGCGCAACCGAGCTGCGCAGCGCCGACGACCTCGGCGCGCTCGATCCGGCGGCGATCCAGCGCGTGCGCGAGGAAGCATGGCCGGTGGCGCACACTCCGGACGAGATGTACGACGCGCTGATGGTCGCGGGCTACATGAAGCAAAGCGAGCTCGCGCCGCATTGGCCGGCGCTGCTCGCTCAATTGGGCGAGCGTGCGGTGAACAAAGGCGGCGCCTGGTTTGCGCTCGAGCGGGTCGATGACGAGCCGCTCGAGCTGATCGCGAGCCGGCTCGAAGTGCTCGGCCCCGTCACGGAGGGGCAGCTCGATGTGCCGGACGCCGCGATCGCGCTCCAGGCGCTGGAGACGCAGGGCCGTGTGCTGCGCGGGCGCTTCACACCCGGCGTGCTCGACCTCGAGTGGTGCGACCGGCGGCTGCTCGCGCGCATACACCGCTATACGCTGAATCGCCTGCGCGCCGAGATCGAGCCGGTGAGCGTGGCGGATTTTCTGCGCTTTCTTTTCCATTGGCAGCATGTCGCGGGCGAGGACCAGGTGCAGGGCGTCGAAGGCCTCGCCGCGGTGATCGAGCAGCTCGAAGGCCACGAGCTCGCCGCCGCGGGCTGGGAGAACGATGTATTGCCCGCGCGCGTGGCGAATTACGGCAGCGAGCAGCTCGATCAACTGTGCCTGAGCGGGCGCGTGGCATGGGGCCGCTTGACGCCGGGCAGCCGGGCGCCGTTGCGCAGCTCGCCGATCGCACTGCTGCAACGTGAGCATGCCAATGTCTGGAAAGCGCCGAGCGAGCCGCGCGAGGAATTCAGCTCCGAAGCGAAAGCGGTCAAGGAAGCGCTGGAGAAGCGCGGTGCCTCCTTCTTCCACGAGCTGGTGAAGGCGAGCGGGTTGTTGCCGACCTATGTCGAGCGCGGGCTCGCAGAGCTCGCGGGCGCGGGCGTTGCGACCGCCGACAGCTTCGCCGGGCTGAGAGCGCTGCTCGCGCCGCAGGACAAGCGGCGGCACTTGATCGAGACCGCCGGGCGTTGGGCGCTGCTCACGGCGGAGAAGAGCGACGACGTTGAATCCGTAGCGCGAACGCTGCTCAAGCGCTATGGCGTGGTTTTCCGCGGCGTGCTGACGCGCGAATCGCAGCTGCCGCCATGGCGCGATCTCGTGCGCGTCTACCGGCGCCTGGAGGCGCGCGGCGAGATCCGCGGCGGTCGCTTCGTCGCCGGGTTCGGCGGCGAGCAGTTCGCGGCGGCCGATGCGATCGGGCGCCTGCGCGCCGTGCGCAAGATGGAAGCCGCGGATGAGCTCATTGTCCTGAGCGCAGTGGATCCGCTGAACCTGGTCGGCGTGCTGACGCCGGAAGATCGCGTGGCAGCGATCTATCGCAACCGCATTCTGTACCGCGACGGGCTGCCGATCGCGGCGCTGGAAGGCGCCGAGGTGAGGCGCCTTGCGCAATCGGAGCAGAGCGACGACCAGTTGCGCACGCTGCTCGCGCGGCGTTCGCTGCGCCATCCGCTACGGCCGCACCTGCGGCTGCCGACGGCGCGCGAGGCAGCACTGATGGCGCGCAAGAAGCCACTCACCGAGAGCGAACAGGCGGCGAGCCTGCGGGCCCGCCATTAATCTTGATCCGGGGGTGGCCCCGCCCTCGCGTTTGCCGTTCGTCGAGCTGGAAGGCGGCCCTTAGTACGGCATTGCGTGCGTTTCATCTGAAACCGGCACGAAATCGGCGCGCAGCAGGCCTCGCCGACCATGCCGGACATGCAAACCACCGACCGACTCACCGCCGCCTTCGGCGCCCTTGCCGCGACGTTCGCCATCGTCTGGAGCATCGCAGCCCTCGCTTACCCGCAAGAGACGCAGCCGACCGCTGACCTCGCCGCGCGGAGCGCCGATGTCCGCGGCTGAGACAGCGGCGCCAACGGATCGCTACGCGGGCATCGCCCTCGGGGTCGAGTGCGCGTGGCCGTTGCCGCCGATTTCTTTGCGGCTCCCCGA
>DASREB010000090.1:0-11866 GCA_035652275.1 Burkholderiales bacterium
AAGATCGCCAAGCTGCGCGGCGTACCGCTCGAGGAATCGTCGGCCAAGGCGAAGGAGCAGGAGCGAAAGGAGCTCGAGGAGGCCACGCGCCGCGAGGCCGAGGCGAAGGCGAAGCTCGAGGCGGAAAAGGCGCGCCTCGAATCCGAGATGGCGCGCAAGGACGCCGAGTACAAGCAACGCGCGGCGGAGGCCGAGGCCATGCGCCAGGCGGCCGAGAAGGCACGGCAAGAGGCCGCGGAGCACGCGCGCAGGGAAGCCGACAAGATAAAGCAACAGGCGGCTGCGGAGCTGGCGCGGCGTGAAGCCGAATTCAGGAAGCGCGAGGCCGAGGCGGAGAAAAAGGCGCGCGAGCAGTTACGACGCCGCGAGGCGGAGCTCAAAAAGCGCGTCGCGGCAGCCGAAGCCGGCCCGGGCGGGAAGAAGCAGCAAATCAAACTGGCCCTAATCGTTGGCGGCGTGATGCTCGCCATCGCTTCTATCGCGCTCTACGTCGTTGGCGGCAGCAGCGTGCAGTCGAAGGAGCAGCTCGCGGCGATGCAAAAGCAACTGGACGAGGCGAAGAAGAAGGCCGAAAGACTAAAGCGCAGTTCCCCTCAGAAGACGCACGCTGCGGGGGCCGACGCGAAGAACTCGCCACCGGCACCCTGGGGCGGTCAAGATCTTCATTAAACCGGCCGGCGGCCGCCTGCCGGTCAATGCCTTGCGCCAGCGTGCGCGGTGACGCTCGCATCACTCGGCCGCTTCCGCTTGCTAGTCGGTAGCGTGCAACTGCACGGGGACGAAGCTTAGCGTTTCAGCGCATGTGCTGCGGCGCCCATGGCCCGCGCAAGCGCCCGCTCGCCATGGCGGCGCGCACGCTCGATGCTGTAGAGGCGGCTCTGCACCAGCTCGAGTGCGCCACGGATCTCGCGGCGCAGGAACTCGGCCCCCGGCAGCGCACCGCGCGCACGGTGCTCGCCTTGCGAGAGAAGCTCGGCGGCGTATTCGCACACCACGTGGATCTTGCTGCGGCAATAGTCGTCGTCGACCGCATCGGCAAGCTCGCGGCACAGATCGACCACACGCCGCAGCGCGCGCAGATCGGCGCGATCCCCGGCGCAGCCGTCGATGATCCGCTGCAAGGCAACCTGCCCTGCACGCCCCCGCTCGATGTCCGGATAGCCCATGGTGTTGTTGCGCGCATTGTGGGCCGAAGGCTCGCGTTTCGCTGTCGCGCCCGGCCGGAAGCTTTTGTCGCCGACCCGCTACAGCGCAGCTGGCGCGGCCCGTCCGGACTATCACCGCCGCGCAGGCAGCGTGATGGCGCAGTGATAGAACGCTCATCTCATGACCCGGCATATCGCTGTCGCACTGCTCGTGCTGGCTGCGGGCTGCTCCTCCCTGCTGCCCAAGTCGAAGGAAGTCACGGCCAGTCCGTGGCAGACCTACCAGGACGCGCAGGACACTTTCGACAAGATCATTCCGGGGCAGACCACGATCGCCGATCTCAGGCAGATGAGCCTCGATCCGGCGAGGAACGCCAACATCGCGATCCTCAATTACGCCGACGTGATGCGCAAGTTCATGCTGAACCAGTCGTTCTCGGTCCAGGACCTCGACAACGGCGTGCGCGAGTGCGTCACGGCGAAGGTCGCCTGCCGCGGCTTCGAGATCAACCAGAGCCAGGTGCACCGTCAGCGCATGGGGAACGTCGTGCTCGATGTGCTCGGCTTTCAGCGCGAGACGCACACCGCCGGCTGGCGCTTCAACGGCTTGATCCTGCTCAAGGACGAGGTCGTCGTCTACAAGCTCACCGGCGGGCAGCCCGCCATCCAGCAGACCGAGGAAAATCAGAACCCGCTTGGCCCGGTGCAGGCGATCAGCAGCAAGGTCACTGGTATCAGCTTCTAAGGCTTCCAGCCGCCGCCGAGCGCCTTCATCAGATCGACGCTGAAGGCGAGCCGCGCCTGGCGATTGCGCACGAACGCGAGCTCGGCATCGTTTGCGGTGCGCTGCGCGTCGAGCACTTCCAGGTAGGGGGAGTAGCCCTTCTCGTAGCGTAGCGTCGAGAGCTCGAGCGCGGCACGCGCCGCGTCCAGCCGGTCCTTGAGCTCGGCCTCCGAATCGCCCGACTGCTGCACGTTGACGAGGGCGTCGGCCACTTCACGAAAGCCAGTCTCCACCGCGCGTTGATACCCGGCGACCGCCTGCTCGTTGCGTGCGCGCGCCTGGTCGACGCGTGCGGAGCGACGGCCGGCGTCGAAAAGCGGCAACGCGAGGCCGAAGCCGATGGTCCAGATCTTGGCGCCGCTCGTGAGGAGGTCGCCAAGCTCCGCGCTTTGCGCGCCGGCAGTGCCGGTGAGCGTAATGGTCGGAAAAAGCGCCGCGCGCGCGATGCCGATCTGCGCGTTCGCGGCGACGAGTGTCTCCTCGGCCTGGCGAATGTCGGGGCGGCGCTCGAGCAGCGCCGAGGGCAGGCCGGGCGGCGGCAGGGGTGTCAGCGGCAGCGCGAAGAGATCGGCCGGCGCCAGCTTGAGATCGAGTTTTCCGGTGAGCTGGCCGAGCTGGTGCTCCACCAGCGAGCGGCTGCGCGCGGCATCGCGCTTTTGCACCAGCGCATCGGCGAGCGCGCCGCGTGCCTGCTGCACGTCGAGCTCGCTCGCGAGGCCGGCATCGAGGCGCGCCTTGGCGATGTCGAGCGAGTCGCGCCGCACGCGGATGGTGTTGTCGAGGACGGCGATCTGCGCGTCGAGCGAGCGCAGCGCGAAGTAGGCCTGCGCGATCGCGCCGGCGAGCGAAATCCGCACGGTGTCGCGCGCATATTGCGCGCCGAAGAGATTCGCACGCGCAGCTTCAGTAGCGCGTCCGAAGCGGCCCCAGAAATCGACCTCGAAGTTGGTCGAGGCGGCAAGCGTGTGGTTCGGGCGGATGACCGGGAAGCCGGGCGGCACGGGCGGCGACGCGACCGTGCTCACCTGGCTTCGCGTGTAGTTATAGCTGCCCGTGATGTCCGGAAAGATCGCCGCGCGCGCCTCGCGCAGCGCGCCTTCGGCTTCCTGCACCCGCGCCGCGGCTTGCCGCACTTCGGCATTCGCCTTCTGCGCCGTGTCGACGAGGCCGTCGAGCGTCGCGTCGCTGTAGAGCTTCCACCAGTCGGCGCGCAGCGCCTGCGTCTCGCTCGGCGCCGGCTCCGGGTACTGCGCCGGCAACTCCATCGCCGGGCGCTTGTAGTCGGGGCCGAGCGTGCACCCAGCGAGCAGCACTACGAGGCAGGCGCCTCTCATGACGCCGGCGCTGCGGCCGGCGCCTGGCGCGCCTTGCGGCGGCGAGCGACCACCGTGAAAAAGAGCGGGATGAATAGCGTCGCCACAAAGGTGGCGAGCAGCATGCCGCCGACGACGCCGGTGCCCATCGAGCGGCGCGCCGCGGCGCCGGCGCCGCTTGCGAACATCAGCGGCAGCACGCCGAAGACGAAGGCAAGCGAGGTCATGACGATCGGCCGGAAGCGCAGGCGCGCCGCGTTCAGCGCCGCCTCGATGGCGTCCTTGCCCTCGAGGAAGCCCTGCTGCGCGAACTCCACGATCAGGATGGCGTTCTTCGCGGCGAGGCCGATCAGCACGACCAGGCCGATCTGGAAGTAGATATCGTTCTCGAGGCCGCGCAGCGCCACGAGGCCGAGGGCACCGAATACAGCGAATGGCACGGCGCAGACCACGGCAAACGGCAGGAGCCAGCGCTCATAGAGCGCCGCGAGGATCAGGAACACCATGACGATCGCGAGCGCGAACGCCACCGCCGATTGCCGCCCTGTGCGCTTCTCCTGGTACGCCTGCCCGGACCAGGCGATCTGGTAGCCCTCCGGGAGCGCGCGCGCTGCGGTGTCTTCCACGGCCTTGATCGCTTCTCCCGAGGAAATGCCCGGGCGGCCGTTGCCGAGGACGCGCGCGGCGACGAAGCCGTTGAAGCGATCGAGCTGCTCGGGGCCCACGACGTTGGCGACCCGGATCAGTGCCTTGAGCGGAATCATCTCGCGTGTCATGGTCGAGCGCACGTACACGGCGCCGAGATCCTCGGGCTGCGAGCGGTACGGCGCATCGGCCTGCACCTGCACGCGGAAGGTGCGTCCGAACTTGTTGAAGTCGTTCACGTAGAGCGCCGCCATGGTGCTCGAGAGCGCGTCGAACACGTCCTGCACCGGCACGCCGAGCGTCATCGCTTTCTCGCGATCGACTTCGACTTTGAGCTGCGGCACGGTCGGCCGGAAGAACGAGTTGATGCCCGTGAGCCGCGGGTTCTCGCGCAGCGCACCGAGGAAGCTCTGCGTCACCTCGAAGAGTCGCTGCGGATCGGGATTGGTGCGCGCCTGCAGGTAGAACTCGAAGCCGCCCGCCGTGCCGAGGCCGCGGATCGCCGCCGGGTTGAACGCGATGACGATGCCGTCGCGCAGGCTCGCGCCCTTCTGCGCGATGTCGGCGGCGACGCGCGACGCGGGCCAGGTCCTGCCGCGCTCGTCCCAGTGCTTGAGCGGCACGAACATGGTGGCCGCATTGGTCTTCGTACCGCCACCCAGGAGGTCGAAGCCGTTGATCGCCATCACGTCCTTTACGCCAGGCTCGGCCTGCGCGATCTTCGACACCTGCTCGGACATGGTGCGCGTGCGCTCCATGGTCGCGCCGTCGGGGAGCTGCAGTCCGGCGAAGATGTAGCCCTGGTCTTCCGAGGGCACGAAGCTTCCCGGCACCATGTAGAAGAGCCCGACGCAAATCGCCACGATCGCGATAAAAGCTGCGAGCGCGATGCCGGCGTGGCGCAAGAGGAGCTGCACGACGTCGAGGAAGCGGCGCGTGACCCACGCGAAGCCGTTGTTGAACGGCGCGAAGAGCCGTGAGTGATGGTCGCCCTTCTTCATGAGGAGCGCGCAGAGCGCGGGCGTGAGCGTCAGCGCCATGAAGCCGGAGATCACCACCGCAAAGGTCAGCGTCACCGCGAACTGGCGATAGAGCTGGCCGGCGATGCCGCCGAGAAACGCTACCGGGATGAACACGGCGCAAAGGACGAGGACAATCGCCACCACCGCGCCCTGCACCTCGCGCATCGCCTCGAGCGCCGCGTCGAACGCGCCCATGTTCTGCTCGCGCATCAGGCGCTCGACGTTCTCGAGCACCACGATGGCATCGTCGACGACGATGCCGATCGCGAGCACCAGCGCGAAAAGCGTGAGCGTGTTCATGGAGAAGCCGACGGCCCACAGGCCGGCAAAGGCGCCGATCAGCGACACCGGCACGGCGATCATCGGGATGATGGTCGCGCGCCAGGTCTGCAGGAAGAGGAAGACCACCGCGAGCACCAGCACCGCCGCCTCGTAGATGGTCGTATTGACCTCGTGGATGGACGCATCGACGAAGCGCGTGGTGTCGAACGGGATCGTGTAGTCCACGCCTTCGGGGAACGTTGGCTTCAACTCCTGCATCCGATCGCGCACCAGCTGCGCCACTTCCAGCGCGTTGGCGCCGGGCTGCAGATACGTCGCCATGCCGATGGTCTGCGCACCATCGAGCGTGTTCGAGGTATCGTAGTTCAGCGCGCCGAGCTCGATGCGCGCGATGTCCTTCAGCCGCAGCACGCCGTTCGCACCGTTCGCGCGGATGACGATCTCCCCGAACTCTTCCGGATCGACCAGGCGCCCGGTGGCGGTCACGGTGTAGACGATCGCCTGCCCCGGCGGCGCGGGCTCCGTGCCGATGCGGCCGGCGGCGTACTGGGCGTTCTGCGCGCGCAGCGCCGCCGCGACATCGCTCGGCGTGACGCCGAGGCGCGCCATCTTTTCCGGGTTGATCCAGACGCGCATCGAATAGTCGCGCGCGCCGAACACGGTGACATCCGCGATGCCCGGCAGGCGCTTGAGCTCATCGACGATGTTGATCGAAGCGAAGTTCGAGAGATACAGCGTGTCGCGCTGGTTATTCGGCGAGACGAGCGACACGACGAGCAGGATGTCGAACGAGCGCTTCTGCACGATGACGCCGTTGCGGCGCACTTCGTCGGGCAGCCGCGGCAGCGCGATCTGCACGCGGTTATTGACGTTGAACACCGCCTGGTCGACGTTGGTGCCGGGCTCGAAGGTCGCCGTGATCTGCAGCGAGCCGTTGGAGGACGAGGACGAGCTGAAGTAAGAGAGCCGCTCAACGCCGGAGAGCTGCTCCTCGATCGGCGCGGCGACCGTGCGCGAGAGCGTCTCGGCGCTCGCGCCGGGATAGCTCGTCGTGATCAGCACGGTCGGCGGCGCGATCTCCGGGTATTGAGACACCGCCAGCAGCTTCGCGGACACCAGTCCCGCGATGACGATGATGATCGCGATGACGCCGGCAAAGACCGGCCGGTGGATGAAGAACTTGGACACTACGCGGGCTTCTTCGGCGCCACCGCGGCGCCGGGCCGCAGGCGTGCCACGTTATCGATGATCACGCTGTCGCCCGGCTTGAGACCGTCGAGCACCACCCAGTCCTTGCCGATCCAGCCGCCGGCCTTGATCGCGCGCTGCGCCGCCTTGCCGTCGGGGCCCACGACCCAGACGAAGCGCCCGCCTTCGTTCTGCAGCACCGCGACCTGGGGCACGACGATCGCCTGCTGCGTGCCTGCGGTGATGTGCACCCGCACGAACTGCCCGGGCAGGAGCTCGAGCCGCGGGTTCGGCACTTCGGCGCGCATCTGCACTGTCCCGGTGTTCGCATCGACGGTCGAGCCCGAGAAGTTGAGCTTCGCCGGCTCCTTGTAGGCGCTGCCGTCCGCGAGCTCGAGCGCAACCTGCGCGTCCTTGCCCTCGCCTGAGCGCACGCGTGCGTACTCGGGCTCGGCGAGTGAAAAGCGCACCCACAGCGGATCGCCGCGGGTAAGCGTGGTCAGGATTGCCGTGTCGTTATTCGGTGAGACCAGGCTGCCGATCGACTGCTGCGCGCGGCCGGTAATGCCGCCAATCGGCGCCGTGACGGTCGTATAGGACAGGTTGAGCTCCGCCTGCCGCACGCGGGCGCGCGCGACCTGCACCGCGGCGCGCTCCTGCTCGTAGGCAGAGGACGCCTGGTCGGCTTCCTTCTGGCTGATGGCGCGCCGGTCGGCGAGGCCCTTGAGGCGCTCGTAGTCCTGGCGCGCGAGCTCCTCCTTCGCGAGCTCCTGCGCAGCCGCGCCACGCGCCTGCGCGAGCTCGATCTCGAACGGCGCGCGCTCGATCTGGAAGAGCGTGGCGCCGGCTTTCACTGAATCACCTTCGGTATAGAGCTGCCGCTCGAGAATCCCGGCGACCCGCGCGCGCACCTGCACTTCGCGCGAGCCTTCGGTGCGGCCGACGGCGTCGAACACCACCGGCACCTCGCGCGGCGCGACTTCGACCACCGACACGGGCAGCGCGGGCGGTGCGGCCTTGGCGTTCTCTTCCTTTTTCTGCTTGGCGTCGCCCTCGCTGCAGGCGACGAGGACCACGGTCAAGAGGCAAAGCAGTAGGCGCGTCATGGCTGATAGGCCCGCAGAAAACAGTCGACGATCTGGCGGCTGCGCGCCTCATCCGCGCCATTGGCGCGCTCCACGCCGAAGAGGCGCTTTACGCGATCGTGGCCGGCCAGCATGCCGAGGAGGAGCTCGGCGGCGAACTGCGGGTCGTCGCGCCGCAAGTCGCCGGCGCGCATCGCGCGCTCGAGATAGGCTGCGATCTCTCGCACCATCTGCCCCGCACCCGCGTCGTACATGGCGCGGGCGAGCGCGCGGAAGCGCGGCACCTCGGGCAGCACGGTGCGGAACGTGGCGAGTCCCTGCGCGCCGAGCGCGCGCGAGCGGTAGGCGAGCGCGAAGCGGTTGAGCCCCGCGCGCACATCACCGTCGCCGCTTTCGAGCTCGACCAGCACGCCGCGCGTGAGCTCGTGCGCCACCGCCTTGAAGAGCGCGTCCTTGCTGGCGAAATGGTGGTAGACGGTCTGCTTCGCGACGCCCGCGCGCCGCGCGATCTCATCGACGCTCGCCTGGTAGCCGTGGCGCATGAAAGATTCGGCTGCGGCGCGCAGCACGCGGCCGCGGTTCTCTGCGGGCACTTTTGGAATCCCCGAGACTAGACTAGACCGTGCAGTCTAACTGAAAAGCAGGGCTGGCGCGACCCCGATTTCCGGCGGGCCAAATCGCTCGCTCTCATGTCCGGCGTCGGCTTCCGGCCATGAAACGGACCTTTCGCCAGCCGCCCAACTCGGCGTAAAGCCGTACCTCGCCGATTCGGCGAGCGCACAAGGGGCGTTTGCGGAGTGCTGCGTGAACTACACGCCGGGCAAAGATCTTATTCGTCCCGCGTGGGTAGGGAGAACGCATGCAACCGTCACCGGCCTCTCATAGTGCTGTTATTGCGGCCCGATTGGGCTAGACGATAGACTCCTACGCATCCGGACGTAGGAAAGCTAGGTAAAGACATAGAAGGATTGCCGCATGGCCCTGGACCTCGGGAAGCTGCTAATCATCGCGTCTCTCGCCGCCTTCGCAGGGTGCGCAACACCTCCGGAAGGTCCTGCGTATCCAGAAGCCAAAGCGTCAGCCGTAAAGCCAGGTCATGCGCTTTTGTACGTGTTCAGGGAGTATGCGGAACCGACGGGGTTTGCGGCGAAGATCTACGTTGATGGTCAGGAAATAACTTCGCTCAGCCAAGGCGGCTTTACTTGGGTGTATGCGCAACCCGGCATGCGCAGGATTACGTCCACTTGGGCGGGATCGCAGGATCCCGGCGCGATAGCGGTGAACCTCGGCCAGGACAAGACGTACTACCTTGAGGTGAAGGGACGAGCAAAAAGCACCATGCACGGCATGGTCGGCATCGTGCCCATAGTCTCGCTACAGATGGGCTCGGGGTTCGTCCTTACTGATCCAGAGTCCTCAGAAGTAAGGTTGGCGAAGTGCTGCAGGTTTCAGAAACCGCTTCGGGAAGAATATTGATGTTCTAAGGCAGGCAGCCTAAACCCGGGATGCACCGGCCGAGAACGTAGAAGCGGGAGGCCTCATCAGCTACGGCTTTTCTATCGATGAAAGCAACCGCACGGCGGCGAGATACGTCGACAAGATCTAAAGGGCGCAAAGGCGGGCGTTCTTCCGATCAAGGAGCCGACCCAAATCGATCTGGCGGTCAACCGCAAGCGATCGTCATTGATTTTCCGCAGAAGTTACTGCTGCGTGCGGACGAAGTGATCGAATGACCGCTCTTTGGCCGTAGGCAGTCATTGGGCTAGGTTCGGTATCGCGGTCACACATCCTTGCCTGCCTCCGGGTCGAACGGATGGCGACGCACGATGGTTTCCTCGCGATCGGGACCGGTGGAGATGAGATCGATCGGCACGCCGGCGAGCCGCTCGATGCGCTCGAGATAGGCCTGAGCGTTCTTCGGCAGGCGCTCGTGCGACTTGATGCCGACGGTGCTTTCCATCCAGCCAGGCAGGTCCTCGTACACCGGATGGCAGCGTTCGAGCTCCTCGGCGCCGACCGGCAGGATCTCGGAGAACTCGCCCTCGAGCTCGTAGCCGACGCAGATCTTCACCACCTCGACGCCGTCCAGCACGTCGAGCTTGGTAATGCAAAGGCCCGAGCAGCCGTTCAGCTGGATCGAGCGCTTGAGCGCCGCGGCGTCGAACCAGCCGGTGCGGCGCGGGCGACCGGTGGTGGCGCCGAACTCCTGGCCGCGCTGGCGCAGCCGCTCGCCCATGTCGTCGGAGAGCTCTGTCGGGAACGGACCGCCGCCGACCCGCGTGGTGTACGCCTTGGTGATGCCGAGCACGTAGTGCAGGTGCATCGGCCCCAAACCGGCGCCGGCGGAAGCGGCGCCGGCGAGGCAGTTCGACGAGGTGACGAACGGATAGGTGCCGTGGTCGATATCGAGCAATGAGCCCTGCGCGCCTTCGAACAGCAGGTTTTTCCCGGCGCGATTCGCGTGATAGAGCGCGCGCGGCACATCGGCGATCAGCGGCGCAAGGCGCGGCGCGAGCGCGAGCGTCTCGTCGAGCGTCTTCTGATAGTCGACGCGCGGCTGCTTGTAATAGCTTTGCAGCACGAAGTTGTGGAACTCGAGCAGCTCGCGCAGCTTCTCGCCGAAGCGTTGCGGGTCAAACAGGTCCTGCAGGCGGATCGCGCGGCGCGCCACCTTGTCCTCGTACGCCGGACCGATGCCGCGGCCGGTGGTGCCGATCTTCTTCTCGGCCTTCGCCGCCTCGCGCGCCGCATCGAGCGCCGCGTGATAAGGCAGGATCAGCGGACAGGCCTCCGAGACCGAGAGGCGCGCCACCACGCCGCGCACGCCGCCCGCCTCGAGCTCGTCCATCTCGGCCACCAGCGCCTGCGGCGAGACCACTACGCCGTTGCCGATGAAGCAATCGACGCTCTCGCGCATGATTCCGGACGGAATGAGATGCAGCACGGTCTTCTTGCCGCCGACCACCAGTGTGTGCCCGGCGTTGTGCCCGCCCTGGAAGCGCACCACGCCTTGGGCGCGATCGGTAAGCCAGTCGACGATCTTGCCCTTGCCTTCGTCGCCCCATTGCGTGCCGATGACGACGACGTTGCGCGCGCCGCTCATTTGTCTCCTGCCCCCCTGATAAGGGGGGCGGCGCGAAGCGCCGGGGGGTTTTGCTTTTCAGAATCGAAAAGTTCAAAAAAAACGAGACCCATGGCGCTCATTTCACCACGCCCGCCACACTTCTTAAATCGATGGAAAACCCGGTCGCCGGGCGCGCGCGGCCGAACGCCTTGCCGACTTCGTCGTAGCGCCCGCCGCGCGCCACCGGACCGGTAACGCCCGAGCAGTAGGCGTCGAACACCACGCCCGAGTGGTAGTGATAGCCGCGCAGTTCGGCGAGATCGAAGCTGATCGGCACCGGGCAGGCCTTGGCGAGCGCGCGCAGCGTTTTCAGCGCCGCGCTGAGCGCTGGCAGCTTGGGCAGCCGCTTCGCGGCGGTGTCGAGCACCTCCGGGCCGCCGTAGAGCTCCGGCAGGAGCTCGAGCGCCTCGCGCGTGCCGGCATCGAGCTTGGCGGAAAGGCGGTGAAGCTCCGGCAGGTCCTTCTTCTGCAGCGCCGCGAAGAGCTGAACTTCGAGCTCGGCATCCACTTTCGCGGCCTGGGCGAGCGAACGGAACACCGCCACGTGCCCGATGTCGAGCCGCAGGTCCTGTAGCCGGGCAAGGCGCAGCGCATCGCACAGCAGGCGCTGGATCTCGATGTCCGCGGCCATGCCGGCAGCGCCGTAAATCTCGGCGCCGAGCTGGATCGGCTCGCGCGTCGCGCCCGGCGCCGCCGGGCGCGTATGAAGCACGCTGCCGCAGTAGCAAAGGCGGGTCACGCCCTTGCGATTGAGCAGGTGCGCATCGATGCGCGCCACCTGCGGCGTAATGTCGGCACGCACGCCCATCATGCGTCCCGAGAACTGGTCGACCACCTTGAAGGTGCGTAGCTCGAGATCATGGCCCGTGCCGGTGAGGAGCGAGTCCATGTATTCCAGCAGCGGCGGCATGACGAGCTCATAGTGGTGCTTGAAGAACAGATCGAGGATGCGCCGGCGCAGCTTCTCCATGCGCATCGCCTCCGCGGGCAGGATGTCCTCGACGTACTCGGGCAGGAGCCAGCGCATCGGCCTAGCTACGGGCCCAGACGAGCAGTAGCAGGCCGACGATGATCGAGGAAAGGCCGACGAAACGGATCTGCCCGTCGGTCATCTGCGTGATGCGGCGGAAGGTGTCCCGCCAGAGCGTCGGCGCGACGAACGGCAGCACCCCTTCGAGCACGAGCATCAGGGCGAATGCCATGAGGAACGTCGTGCCCATTGCTCACTTGCGAGGCGGTTGGCGCTGTTGTCCCGTCTGGCGGCCGATCGAATCCCTG
>DASREB010000091.1:0-10285 GCA_035652275.1 Burkholderiales bacterium
GTGCCGGACGGCAAAGGCGGCTACGCCATCGACCACGCCGCCTTTACGTTCCTGCTTGACCGCGACGGCAAGTACGTCGCCTTCTTCCCGCCGGGCACCAAGCCCGATCGCATCGCGACGTTTCTGCGGGACCAGCTCTAGTCCTTGAGCAGCGTGGTGGCGGGCGCGCCGATTTTCTTCACCATGAAGATGAGCGCCCTGGCGGGGACCTTGTCGCTCGGATTGCGCGACACCATATGTATATCGTCGGGCGCCTCATAGTAAGTGTCGCCGGGGTTGAGCGTCACCGGTTGGCCGCCTTTCAGTTGCACGACGAGCTGGCCTTCGAGCACGTGCAGAAACACGTGGGCGTCGTGGCGATGCGGCGGATTCGACGTGCCGGGCGGATAGAGGTTGGCGCGCACCACCGCCTCCTGGCCGGCGAGATCGCCGAGCTGCTTCACCAGCAAATCCTTGCCCACCGAGCGCGGCGCGTCTTGCGCCGAGGCGGTGCCGACGAGAAAAAGGAGCAGAGCGACGAGCCGCATGACGGCCTCCTATCGTGGATGGAGATTCAGCTTCTGCACGCGCCAGTTGAGCAGCTCGGCGACGTAAAGCGTGTTCTCCGACGGACAGGCGATCTCGTGGATCCAGCCGAACTGCTTCAGCTGCTTCCCGGATTCGCCGAGCACGCCGAGAACTTTGCCCTCCAGCGAAAGCTTGTACACGCGACCAGGATAAGCGTCGGAGGCGTAGAGCACCTGGTTCGGTCCGGGCGTGATGCATACCGTCCACGGCGCGCCCGGCGCCATGGTAAGCGGCGCGCCCGCGGCTTCGAGCTTGACGAGATCGGGCACGGCGCCGATCGCCGGCTGTGCGCTCTTGTCGAACGGCACGTCGATGCGGATTTCGCGCATGAAAGTGCCCTCGCCGTCGAACACCTGAATGCGGCGGTTGCCGCGATCGGCGACATAGATGTTGCCCTTGGCGTCGGCGGCGATGCTGTGCGGCGTGTTGAACTGGCCGGGCTTATTCCCCGGATCGCCCCAGGATTTGAGCCAGCGCCCGTCCCTGTCCACCTTGGCGACGCGCGAATTGATATAGCCGTCGCTGATGTACGTGTTGCCCGCCGCATCGAACGCCACGTCCGTCACCTGGCGGAAGCGCCCGGGCTCGGGCGGCAGCGGCGGCTTGTGGCGCTCGAGCGGTCCCGTTTCGCGGTCCGATGCCTCTTGCTTGCGCCCGAACACCATCGTCACGCGGCCCGCGGGGTTGAACTTCACCACCATGTCCGAGCCCTTGTCGGTGACCCAGATGTTGTCCTGCGGATCGATGCGCACGGTGTGGCCGAACGACCAGGCGTAGAGGTTCTTGCCGATCTCGCGAACGTATTTGCCGTCGGGCCCGAATTCGAGGAGCTGCGTCGCCGCGGCGGCGTACGCCGGGCCGCTGGTATTGCCGCGCGAGAGCACGAAGACGTGGCCTTTCGAGTTCACCGCGACGCCGGTCACTTCGCCGAAGTAGATATCGGCCGGCAGCTGCAGCGGCTCGGGCATCGAGTCGAAAGGAATCGCCGGAACCTGCGCGCCTGCGCTGCAGGCGACGAACAGCAAAGCAAAAGCGGGCTTGGTCATGCGTTCTCCGTCACTCTCTTGGCCGGCCGGCTTCGTCCACACGAATGGTCGCGCTCGGGCCGATGCCCATGATCTGCACGATCACTTCCTCGTCCTTGGCGCCGTCCCAGTGGATCTGGTTCGCGTGATGCACGACGGTGCTGCCGGCCGGTACCGGCGTGGTGGCATCTTTGTCGAACTTCGGGCCGGAGCCCACCCACCAGGTGCCTTTGATCACCGTGACGTAGCGCGTCTCGGGATGGAAATGCGGCGGGCTGAACGTGTGCGGTGAGAAGCGGTTGCGCACGATATAGGTTTCGCCCGCCGTCGCCGGGTCGCCCCAGATCACGGTGTTGGCGGCGCCCGGCACCACCTTGCTCGGCCTGAACTTGAGCTCCCCTTCCCGCATGATGCTCATGACGCTCGTCGGCGGATCGGCGCGCGCCGACAGGACCACGCACAGCATGAGCGCCGCGCCGGACAGTCGTCTCATCGGAACCTCCCCCGGAACCGGCCGGCGCACCGGGTGTCTCTCCACGATGGAGCTCACCATGCGCAGCCAAGCCTTGATCATCGCGCTTTTCCTTTCCACTGTGCCTGCTTTCGCGCAGACCACGGGTGACCCGGCACGCGGCAACACGCCACCGGGCATGAGTCAGGACGGCAGCAGGCCCTCGGACGGTGCCATCAAAGGCGGCTCGATCCGCCCGGGCGAGAGCGGCGGCCAGCCGAGCACCGGCGGCACCGCGCCAAGCTCGGCCGAGCGTCAGCAGCGCTGCGAGCAGCTCGAAGGAAAGCTGCGCGAGGACTGCCTCAAAGACGAGCAGAGCCCGGCGAGCGGCGCCAGCGTGCCGAGCATCCGCAAGCAGCCGAAAGAGCTTGACCGGCTCGATATCGAAAAGCCGGACACAAAATAATTTCGGACTAGGTACGAAATGTTTGCCCGATCGGCCTGCGGCGCCAGAGCTCGAGCGCAGCGCCGAGGATGCCCTTCGGCATGTAGATGATGAAAAGGACGAGCATCACGCCGTAGATGGTGGTGTCGAGCGCCGGATAGCGGTTGCCGAACGCAAGGCGCAGTCCTTCGGCCAATAAGAGCGTGAAGCCAGCGCCCACCGTGGGCCCGAGCATCACGAACATGCCGCCGGCGATCACGCCGAACACCATCTGCAGGCTGATGGCGATCCCGGACACGGCGTCCGGATTGACGTAGAGCTGGTACTGCGCGTAGAGCACGCCCCCAAGGCAGGTCATCAGGGCCGAGATGAGCGTGATGCGCAGCTTGGCGCGCGTCACGTGGATGCCGATCGAGGCGGCCGCCTCTTCCTCTTCGCTGATCGCCTGCAGCGCGAGGCGCGCCATGCTGCGGTCGACGCGATGCCAGACCCACAGGCCGAGCGCCCAGCACGCGGCGACGATTGCGAGCCAGATGCGCTTGTCGGAGAACTGCATGGCCGCAAGCGAGATGCTCGCGCCCTCGTGCAGCGCGCCGAGCGGCGTGGCGCCGAGCGAGCCGCCCGTCGTGTCGCGCCACGCGGTGATGACCAGCCGCGCCACCTCGGAGAGCGCGAGCGTGACGAGCGCGAAGTAGTGCCCGACGATGCGGAAGCGAAAGCACGGATAGCCGATGACGAGCGCCACCACGGCGCTGAAGGCGAGCGCGGCCAGCGCGCCGAGCCACGGCGAGATGCCGTAGTAGTTCCACAGCATCACCACCGTGTAGGCGCCGATGCCCATGAACGCGCCGTGGCCGAAGCTCACGAGACCGAGGCGGCCCATCACCGACCAGCTGGTGTAGATGTAGCCCCAGAGCAGCACCAGGATGGCGAGGTGCAGCGGGTAGTTCATTTCCCGAGGATCCCGCGGGGCCGCCAGAACATCACGGCGATGAAGAATACGAACGCGATGACGTAGCCCCACTCCACCGCGAAGAAAAAGCCGCCCACCGCAATGAATTGCGCGAAGACGAAGGCGGCGATGAAGCCGCCGACCATGTTGCCGAGCCCGCCGAGCACGCAGATCAGAAAGGTGATCGGCCCGAACGAGAGGCCGATCGCCGGGTGAACGTCGTACTGCAGGACGAGGAGGCACGCGCCGAGCCCGGCAAGCGCGCCGCCGAGCGCCGAGGTGAGCGCGAAAATGCGCGCCGGATCGACGCCCATCAGCGGCATGATGGCGCGGTCTTGGCTGATGGCGCGGATTGCCGTCCCGAGGTAAGTCCGGGTGAGAAAGAGATAGAGCGCGATCACGCCGCCCAGCGCGGCGCCGAAGGCGACCAGCCGCGCGGCCGAGAACGACATCTCGCCCAGGCGCACGGAGGGCAGCGTCACGCCGAGATTCCTGAACTCGATACCGAAGACGAGCGTCGCCGCGGCCTGGAGAAAGAACAGCACGCCGCCGGTGACCAGCAGCTGGTTGATCGGCTCCGCATTGAGCACCGGCCGGATCACCACCTGGTGCAGCAGCCAGCCGAGGAAGGCAACGATGCCCACAGAGGCCGCCATCGCCAGCAGCAGCGGCCAGTGGTACTGCACGTGCAGGTAATAGACGCCGTACATGCCGCACATGATGAGCTCGGCATAGCAGATCCAGACGACGTCGATCACGCCGAAAACCAGATTCAGTCCGAGCGACAGCAACGCGAACAGGCCGCCGAGCAGCAGGCCGTTGAGCACCGCTTCCAGCAGATAGATGTCGAAGATGTCGCTCACAGGCCGAGGTAAGCCTTTTGTATTTCCGGCGCCGCGAGCAACTGCGCGGCGCTGCCGCTGCGCACGATGCGGCCCGCCTCGAGCAGGTAGGCGCGCTCCACCACCTTCAGCACCTGGCGGATGTTCTGCTCGACGATGAGCACGGTGTAACCCTCGGCGCAGATGCGCCGCACCAGCTCGAAGATCGACTGCACCACGACGGGCGCAAGGCCCGCGGACGGTTCATCCAGCAGCAGGAGCTTCGGGCGGGACATGAGCGCGCGCGCGATGGCGCACATCTGCTGCTCGCCGCCCGAGAGCGTGCCGGCGACCTGGGCGCGACGCTCCTTGAGTCGCGGGAAAAGCGCGTACACCTCCTCGAGCCGCGCGGCGTATTGGTGCCGCGACGTGTAGGCGCCCATGCGCAGGTTTTCCTCCGCGGTCAAGCGCGGGAAGAGCCGCCGGTTCTCCGGCACGTGGGCGATGCCGCGCGACACCACGACATGCGGGCGCAGCGGCGCTAGCGATGTGCCGTCGAAGGTCAGCTCGCCGCGCTGCGGCTCGATGATTTTCGAGATGACCCGCAGGAGCGTCGTCTTGCCGGCGCCGTTCGGGCCAATGACCGCGACCGCCTCGCCCGCCCGCACCTCGAGGCTCACATCGAAGAGCGCGTTGAAGTCGCCGTAGCCGGCGGTGACGTTACGGACGGCGAGCATGAACGGCGGCCTGCACTTCGGGCGCGTCGGTGCCGAGGTAGACCTCGATGACCTTCGGATCGCGCGCCACTTCGGCTGGCTTGCCGCGCGCGATCACTTCGCCGTGGTCGAGCACGACGCAGCGGTCGACCACGCGCATCAGCACGCCCATGATGTGCTCGACCCACACGATGGTCAGGCCGCGCTGGCTGCGGATGTTCGCGAGCATCGAGGCGGCCTGCTCCATTTCGGCGTGATCGAGGCCGCCGAGCGACTCGTCGGCGAGGAGCAGCTTCGGCTGCGTGGCAAGCGCCCGCGCGAGCTCCAGCTTCTTCAGGCCCGCGGCGCCGAGGTTTTCGACGCGCGCGCCGCGCAGGCCGACCAGCGCCAGCGTCTCCTCCGCGCGCCGGTAGGCCTCGCTGCGGGAGATGCGCTCGCTCGCGCCGTAGAAGGCGGCGAGCGCGACGTTCTCAAGCACGCTCAGCTTGCGAAACGGTTTCGGGATCTGATGCGTGCGGCCGATGCCGGCGTGCGCCACGCGATACGCCGGCAGCCCGCCGATCTCCGCGTTGCGGAAGCGCACCGAGCCGGCGCTCGGCTTGAGCGCGCCGGCGATCAGATTGAAGGTGGTGCTCTTGCCCGAACCGTTCGGGCCGATCAGGCCGAGGATCTCGCCCTCGGCCACCTCGAAAGAAACATTCTTGACGGCGAGGAAGCCGTCGAAGCTCTTGGTCAGCCCTTCGACAAGCAGCACCTATTTACGGGGCAAAAGTGTGCCCTTTCGGGAACGGCAGCACCGGGTCGGTGGTCTGCACGGCCTTCGGCCAGGCGATGCGTGCCCGCCCGTTGACGTATTGCATGACGACGACGAACGAGCGCTCGTTCTGGCCGGCCATCGGATTACCCGGCGGCAGGAACTTGACGCCGTAGCCTTGCATCGTCCCGCCGACCGGGATATCGACCTCGAGCGCCGCCTTGCGCAGCGCCTCCGGGTCGACGCCACCGTATTTCTTGATCGCCACCGGCAGCACCTCGTGGAGCAGGATGTAGGTGTTGTTGAAGCCCATCGCTGCGTGCGGCGGCATTTCGCCCGCGCCTTTCACCTTCTCGTAGCGCGTCTGCAGCTCCTTGATCAGCTCGGAAACTCCCGGCTTCAGCGTCTTCGGATCGATGAGCTGCGCCGCCGCGGGGTCGGCCGAATGGAAGTAGTTGACGTCGTCGCCGAAGGTCTGGCGCAGCTTGTCAATCTGGCTATGGCCGGCGCCGTGGCCGATCAGCGCCTTGAACTTCAGGCCCTGCTCCTTCGCCTGCCGCAGGAAGAGCGTGATGTCCGGGTTGTAGCCGGTATGCAGGATGACGTCGGGGCGGGCGCGCTTGAGCTTCGTCACCAGGCTCGAAAGGTCGGGCGCGGACGCCGCGTAGCCTTCCTTCATGACGACGTTCATGCCCATCTTCTTGCATTCGATGTCGTTCGCCGCAGCGACGCCGGCGCCGTACGGACCGTCTTCGTGGATGATGGCGATGCGCATGTTCTTCGGCGCAATGCCGAACTTCGATTGCGAGTAGTTGTGGACGTATTCACAGGTGGCCTGCCCGTACTGATCGCTGTGCACCGTCGGCCGGAAGACGTACTGGAACTTCTTGTCCTTCAGCACCGAGCTCGCGACGCAGACGTTCAGCCAGAGGAATTTCTTGCGCGCATCCGCCTGCTGCGCCATCGGCACGCATTGCGCGCTCGAGTAGACGCCGGCGACGATGTCGACCTTCTCCTGGTCGATGAGCCGCGTCATCTCGTTGATCGCGACATCGACCTTCGATTGCGCGTCGGCGAAGACGGCGTTGACCTTGTAGCCATTCACACCGCCATGCTCGTTGATGTAATCGATTGCCGCCTTGGTGCCGATCTGGGCCGCCTCGGAGCCGCCGCCGGCGAACGGACCCGAGACGTCGTAGACAAAGCCGATCTTGATTTCTTTCTGCTGTGCGTGCGCGACGAGCGCGCACGCAGACAAGGCGACTGCGAGTAGACGCATGGACATTCCTCCTCGGCGCGAAGTCTAGCCGATCATTGCATGCGGCGGTGGCCGAGGATCAGGACGAGCCCGCTCGCGGCGATCGCCGCCATGCCGACGACCGCGATGGCGTCGGGCAGCTGGCGGAACACGAGCCAGCCCAGGAACAACGCGGTGAGGAGCTGCGCGTACATGAACGGCGAGAGCACCGAGCTCGGCGCGTAATCGTGCGCCCGGATCAGGAGAAAGTGGCCAAAGCCGCCGAGCACGCCGATCAGCACGAACAGCGCGGCGTGCAGCGGCTGGGTCGGCAGCATCAGCTCGCCGGGAAAGACGAGCGGCACGAGCAGCGTGCCGATCACCGCGGGATAGAAGAGCGTGGTGAGCGCGGCGTCGCGGCCCGCGAGCTTGCTCGTCATCATCTGGTAGAGCGCCATCATGCAGGCGCTCGCGAGCGGCAGGAGCGCCACCGGCGTGAACAGTCCGCCGCCGGGGCGCACGATCAGCAGCACGCCGATGAAGCCGCCGGCGAGCGCGAGCCAGGTGTGCCGCTCGACGCGCTCGCCGAGCACCGGAGCGGCGAGCACCGCGATGATGATCGGCGTCATGAAGGCGATTGCCGCCGCTTCGGCGAGCGGCATCAGGCGCAGCGCGCTCAAGAACACCAGGCTCGAGGCGGCGAGCACCACGCCGCGAATGAGCTGCAGGCGCAGATTCGCCGTATGCAGGAGACCGGTGCCCAGGCGCGGACCGAGAACCAGCGCCATCAGCACCATGTGCACGACGTAACGCGCCCAGACGATCGCCGGCACCGGGTAGTGCTGCGCGAGATATTTCGACGTCGTATCGAGGCAGGTGAACGTGCTCACCGCGGCGACCATGAGCGCGATGCCGCGGAGCGCGTGCGGATGGCGGGGATCCAAGAGCGCGGATAATAAACGCCATGGCCGCGCTGCCGCCGGATGTCGAGCGCTGGATCTGCGTGCATTTCGCCGCGGCCGATGTCGACGCCGCACGCGAGCTCCTCGCCGGCGCGGTCGATCGTGCGGGCCTCGCGCCCGAAACTCGGCTATTGCGCTGCGCGGCGCTCGGCTCGCGCGGCGATCTCGCGCAACTGCGCTATCTCGTCGGGCTCCTGCGGGTCGACTTCCGTGACGTCATCATGTTCGGTGAGTACGACGTCGTCGACGGCAAGCTGATTCGCGTGCGCAACCTGAACGAGCCGCTCTCGCCCTGATTACGGAAGTGTGTAGGCGGTCTTGACGGTGGTGTAGAACTCCGCGGCGTAGCGCCCCTGCTCGCGCGGACCGTAGCTCGAGCCTTTGCGGCCGCCGAAAGGCACGTGGTAATCGACACCCGCGGTCGGCAGATTCACCATCACCATGCCGGCCTGCGCGTGACGCTTGTAGTGCGACGCATACTTGAGCGAGGTGGTGCAGATGCCTGACGAAAGCCCCATGTCAGTGTCGTTCGCCCAGGCGAGCGCTTCTTCGTAGTTCTTGGCGCGCAGCACGCTCACTACGGGGCCGAAGATCTCCTCGCGGTTGATGCGCATGCCGGGCGTGGTCTCGGTGAAGAGCGCGGGCATCATGTAATAGCCCGGCTGGCCCTCCGGATTCTTTTCCACGCGGTTGCCGCCATAGGCCAGGCGGCCGCCTTCCTTTAGTCCGATGTTCAGATAGTCAAGGTTCTGCGCCAGTTGCCGGTCGTCGACCACCGGGCCGATGTCCGTGCCTTGCTTGCGCGCGTCGTCGACCCTCAGCGCTTTCATTTTCTCGACCACCGCCTGCACGAAGCGATCATGGATGCCCGCGGTGGCGATCACTTTGGAGGAAGCGGTGCAACGCTGGCCGGTAGAGAAGAAGCCGCCCTGCACCGCGCAGTTCACCGCCACCTCGAGGTTGGCGTCGTCGAGCACGACCAGCGGATTCTTGCCGCCCATCTCGAGCTGGAATTTCTTCATGCCGGTGAGCGCCGCCTGCGCGACCTTGCGCCCGACGGCCTGCGATCCCGTAAAAGTGATCGCGGCGATACGCGGATCGGTAAGGAGCGGCTCGCCGATCTCCGAGCTCTTGCCCATCACGAGGTTGAAAACGCCGGCCGGCAGGCCGCAGCGGCTGACGATCTCGGCGAGCGCCCAAGCGCTGCCGGGAACGAGCTCGGCTGGCTTGAAGACCACGGTATTGCCGTAGCACAGTGCCGGCGCGATCTTCCAGGCGGGGATGGCGATCGGGAAGTTCCATGGCGTGATGATCGCCACGACGCCGAGCGGCTCGCGCGTCATCTCGACGCCAACTCCCGGGCGCACCGACTGCACCATCTCGCCCGGGATGCGAAGCGCCTCGCCGGCAAAGAACTTGAAGATGTATGCGGCGCGCACGACCTCGCCGGTCGCTTCGGCGAGCGTCTTGCCTTCCTCGCGCGCGAGCAGATCACCGAGCTCGGCCTTGCGGCTGAGGATCTCGCTCCCCACCGCATCGAGCGCGTCGAAGCGCTGCTGCGGCGTGCTGAGCGCCCACGCTGGAAATGCGGCGTGCGCGGCGCCGATCGCATCGGACGCCTGCTTTTGCGTGGCGCGCGCGTAGCGGCCGATGACGTCGCGCGTGTCGGACGGATTGGTGTTGGCGTATTCGCCGGCGCCCTCGGCCCACGCGCCGTTGATGTAGTTGCCGTAAACCTTGGGTCTGTCCATAGGCTCCTCGGGGGAGGGCATCATAGCGGCTCCGGAACCGCGCTTGCGCGGCGGCTGTCCCACCTGCATGCGCCTCGCCAGCATCGTGCTCGTACTCGCAGCGAGCGGCGCCCTCGCCCAGGGCGAAAAAGTCGTCGCGCCCGTGCCGACCCAGCAAATGCAGCCCGGCTACGGCGTGGTGGAAAGCGTGACGCCAGTGCGCGTGGCGGCTGAGCGCTCGGCCGCGGCCGGCGGCTCCGCGGCGACGGACGAGCGCCCGCGCCCGATGTATCGCATCGCCGTGCGCATGCCCGACGGCAGCGTCCAGTACCGGGACCTCGACCGGCCCGAATTCAAGGTCGGGGACAACGTGCTGCTAACCAACGCTGGCGACATCCTGCCCGACTAGGTATCGTTACGCCCCGGAGGCTACATGGGGCGAATAAAAAACTGGGCAGCGGCCATAGCCGCTGTTTTCCTCTTCAGCGGACAGGCGATGGCGGTCACTTTCGTCTACGTGTCGAACGCCGATGAAGGCGACATCGGGCTCTACCTGATGCAGCCGGACGGGTCGCTCCTGCCCGGGGCGCGCTACAAGGCCGAGAAGCTGGTGATGCCGATGGCG
>DASREB010000092.1:0-2817 GCA_035652275.1 Burkholderiales bacterium
CGAATCCGGATCCCGAGGCGCCGCACGATGCGCCGTTCCTGGTGTATCGCACCTCGGCGGATCCCCGTTTCCTCGATCTGACGCTGGACCCGAGCGAGCGCAAGGCGGGCACGACGCGCGGCAGCGCGCGCGCCGCGAACAACGGCGTGATGCATACCGGGCGCATCTGCAGCCTGCGGTCGTGGCTCTCCCAATGGAGCGTGCGGCTCTCGCGCGCCGATGGGCCGAAGTGCCTGGCGAAGACCAGCGTGCCGGTGCTGTCGGTGACCTACGGCGCCGATCCGGTGGTGTTTCCGAGCCAGGTCGCCGAGTACACGCGCGCGGCGGAGGGCCGCTGCAAGGCGCACATGCTGAAAGGCGCCACGCACCACATGCACGGCCAGCCGCAGCTCATCGAGGAGCTGGCCGACCTGCTGGTCGATTGGGCGGCCGGACTGCGGCGATGAGCCGCGCCTTTGCCTTTCTGTGCGTCGTCCTCGCGGGACCGGCGTGGGCGCAGGCGTATCCCGAGCGGCCAGTGCATCTCTTGCTCACGTTCGCCTCCGGCGGGCAGGCCGACATCCTGGCGCGGCTCGTCACCGACAGGATGCGCGAGTCGCTCGGCCAGCCGATCATCGTCGAGCCGAAGCCGGGCGCCGGTGGCAATCTCGCGATGGAGGCGACGGCCAAGGCGCCGGCCGACGGCTACACGCTCGTCTTCGGCACGCCGGCGGTGGCGATCAACGGCGCGCTGTACAAGAAGCTCGGCTACGAGCCGCTGCGCGATCTCGTGCCCTTGTCGTTGGCCGCGTGGGGGCCTTACATCATGTACGTAAGCGGCGCGCTGCCGGTGAATACGCTCGCCGACCTCATCAGCTATGCGCGCGCCAATCCCGGGAAGCTCAACTACGCGTCGGTCGGCGTCGGCAGCGGGACGCATCTCGCCGCGGTGCTCTTCACCTTGGCGGCGAACATCCAGATGTCGCACGTGCCGTACAAAGGCATACAGCAGGCGGCGCCGGACTTGGCGTCGGGCGAGGTGCATCTCACCTTCAATGCCTACGGGCCGCTCGCGCCGTTCGTGCAGACGGGCAAGATCAAGATGCTTGCGACCAGCGCGCCGCGGCGCATCAAGCAGCTTCCAGAGCTGCCGGCGATCACCGAGACGCTGCCGGGATTTGAGGCGACCGGCTGGTACGGCTTCTTCACCACCGCCGGCACACCGCGGCCGGTGCTCGAGCGCCTCAACGCCGCGATCGTCAAAGCGGTGAGCGCGCCGGAGCTCAATGCGCGCATCGAAAGCATGAGCCTCATCCCGGCGCCGCAGTCGCTCGACGAAGCGCAGCGCTTCGTCCAGGCCGAAGCGCTGAAGTGGACGCGCGCGGTCAAAGCCTCCGGCGCCGTCGCCGACTGATTCGGGGTCAGGTTCGAGGCGCCGAGCGGCTGACATCAGTAATTCGTCACGCACCCTCGCCAGCGCCTGCCGCGGAAGATTGATACGATGCGCTCGCTGCATACTAAAAAAGGAGAACACGCATGGCCAAGCGGACCGCAGCGATGAAGCGCCGGATGAAGGCGAAGAAGAACCTGGCGAAAGCCAAATTGACGCTCGCGAGATTCAATAAGCGCGCGAGAGCCGAGATGGCGCGCCATACCCGTGCGCTGAAGAGCGCGACGAAGCGCTATCGCGCGTCGCTCAGGGGGTAGGGCCGGGCTGCAAAAAAAAGGGCGCGCTGTGGCGCGCCCTTTTTCATTACGACCGCCTGATCAAGGTGACGCCTGCCTTCAGGACCTTGCTGTAGCGAGGACCGCGTGCAGCAGCACGCTGCACCCGGCCGCGAGATCCGTCGGCCGCGCGTTCTCGATCTCGTTGTGGCTGATGCCGCCTTCGCAGGGGACGAAGATCATCGCGGTGGGCGCGACGCGCGAGAGGTACACCGCGTCGTGGCCGGCGCCGCTCACGATGTCGCGGTGGCTTAGCCCGAGCTCCGCAGCCGCGGAACGGACGCGAGAGACGAGCTCGGGCGCGAATTCGCACGGCGGGAAATAGACGGCTTCCTCGAGCGAGATGGAAACGCGGCGCTTGCGCCCGATGGCATCGGCGGCGTCGGTGAGCGCCTTCTTCATCGCCAGCAGCGTCGAGTCCTTGGCGTTTCTGAAGTCGACCGTCATGCGCACCTCGCCCGGGATGACGTTGCGCGAGTTCGGCTTCACCACCATGTGGCCGACGGTGCCGCGCGCGTAGTCCGGAAACGTGGTGGCGATGCGGTTCACTTCCAGCGTCAGCTCGGCGGCGGCGAGCAGCGCGTCCTTGCGCAGCTCCATCGGCGTGGGGCCGGCGTGCGCGTCCTGGCCGCTGATCGCGACGTCATACCAGCGCTGGCCGAGCGCGCCCTGCACGACGCCGATAATGGTCTTCGTATCCTCCAGCACCGGGCCCTGCTCAATATGGGCTTCGAAGTAGGCGCCGACCTTGTGCGGCCTGGCGTCGCCGGCGTAGCCGATCGCTTTCAACGCCTCGCCGACCGTGACGCCATCAGCGTCCTTGTGCTTGAGGATGTCTTCGAGCCGGTAGACGCCGGTGAAGACGCCCGAGCCCATGATGGTCGGCACGAAGCGCGAGCCTTCCTCGTTGGTCCAGGAAGCCACTTCGAGCGGCGCGCGCGTTTTCGCGCCGGCGTCGTTCAGCGCGCGCATCACTTCGAGGCCCGCCATCACGCCGTAGGCGCCGTCGAACTTGCCGCCGCTCGGCTGGCTGTCGAGGTGGCTTCCCATGACGACGGGTGGCGCGTCGCGGTCGGTGCCGTCGCGCCGCGCGAACATGTTGCCGATGCGGTC
>DASREB010000093.1:0-4840 GCA_035652275.1 Burkholderiales bacterium
TTGCCGGCCGGCGAAATTACGGGCTCGCTTCACTATCGCTATGCCGACGGGCGGCTTGCGCTTTCGCAGGTGAACGCAGAGGCGGGGCTGCGCTCCGGCGGCGCCCTCGCGCTTCGCGGCACGTGGCCACTTCGCCGCTCGAGGGTGAGCTGCAGCTGAGCGCGAAAGACGTGCCGCTCGCGCTTGCGCAACCGTGGCTCAAGACTGCCGTGCGCATCAGGGCCGGCACGCTTGCCGGGCAGGGATCCCTGCGCCTCGGCGCAAAGCCGTACCTTGAGGGCAGCGCCGCGATCCGCGATGCACGTCTCGATGGTCCGCAGGGCGAGCTCGTCGGCTGGCACAGCCTGGCGGGTGCAAATTTGCGGCTCGATTTCGCGCCATTCGCGGCGCACGTGCGCGAGCTCGTGGTGCAGGGACCCTTCGTGCATGTCGTGATCGGCCCGCAAGGCGAGCTCAACCTCGCGCGTGCTTTTGCAGGCGGCGAACCAGCGGCGAAGAAAGCCGAGCCGCCGGCAGTCTCCGTCGATCGCCTGACCATACGAGCAGGAGAGCTGCGCTTCGAGGACCGCTCGTTGCTAACGTCGTTCGCCACCACGGTGCAGGACCTTGCCGGCGCGATCACCGGCTTGGGCACGGGTCGCGATAGCGCCGCGCAGGTAGTGCTGACCGGGCGCGTCGGCAAGTACGGCGAGGCGCGCGTGAGCGGTGCGCTCGAGCCGGTGGCGCCCGCAACGCGTACCAATCTGCGGCTGCGGCTTTCCAACCTGTCGCTCACCGACTTCACGCCGTATGCGGTGAAGTTCGCCGGTTATCGCATCGAGTCCGGCCGGCTGACGGCGGACCTGCGCTACCGCGTGCGCGAGGGCCGACTAGTCGGCTCGAACCAGCTCGGATTCGATCAGTTGAAGCTCGGCGAGAAAGTGGCAAGCGCCGGTGCGCTCGACCTGCCGATCGACCTCGCGGTCGCGCTCCTCACCGACGCGCAAGGGCGCATCAATCTCGCCATCCCGGTGAGCGGCGACCTGCGCGACCCGCAGTTCGACCTCGGCGGTTTGATCGCCAAGGCGCTGCGCAACACGCTCGCCAAGGTGGTGAGCGCGCCATTCCGCTGGCTCGCGTCCGTCTTCGGCGACGAGGCGGGCGAGAGCAACGTGGGCAATGTGAGCTTCACGGCCGGCTCGGCGACGCTGGCGCCGCCGCAGCAGGAAAAGCTTGCCGGGGTTGCGCGCGCGCTTGCCGAGCGGCCTCAGCTTCGCGTCTCGATCCGTGGCGGCTACGATCCGCAAACCGATGCGCAGGCGCTCAAGCGCGCCGCGCTCCTACAGGAGCTCGCGAAACGCGCCGGGTACAGCGCCGCCGCCGCCGGCGGCAGCGCGCCGGTCGATGCGCGCGATCCGCGCATCCGCCGCGCCGCCGAAGAGCTTTATCTCGAGCGCGGTGGCCTGTCGCTCGAGCTATCGCAGCTCAAGCCGCGCGAGCCGGGCTATGGCCAGCGGCTGATCGCCGCACTCGCAAGCCACACCGACCTGCCTGCCGACGCTCTCGAGAATCTGGCCGGGCGCCGGGCACAGGCAGTGCGCGCCGCCCTCACCGCCGCGGGCGTGGATGCCGGGCGCTGCGACATCGGCGCGAGCGCCACGGTGGACGCCAAATCCGGGCCCGTCACGACCGCTCTCCAGCTTCACACCTAAAGGCGGATGAGCGCGAGGCCGCTTTGCGGATCGTGCTGGCGCACGAGGTGCGCGGGCGACTCCGACAGCACCACTTCCAGCGTCGGCCGCACGCGCGCCTCGAGCAAATGTCCGCCGTGCGCGCTCGCGTCGCGCTTTCCGAGCACCACATGCGCATGGAGCTTCGGCTTGCCCTTGTCGAGCGCGATGTCGCCCACCAGCGCGAGCACCTCGACCTGCTCGCGGATCGCAATGCGCAGGTAATCCTTCTTCTGCCAGTCGAAGTAGCCGACCACCGCTTCGCTGAAGGCGCCGATCGCGGTGAAGCGCGCGGCCTTGATGCCTTGCTTCTCGGCGTAGCGCGTGAGCAGGCTCACTGGCTCATCGCCGGTGTCGAAGACGAGCGCGTGCGTGCGCTCGGGTTTTTCGTTGAGGATTTTCGAGCGCATGGCTCACCCCGCGGGGTAGGCGATGGTGGAGAGGAGCGCAAGGGCGGCCTGCCGCGAATCGAGCCGTGTGTGCTGCACCACGATCGGCACGTCGGACTCGATCACGCTCGAGTAATCGGTGTCGCGCGGCACGCGCTCGGGGTCGGTGAGATCGTTGAAGCGCACATGGCGCGTCCGTCTTGCCGGCACCGTGATGCGATACGGGCCGGCCGGTTCGCGGTCGGCGAAGTACAGCGTGATGCTGACGTGCGCGTCGCGCGTGCCGGCATTGAGCATGCAGGCCGTTTCGTGGCTCTCGAATGCCCGGCTGCTGCCGGTGCTTGCGCCCGGAATGTAACCTTCGGCGATCACCCAGCGCGTCTTGCCTAAAGCGCCCATTTCAGCACCTCCGCCAAGTGCACCGGCGTGCGCTCGGCAAGCTCCTCGATCTGCGCGCGGCAGCTGAAGCCGTTCGTGATTATCAGCGTATCCGGGCTCGCGCGCCGTACCGCAGGAAGCAGCACGCGCTCAGCGCATTTGACGGACACGTCGTACTTCTCGCGCTCGAAGCCGTAGGACCCCGCCATGCCGCAGCAGCCGGAATCGAGCACCTCGTATTCGAGCCCGAGCCGGTCGAGCACCGCGCGTTCAGCGTCCATCTTCAGCACCGCCTGCTGGTGACAGTGGCCATGTACCAGCGCCTTGCGCTTCAGCCGCCGGAACGGAAAGCGCGCTGCCTTGTGCTCCAGGAACTCGCTCAGCAGGAAAAGCTGGCTGCTCAGCCGCTTGGCCTGTTCATCGTGCGCCAGCAGATTCGGCAGCTCCTCGCGGAATACCGACACGCACGCCGGCTCCAGTCCGATGATCGGCGTGCCGGCGCGGATCTCGGCGTCGAGCGCGCGCAGAATGCGCTGCAGATAGGCGCGTGCCGAGCCGAGCAGCCCGAATTCGTACAGCGGCCGCCCGCAGCACAGTGGCTGCGAGGGCACGTGTACCTCGCAGCCGGCAGCCGCCAGCACCTCGACCGCGGCGTGCGCGACTTGCGGATGGTAGTAGTTGTTGAAGGTGTCAGGCCACAGGATGACGCGCATGCCGCTGCCCGCGCGCTTGAAGTCGCTGGTGAACGATCGGGACGCAAACCGCGGCATCGTGCGCTGCGGCGCGATGCCGAGCAGGCGCTTGGACAGCGCGGTGTTCGCGAGGCTGTTGGCAAGGCCCGGCGCCTGCATCGCGAGGCGCGACCAGCGATCGATGTAGCCGAAGGCGTAGGCCTTGAGCGGCCGGAGACGGCGCTCGTAGTAATGAGACAGGAACTCGGCCTTGTAGGTGGCCATGTCGACGTGCACTGGGCACTCGCCCTTGCATCCCTTGCACGAAAGGCACAGATCCAGCGCTTCTTTCACCGCGGGCTCGCGCCAGCCGCTCGTCAGCACCTCGCCCTTCATCGCTTCCCACAGCAGCCGGGCGCGGCCGCGCGTCGCGTGCATCTCCTCGGCGGTCGCCATGTAGCTCGGGCACATCACGCCCGATTTCTTTCGGCACTCGCCGACGCCGACGCAGCGCAGCGCCGCGCGCGCCGGATCGCCGCCGTCGGCGGGAAAGCCGAAATGCGTTTTCAGCGCCGGCGGATCGTAGGCGGTGCCCAGGCGCAGGTTCTGGTCGGCGCGATAGGCGTCGACGATCTTGCCGGGATTCATCTTGCCGGCCGGGTCCCAGATCGACTTGAACTCGCGGAAGGCGCGCATCATCTCGTCGCTGAACATCAGCGGTAGCAGCTCCGCTTTCGACTGGCCGTCGCCGTGCTCGCCGGAGATCGAGCCGCCGAGGCTCACCACGAGCTTCGCCGCCTGGTGTAGAAAAGCGCGGAACTGCCGGATGCCTTCGGCGGTCTCGAGGTCGAAGTCGATGCGCGTGTGGACGCAGCCCTGGCCGAAGTGGCCATAGAGGTCGCAGCCATAGCCATAGCGCTCGAAGAGCTTGCGCAGCTCGCGCAGGTAAGTCCCGAGCTTCGCCGGCGGCACCGACGAGTCTTCCCAGCCTTCCCAGGTGATTTTTTTCTGCGGCACATGCGCCGTCGCGCCGAGGCCCGACTCGCGCACTTTCCAGATCTTCTCCTCGACCGGTGGGTCGTCGTAGAGGTGCATCGACGGCGGATGCGGCGTGCGCTGCAGCCGCTTCATCGCCGCCATCGCTTTCGCGTCGGCCTCGCCCTTGTCGGCGCCGCCGAATTCCACGATCAGCCAGCCGCGTCCTGCCGGCAGCAGCTGCTCATAGCCGGGATGGAGATGCATCGCACTCATGTCGGCGAGCAGCCGGTCGTCCATGCCCTCGACCGCGATCGGGCCGCACTCCATGACCTCGGGCACGTGATCGCCCGCCGAGTAGACATCTTCGTAACCCAGCACCAGCAGCGAGCGCGCCGGCGGATTGTCGAGGAGCCGCAGCGTCGCTTCGAGCACCGTGACGCAGGTCCCTTCCGAGCCGACGAGCGCGCGCGCCACGTTGAAGGTCTCCGGCAGGAGCGCCGGCAGGTTGTAACCCGAGACACGGCGCGGGATCGGCGGAAAGGCTTTGCGGATTTCCGCGGCATGGCGCTCGCCAAGTTGCCGGAGCGCGGCGTGAATCTCAGCCGGGCGCTCCGCCGGCGGTTCATGGCCGGCGCCGACGCTGAGGCGTGTGCCGTCATAAGTGAGCACCTCGAGCGCCAGCACGTTATCGACGGTCTCGCCGCCCATCACCGAG
>DASREB010000094.1:0-4171 GCA_035652275.1 Burkholderiales bacterium
GCGGCATCGGTCCGCAGCGGATGAAACAGCCGATTGCCGAGGATCATGCCTTTCGGGTCGTAGAGCGTAATGTCGGGCCGCTGGTTCTCGATCATGTGGAAATAAGCGATCGGTGCGAGATCCGGGTCTCCGGTCGTGATCACAACGGCGTTCGGCGGCAAAGTCTTCAACACAGTCTGCGCGTAGCGCGCGCCCCAGTCATCGGTCGAAAGCAGGTTGAGGCGCGCGCCTACCACGACAATTACCGCCAGCACAGCACCACCGGCGGCGAGCTCCTGCGCAGGGCGCAGCGCATAACGCTGTACCGCCCAGGCGAGGCCGAGCGCCATCCAGAGCGCCGCGACTGCATACGCGGGCAGCGGATAGACGTGGAAAACGTGCGCGCGAAACGAGTCGTAATCGAAGCCGAGGAGCAGCAGGAGTACCACTGACGGCATCAGGAAAGCGACGGTCATGAACGCCGCGAGGCGCCGTCCGAGAAGGCGCCACTGCACAGCAAACCCCGCGGCGGCCAGCAGCGTGCCGATAACAGCGAATTGCCGTAGCAGCTCGCGGCAGAAAAACCCGAAGAAGCGCACGTGGTCGAGCCAGTTCGCCGACACCGAGTGGTCGACGTCGGCATAGCCCGCGCGGCTGAGGAAGAAATGGATTTCCTGGATGGTTTCCAAGGGACCGTTGAAGCTGATCGGCAATGCCATCCACGAGCGGCGCACCATCCACACATAGGGCACGAGCCCAAGAATGACGAGCCAGGAGAGCAGGCCGAAGCGCTGGAGCAGCTCGCGGCGCAGCGGCCAGAGCAGGATGACGAACGCGGGTGCGACGAGCAGCATCAGCGGATAGTGATTGCTCAAGCTCAGGCCGAAGACCAGCGCCATCCAGGGCAGCAGGCGGCTGTGGCCAGCGCTCGCAGCGGCGGGCTGACCAGGCGGGCAAGCCTGCAGCCCCATGAACACTAGCGAGACGAAGAAGAAGGTGTTGAGCGTGTAAACCTCGGCGATGATGGCCTGCGACCAGAAGACCGGGGAAAGGCCGAGGCCAAGCGCTGCCAGGTACGCCGGCAAGCGCCCGGCAACCAGCGCGCGGGCACAGAGCCAGGCTGCGCCGCAAGTCAAAGCGCCGAACAGCGCGCTCGCCAGGTGTACGCGGTACGCGACGGAGCCGAAAGGCAAGTCGGTGAAGAGATGGCCGATCAGCGTGAAAAGCGGATAGCCCGGCGGGTGCTCGATGCCGAGGAAGTAGCTCGAGAGGATGAAAAGCCCGTCGTCCTCGAGCGCCACGCTGCGAGGTGCGCTCGCCGCATAGAGGGCAAAGAGGGCAAGCGCGACGAGGCCCGCCTGCAGCCAGTCGGCGCGCCGGGGGCGGAACGGTTCTGCCGGGATCATCAGCGCCTCGCCGCGGCCGCGCCGCCCCAGGTGACGGAGGCCGTCATAAAGAAGTTCCAAAGCGCGGCGATCAGCGCACCGCCCAGGCCGGCCAGCCAATACGGCAGCGTCTTCAGGAACAGCCACTCGGCCATCGCCAGGTTGATGAGGGCGCCGATGCCGCAGGCGGCGTAGAAGGTGAGCAGGCCGCGCCACATCGCCCGCCCGCGCAGCCGCTGGTCGCCGTAGGTGAAGACGTTGTTCAAGAAGAAATTGCTCGTCATGGCGGCCCAGGTGGCGACGCCCTGGCTCAACAGGAAATGCTGCGACAGCGCGAACAGCGGCCACAGCACGCACAGATGCACGCCGACGCCCGTCACGCCGACCGCGGCAAACAGGAAGAAGCGCGCCGGCAGCAGCCGGCCGGTCAGGTGATACGCGAGCAGCATGAAAAATTCCGCCACGACGCGCGCGCTCAGCTTGCTTTCGCCGTGAGCGCGGCTGCGCATACGATAGGGCAGCTCGACGATGCTGACTTCGCCGCGCGCGGCGGCGATCAGGTCGAGCAGGATCTTGAACCCGCGCCCGTAGAGCTTGCGCACCACCCGATCCAGGAACGTGCGCCGCACGACGAAAAATCCGCTCATTGGATCGGTCAAGCCTTTGCAGAGCGTCTTGCTCAGCGCGCTTGCCAGGCGACTCAGGCGCACTCGCCGGGAGGCGAGCTCGCCGGTGCTGCCACCGGCCATGTAGCGGCTCGCCACGGCAATGTCGACCTGCTCGCGCCGCGCCGCGGCGAGAAGCTGCGGCACCAGTGTCTCGTCGTGCTGCAGATCGGCGTCGATCACCACGACGTAGGGCGCGGAGCTCGCCAGCATGCCCTCAATGCACGCCGAGGCGAGCCCGCGCCTGCCGATGCGGTGCACGCAGCGCACGCGATGGTCCTGCTGCGCGCGCTCGCGCACCAGCAATTCGCTGCCGTCGTAAGCGTCGTCCACCACGATGATCGTCTCCCAGTCGAGCCCCGCAAGCGCCAGTTCGAGCGCCTGCAGCAGCGCTGGAATGTTCTCGCGCTCGCGGAACGCCGGTACGACGACTGACAGCTCAGGCATTCGCGGCCCTTGCGTCGCTGTCCCAGCTGAGCACGCTCAGCAGGAACGAGGCGAGCATGATCTCCATGCCGCCCACCATCAGTGCGGCGGCTGGAATCGTGTCGCGCATCACGACCCTCGGATCCAGTGCGCCGAAGCCCGCTTCGCGCCACTGCCAGAACGCTGCGCCGCTCCAGAACAACCCGCAAAACGCGATCACAAGGCCAAGCAGCAGGCCGCGCTCGAGCGTGACAATTCTCAGCAATCGGTCGAGTGACGGTCGTCGGGGTAGCAGGCCGCGGGTTTGCGCCGATACACGAGCGAACAACGCAAACAGACACAACTGCATGCCAAGGAGCGCTGCGGCCGATGCATACAGCATGCTGTGAATATCGAGCCCTGCCCCGAGGAAACGCAGTGGTTCGAAATAAAGCGCCGTGGTCAAAGCGATGCCGATGCCCAGCAACGCCAGCCCCGGATAGAGAAACAGCCAGCGAGGACTGAAGAGCAGCAGGAACCGCAGATGCCGCCAGCCATCGCGCCAACTGCGCAGATGCGGCGCTCGGCCACGCCCGTCCGGATGCAGGACGACCGGCACTTCTGCAATGCGCCATCCGGCGAGCGATGCCTTGACGACGAGCTCGCTCGCGAACTCCATTCCGCTCGTCCTCAGCTGCAGGTCTCCGATCGCCTCGCGATTGAAGCCGCGCAGCCCGCAATGAAAGTCGCCGATCTTGGCCCGAAACAGCACCCGGCCGACGAAGCTCAGCACCGGGTTGCCGAGGTAGCGGTGCAGCAAAGGCATCGCGCCTTTGCGGATGCCGCCGAGGAATCGGTTGCCCATCACCAGGGGATAGCCTTCGCGCAGCTTGCTGATGAAAGCATCAAGGCAGCCAAAGTCGTAGCTGTCGTCGGCATCGCCCATGACGACATAGCGGCCGCGCGCGGCGGCGATGCCTCCCGCTAGGGCCGCGCCATAGCCGCGCCTCGGCACTTCAACGACCCGAGCTCCGGCGCGCTCCGCCACGACCCGAGAGCCGTCGACCGACCCGTTATCAGCGACCAGCACTTCTCCGTCGATGCCCGTGCGCTCCAGGAAACCGCGCGCCTTCGCGATGCACTGCGCCACCGTCGCGGCCTCGTTGAGGCAGGGCATGAGGATCGTCAACTCGGCCACCCCTTTGCCCCCCAGCAAAAAAAAGGTACCCCGAAGGGTACCTTTTTGGTGAAGCTTAGCTTGAGCGACTATTAGCCGCGGCAGGAGCCCGGCAGATACTTCGGGCTGACCGTCGTGCCGTCGCCCGAGGCGCCGCAGCGCCAGCCGTACAGCGTCTGGCTCGCGCCCGCGGTCATCGTGGCCGGAGTCGTCGGATCCGACAGCGGCAGCAGAGTGACGACCGACGTGTTCACCACGGTGGCAATGCCTTGTACCGTGGCCTTCACCACGCCATTGGCGTCGGTATGGACGAATTGCACGTACTTCGTCTGCTGCGAGCCGGTGAGGATCTCGCACCCCCAGCCGTCCGGTGACGGCGCAGTAGTGGGTCCCGACTGATACACCTCGGTGATCGACGTACGGCAGGAGCTCATCGCGAGAATCACTTCGGACATCTTCGCGCGGATCGTGTAGTCCTGATATGCGGGCAGCGCAACCGCCGCCAGAATGCCGATGATCGCGACCACGATCATCAGTTCGATCAGGGTGAAGCCCTTCTG
>DASREB010000095.1:0-12849 GCA_035652275.1 Burkholderiales bacterium
CCATCAGCGCCTGCAACGCGGCGAGCTCGCCGAATACTCCGTGCCGACCTACAAAGGCATGGGCGAGGTGCCGCGCGCCGGCAACGATTCGGGCGGCGGCCAGCTCGGCAACGCGATTCACTGCAAGCCGCACGGCGCGAATGACTGGCTGTACGTCGTGGTCCAGGAAGCCGTCTGGGAGGACCTCGCCAAGCGCGTCGGCCCGGAGGTTGGCATGCCGGAGATGGCAAGCGACGCGCGCTTTGCCAAGATCGGCGACCGGCGCAAGAACCAGAACCTGATGTGGACGCTGCTCAACAAGTTCGCCGAGAAGTACACCAAGCGCGAGCTGATGGCGATCCTGAATCCGCTCGATGTGCCCTGCGGCCCGATCATGAGTACCGAAGACCTCGCCACCGACGAGCACGTGCGCGGGCGCGACATGTGGGTCGAGCTCGACCATCCGCAGCGCGGCAAGTGGTTCAACGTCGGCATGCCGATCAAGCTCTCCGCCTCGCCCGCGGTGATCAAGCGCTCGCCGATGCTCGGCGAGCACACCGATGAAGTGCTGCGCGAGGTGCTCGCCTACGATGCGGCGAAGATCAATACTCTGAAGAGTGCGGGCGCATTCTCGGTGCCGCCGAAGAAGGCCGCATGAAAGTCGGGCTCTTCTTATGAGAATCGTCCTTATAGGGCAGCAGGACTTCGGCAAGGCGGTGCTCGAAGCGTTTATCGCGCGCGGCGACCAGGTGGCGGGCGTTTTCTGCGCGCCGGAAAAGCCCGGCGCCCGGCCCGATGCGCTGAAGCTGGCGGGGCAAGAACACAGCGTGCCGGTGTTCCAGTTCCCGGCGCTGAAGAGCCCGGCGGCGACGGCGAAGATGCGCGAGCTCAAGGCCGATATCGGCATCATGGCCTTCGTGCTGCAGTTTGCGCCGCAGGAGTTCGTCAACATCCCGAAGCACGGCACCATCCAGTACCACCCGTCACTCCTGCCGAAGTACCGCGGGCCCTCGTCGATCAACTGGCCGATCATCCGCGGCGATACCAAAACCGGCCTCACCATCTTCCGCCCGACCGATGGGCTGGACGAGGGACCGATCGTCCTGCAGAAGGAAACGCCGATCGCTCCGGACGACACGCTCGGCACCGTCTACTTCGATCGACTGTTCCCGATGGGCGTGAAGGCGATGCTCGAGGCCGCCGACCTGGTGGTGGCCGGCAAGCATCGCGAAACCGTGCAGGATGAGTCGCAGGCGAGCTACGAAGGCTGGTGCCGCAAAGCCGAGGCGCGCCTCAATTGGGCGAACCACGTCGACTTCATCTACAACACGATTCGCGGCTGCAATCCGGCGCCCGGGGCCTGGAGCACGCTTGCCGGCGCGGAATTGCAAATTTTCGATGCGCGCAAACATCTCGTTCGCACGTTCGGCGCGGTGAAGGGCAAGCTCGGCGAAGTCGTTGAAGTCACGGACAAGAGCTTCCAGGTGAGCGCGCAGGGCGGACGCATCGAAGTGCAGCGTGCAAAACTCGGCGATGGCAAAAAAGTCGCCGCCGCCGAGCTCATCGCGAGCGGCGCCATCAAGGCCGGGATGCAGCTCGGCGCCTGAAGCCGCGCCGCCGCCAAGCATTTGACGCGGCGAATGTTGGACTGCAACAATGAGTCCCGGGGATTGTCGTTTTCAGCGGTTGTGACCGCGCGCCGGGCCTGCGTTTCCCGAGTTCGGCCGTAGCGTAGAATTTTTTCGGCGGAAACAACCAGGGGGGCGCGGGCGGTGCAGGCGGGAATGCGAAAGGCCGACTGGTTCACTGCGAGCGCGCTCGGCGCCGAACGTTGACCATGGACCTGACGCAGACACTGGAAATCGCCACCTGCACCGATCCGGGCATGGTGCGTTCCCACAACGAGGACTCGATCGCCGCCGATCCGGCAAACGGCCTCGTCGTGCTTGCCGACGGCATGGGCGGCTACAACGCCGGCGAGGTGGCGAGCGGCATGGCCACCACCGTGATCGTCACCGAGATGCGCCAGATCCTCGCATCTGCACGGCCCTACGAGATCGATCAGAAGAACCACCAGGAAATCGCCGCGCGCATGCTGCGCGAGCAGGTACTCAAGGCGAACAGCTCCATCTATCAGGCAGCGCAGAGCCAGCCGCAATACGCCGGCATGGGCACGACACTCGTGACCTGCCTGTTCTACGACAACCGCGTGCTGGTCGCTCATCTCGGCGATTCGCGCCTTTACCTGATGCGCGAGGGCAAGTTCCGGCAGGTGACGCGCGACCATTCGCTGCTGCAGGAGCAGATCGACTCGGGAATCATCACCGCCGAGCAGGCAAAGAGGGCGGCGCACAAGAACCTGGTGACGAAGGCGCTTGGCATCGATCCCACGGTCGAGCCGGAAATCCACGAATATCCGACCAAGCCCGGCGATATCTATCTGCTCTGCTCCGATGGCCTGTGCGACATGGTCGATGACGAGGACATCGGCATGACGCTGCAGGCGCTGGGGGGCAACCTGAAGATGGCCGCACAGCATCTGGTCCAGATGGCCAACGACAACGGGGGTCGTGACAACGTTTCGGTTATACTGGTCCGGGTCCTCAGGGAGTACCCGGGCCCGCGCGGCGTGATGGCTAAGATGTTCGCGTGGTTAAAATAAGCTCCCAATAGGGCGGGTATGGCGAAACTGATACTCAGCATGGATGGGCTCGTTCTCAAGGAAATTCCCTTGACGAAGGAGCGGACCACCATCGGCCGCAAGCCCCACAACGACATCCAGATCGACAACCTCGCCGTGAGCGGCGAGCACGCGGTGATCGTGACGATCCTCAACGACTCGTTCCTCGAGGACCTGGGCTCGACCAACGGCACGATTGTCAACGGCAACCCGATCAAGAAGCACTTCCTGCAGAACAACGACGTCATCGAGCTGGGCAAGTACAAGCTCAAGTTCGTCGGCGAGGCGGCGCCGGCCGCGAGCGGCGAGAAAGCCGATTTCGAGAAAACCATGGTGTTGAGGCCTGCCGCGATGAAGGCCGCACAGGCGGCCGGCAGTGGCGCCGGCGCGCAGGCCGCGCTCGCGCAGCGCCAAGCCGCGGTGCAGGCCACGGGGGCGAGCGCCGCGGCGGCCGGCATTGCCGACAAGGACGCGCGTTCGGCACCGGCGCCGAGCGCGCCAAGTGCGCCCGGCCCGGCCGCGCCGACCAAGCCGGTCCAGCCGCTCGGGGCGATCCAGCTCCTCTCGGGCGGCAACGCCGGTAAGGAGCTCGAGCTCACTAAACCCCTCACTACGCTCGGCAAGCCGGGCGTTCAGGTCGCCGTCCTTACGCGGCGCCCGCAGGGCTATTTCATCACCCACGTGGAAGGCGACAAGCGGCCCACTGTCAACGGCCAGGAAATCGGCGCCGCGCCCCATTCCCTCAAGGATCACGACGTCATCGAACTGGCCGGCGTCAAGATGGAATTCTTCCTGAAGGCCTGAAGGGCCGACGCTGAAACAGCACCTCGTAAGGATCGGTCTCGGCCTTGCGATCGTGCTCTTCCTGGTAGGCCAGGCGCTCGGACTCTATCCGCTGCGCTTCGTCACGCAGCTCGACAACCTCATCTACGACGCGCGGCTCGAGCTCACCATGCCGCGCGGACCCGAGCCGCGCATCGTCGTCCTCGACATCGACGAGAAAAGCCTTGGCGAGCTCGGCCACTGGCCGTGGCGCCGAGATCTCATGGCGCAGCTCCTCGACGAGCTCTTCGAGCACCAGCGCGCCGCGCTCGTCGCTTTCGACGTGGTCTGGGCCGAGCACGATGCGAGCTCGGGTATCGATGCCCTCGATCGGCTGGCGCGCGAATGGCCATCGCTGCGCCCGGCGTACGCCAGATTGCGCGCAGGCCTCGACTACGACGCGCGCTTTGCCGCCGCCATGAAAGGCCGGCCGGTAGTGCTCGGCTATTACTTCAACAGCGAAGCGCGCGCCGTGCGCGCCAATGCCATCCCAAAGCCCGTCCTGCCGGCGGACAGCTTCGAGGGCCGGCGCGCCGAGTTTCACCACTGGCAGGGCTACACCGGCAACCTGCCGGCGTACCTCGAAAGCGCAGCCGGCGCCGGCCACATCAGTCAGCTGCCCGATGATGACGGCGTGCTGCGCCGCTTGCCGCTCATCGTCGAGTTCGACGGCCAGTATTACGAGGCGTTTTCGCTCGCCGTATTCCGCACGCTGCTCGGCGGCTCGCTCGGCGCGCCGCCGGCGCTCGAGCCTGGGTTCAAGGATGATGCACTCGAGTCGCTGAAGGTCGGCCCGTTCGAGATTCCGGTCGACGAGAACGCCGCCATGCTGATTCCGTACCGCGCACGCAATGGGACCTTCAAGTACCTGTCAGCGGCCGATGTGCTCAAGGGGCGCGTCGCGCCCGGCAGCCTCAAGGACAAGATCGTGCTGGTCGGGGCTACGGCGTCCACTCTCGGCGACTCGCGCTCCACCCCGGTGGACAACGCCCTTCCCGGCGTCGAGGTGCACGCGCACACCCTTGCCGGCATGCTCGACCAGGATTTCAGGCGTCGGCCGTGGTACACGGTCGGGGCCGAGGTGGTGCTGCTCGCTGTCGGCGGCGCGGTGTTCGCGCTCCTTATCCCGATGCTCTCAGCGCTGTGGGCAACGCTTGCCGTCGCCGCCGGCACCACGCTCATCGTCGCTTTCAACGTCGCGGCCTGGCACTACGGCGGTCTCGTCATGCCGCTCGCGAGCTCGCTTCTCATGGTGCTCGCGCTCTACACCATGAACATGGCCTACGGCTATTTCGTCGAGTCGCGCTCCAAGCGCCAGTTCGCCGAGCTCTTCGGCCAGTATGTGCCGCCCGAGCTGGTGCGGCAGATGGCGCGCGATCCGCGCCGCTACAACATGGCGCCGAAGAGCGCCGAGCTGACCATCCTCTTTTCCGACGTGCGCGGCTTCACCGGCATCTCCGAAGCGCTCAGCCCCGAGGCGCTGCGCGAGTTCATCAACGAATACCTCACCACGATGAGCGAGATCATCCGCGGCGTGCACCGCGGCACCCTCGACAAGTACATCGGCGACGCCATCATGGCGTTCTGGGGCGCGCCGGTCGAAGATTCGCAGCACGCGCGCAACGCCGTGCTGGCGGCGCTCGACATGCAGAAGGCGCTCGGCGCGCTGAACGAGCGCTTCGCCGCGCGCGGCTGGCCCCGCCTCGCCATTGGCGTGGGCATCAACAGCGGCGCGGTGCGCGTCGGCGACATGGGCTCGAAGGTGCGCCGCGCTTACACCGCGATGGGCGACGCGGTGAACGTCGCCTCGCGCCTGGAAGGCCGCACCAAGCACTACGGCGTGGGCATTCTGGTCGGCGAGAGCACACGGCAAAAGGTCGAGGACCTGGTATTCCGCGAGATCGACCGCATCAAGCTAAAAGGCAAGGACGCGGCGATCACGATCTACGAGCCGCTCGGCCTCGCGGGCACGCTCGGCGCGCAGAGCGAGGCGGAGCTGCGCATCTGGACGCAGGCGCTGCGCGCCTACCGTTCGTGCAACTGGGACCTGGCGGAGGCAAATCTTCACAATTTGCAGCGACTTGCGCCAGGCTGCATGCTGTACGCCATGTACGACGCAAGGGTGAAAAATGCACGCGCCACGCCGATGACCGCCGACTGGGAGCCGGTCACGGTGTTCAACGAGAAGTAGCCGCCGGCATGCGTCTGCGCGTGCTCGGCTGCTCCGGTGGCATTGGCGGGCGGCATCTGCGAACAACCTCGTTTCTGGTCGACGGCGATGTGCTGATCGATGCAGGGACCGGTGTCGGCGATCTGACGCTTGCCGAGCTCTCGCAGATCGACACCATCTTCATCACGCATTCGCATCTGGATCATGTCGCCTCGATCCCGTTCCTGGTGGACACGGTGGGCGGGATGCGCACCAAGCCCTTGGTGGTCTATGCCAGCCGCGCGACGATCGAGATCATGCGCAACCATCTCTTCAACTGGTCGATCTGGCCCGACTTCAGCGAGATCCCGAGCGCTGCGGCGCCGTTCCTGCGCTACGAGGAGATCGCGGTCGGCGAGACCGTGCGCCTCGGGGCGCGCAGCATCACGGCGCTGCCCGCGCGCCATACCGTCCCGGCGGTGGGCTACCACCTCGATAGCGGAGCGGCGAGCCTGGTGTTCACCGGCGACACCGGCCCGAACGACGCGCTGTGGCGCGAGGTGAACCGCATCGCCAACCTGAAGTTTCTGATCATCGAGACGGCGTTTTCGAACAAGGAGCGTGCGCTCGCCGAGATGTCGCGGCACCTGTGCCCGGCGACGCTCGCCGAAGAGCTCGCCAAGCTCGAGCTCGATGCCGAGGTCTACATCACCCATCTCAAGCCCGGCGAGATCGAGCCCACCATGCTCGAGATCGCCGAATCCGCGGGCCGCTTCCGGCCCCAGATGCTGCAGAACAACCTGGTCCTCGAATTCTAGTGCGCGAGAGCCGACCGACCCCCAAGCAGCTGGCGGGGCTCGCGCCGCTCGCCGGGCTCGCGCCGGAGCGCCTCGCCGAGCTCGCCGAGGTGGCGCTGCTCGAGCGAGCGCCGCGCGGCAGCGATCCGTTGCGCGAGCGTGAACCTGCACGCGCGCTTTTCCTCGTGCAGGGCGAGCTGCTGCTCGCGTTCGAAGGCGGTGGCACCGTGGTGATCGTCGGCGGCACCGGTGAGGGCTGCCAGGCGCTCAATCGGGCGCGGCCGGCGATTGTCCGCAGCAAGGCGATCACCGACGTCGACCTGCTGGCGCTCGACGATGAGCTGCTCGAAGTGCTCGCCACCTGGGACCACGCGGTGAAGAACGATGCGCGCTTCGTGAACGGCGCCTTTGCACTCAAGAACCTGAAGCATGGTGCGCTCGCCGAGCTGCCCGCCGCGCATGTCGAGGAGCTGCTCAAGCGCTTCGAGCGCATCGAGGTGGCGCGCGGCGAGGTGGTAGTGCGCGAAGGCGATGAAGGCGATTACTACTATCTCGTGGCCGGCGGGCGCTTTCAGGTCGAACGGCTGGTGGGCGGCGCGAAAGTGGTGCTCGCCGAGCTGAAAAGCGGCGACGCCTTCGGCGAGGAAGCGCTCGTCTCGGAAGCGAAGCGCAACGCTTCCGTGATCGCGCTTAGCGCGGGCGAATTGTTACGCGTGCGGCGGCACGATTTCAACGAGCTCCTGCGCGAACCGCTGCTGCGGCGGCTTACGTTCCACGAAGCGGTCCAGCGCGTCGGCGCCGGTGCCTTGTGGCTCGATGTGCGCTATCCGTCGGAATACCAGCACGACAAATTGCCCGGGGCGATCAACGTGCCGCTTGCCGAAGTGCGCAATATGTTCGCGGTGCTCGATCGCTCGCGCGAATATGTGGCTTATTGCCAGAGCGGGCGGCGCAGCGCCGCCGCGGCGTTCCTCTTTGCACAGCGCGGCTTTCGTGTGTGGCTGCTGGAAGGCGGCCTGAAGCAGGCCGCCGAACGGCATCCTTGAGACGCTTCTGCGGGCAAAAAGCTTTGGTGAATCAGGACTTCTGACGCTATTATGAAAGACAGGGCAAGCAGGGAGGCCAAAGCATGAGCGCAGTACTGCACCAGCCGGCGGCGGCGCAGACCGACGTCGCCGCGCGCCTCGCGTTCCAGAAGCAGCTGCAGGCGGTGACGAACAAGATCCATGCCACCAACAACATCGACGAGATCATGCTCGAGGTGAGCGCGGACGTGTGCGCGCTCTTCAATGCCGACCGCCTGACCATCTACTCGGTGAGCGAGGACAAGCAGGCGATCGTCTCCAAGGTGAAGACCGGGCTCAACTCGTTCAAGGACCTGAAGCTGCCAATCGCCGAGCATTCGATCGCCGGCTACGTGGCGCTCGCCAAGAAGACCATCAACATCAAGGACTGCTACGACGAGGGCGAGCTGCGCGCCATCAACGCCAACCTGCGTTTCCTGCAGGAGGTCGACAAGCGCACCGGCTACCGCACCAAGCAGCAGCTCGTCGCACCGATCGTCGAAGGCGGCTCGAACGAGCTGATCGGCGTCATCCAGATCATCAACAACAAGGCCGGCGCGCCGTTCGGTGCGCTCGCCGAGGAAGGCGTGAGCGAGCTCTCGCAGACGCTTGCCATTGCCTTCAAGCAGCGCCAGAAGCCGCAGCTCGCGAAGACCAAGTACGACTATCTCATCGCCGATGCAGTGCTCTCGGCGGGCGAGTTCGATCTCGCCGCGCGCCAGGCGAGGAAAAAGGCGATCGACATCGAGCAGGTGCTGACCGACGAGTTCCAGGTGAAGATCCCGGCGATCGGCCACGCGCTCGCCAAGTTCTTCGGCGTGCCTTACGAGCCCTACAAGCCCGACCGCGTGAAGCCGGGCGAGCTGCTGAAGAACCTGAAGCGCGAGTACGTCGAAGGCAACTCGTGGGTGCCGATCGACGAGACCAAGGAAGGCATCGTCGTGCTGTGCATGGACCCGGAGCGCATCCGCTCCTCGCGCATCGCCTCGAACGTCTTTCCGAAGTCGCGGCTGAGCTACCGCGTGACGACGCACAAGGAATTCAAGGAGACATTGAACCAGTTCTACGGCGCGGAAGCGGCGGTCGCCGACATGGGTAACGTCCAGGACCTGCTTTCCGGCATGGAAGGCGAGGATCCGAGCGAGGCGCTCGAAACCGCCGGCGATGAAGCCTCGGCCGCCGCGGACAACGAGCTCGTCAAGCTCGTCAACAAGGTGATCGTCGACGCCTACAACCAGGGCGCCTCCGACATCCATATCGAGCCCTATCCGGGCAAGGCGAAGACCGAGATCCGCTTCCGCAAGGACGGCTCCCTCGGGCCCTACATCGAGGTGCCGGCAAGCTACCGCGCGGCGATCGTGGCGCGCATCAAGATCATGTGCGACCTCGACATCTCCGAGAAGCGAAAGCCGCAGGACGGCAAGATCAAGTTCAAGAAGTTCGGCCCGCTCGATATCGAGCTGCGCGTCGCCACCATCCCGACCGCGGGCGGGGTCGAGGACATCGTCATGCGTATCCTCGCCGCCGGCGAGCCGATCCCGCTGGAGAAGATGGGCTTCTCGGCCGCCAACCTGGAGAAGCTGCAAGCGACCGTCTCCAAGCCCTATGGCCTGTTCTTCGTCTGCGGCCCGACCGGCTCGGGCAAGACCACCACGCTCCACTCGATTCTCAAGTACCTGAATACGCCGGACACCAAGATCTGGACGGCCGAAGACCCGGTCGAGATCACGCAGAAGGGGCTGCGGCAGGTCCAGGTGAACCGCAAGGCGGGCCTCGACTTCTCGGTGGTGATGAAGGCGTTCCTGCGCGCCGATCCGGACATCATCATGGTCGGCGAAATGCGCGACAAGGAGACCACCTCGACGGGCATCGAGGCCTCGCTCACCGGCCACCTGGTGTTCGCCACGCTGCACACCAACTCGGCGCCGGAATCAATCATCCGCCTGCTCGATATGGGCATGGATCCCTTCAACTTCTCCGATGCGCTGCTCGGCATCCTGGCGCAGCGCCTGGCGAAGCGCCTGTGCTCGTGCAAGCAGACCTATACGCCCGAGTCGGCGGAGCTCACCGCGTTCCTGCGCGAATACTGCGAGGAGCTGATGAACACGCCGCGCTTCAAGGCCGACCCGAAAGGGTCGATGGAGGCGGTGTACAAGGAATGGGTCAAGACCTACGGCAACGACCGCGGCCAGCTCACCTTCTACAAGCCGGTCGGATGCGACAAGTGCGGCGGCAGCGGCTTCAAGGGCCGCTGCGGCCTGCACGAGCTCTTGATCGCCACCGACAAGCTGAAGAAGCTGATCCAGGAGCACGCGCGCGTCGCCGAGATGCTGGCCCAGTGCCTCGAGGACGGCATGCGCACCCTCAAGCAGGACGGCCTGGAGAAGTGCCTCGCCGGCGTCACCCACATCAAGGAGGTGCGCGCCGTCTGCATCAAGTGACGGCGCGACAGTCTCGGATCATGCGCGCAAGCATCGACAATACGCAGGCCCTGCGCTTTCCGACGGGCGGCGCGCCGAGCGCGGCCGACGACCTGGTTCAGCGCCTCGATCAGCTGAACGCGATCGGCGCCTCGCTCTCCGCCGAGCGCGACATCAATCGGCTGCTCGAGGCGATCCTCACCGCCGCCAAGACCATCACGCGCGCCGACGGCGGGACGCTCTACCGCGTGACCGAGGAGAAGACGCTGCGCTTCGAGATCGTGCGAACGAGCTCGCTCAAGTACTACCTCGGCGGCACGACCGGCAATCCAGTGCCGTTCTATCCGATCCAGCTCTACAAGGACGGCAGACCCAATCAGACCATGGTGGCGGCGCAGGCGGCGCTTACCGGCAAGACCATCAATATCGCCGATGCCTACACCGCCGAAGGCTTCGATTTCACCGGCACGCGGGCCTTCGACGCCAAGACCGGCTACCGATCGAAGTCCTTTCTTACCGTGCCGATGAGGAACCACGAGGGCGAAACGATCGGCGTGCTGCAGCTCATCAATGCGCAGGACCCGCACTCCGGCGAAATCGTGGCGTTTTCCGCCTCCGACCAGCGTCTTGCCGAATCGCTCGCCTCGCAGGCGGCGGTGGCGCTCTCCAACCGCATGCTGATCAACCAGCTCGAAACCCTGTTCGAGTCGTTCATCAGCCTGATCAACGGTGCCATCGACGAGAAGTCCGCGTACACCGGCGGACACTGCCAGCGGGTGCCGGTGCTCACCATGCTGCTCGCCGAAGCCGTGAACGAGACAACTGAGGGCCCGCTCGCCGACTTCCGCATGACCGACAAGGACCGCTACGAGCTCAAGATCGCCGGCCTGCTGCACGACTGCGGCAAGGTGACGACGCCGGTCCATGTGGTGGACAAGGCGACCAAGCTCGAAACCATCTTCGACCGGGTGCAGCTCATCGATACGCGGTTCGAGGTGCTGAAGCGCGATCTCGAGATCGAGTCGCTCAAGCGCCGCGCCACCATGAGCCGCATGCAGCTCGCCGATGACGAGGCGCGGCTGCGGGACGAGCTGCGCCGGATCGATGAGGACCGCAAGTTCCTGCATGCCTGCAACATCGGCAGCGAGCGCATGCGCGACGACGACATCGAGCACGTCAAGCGCATCGCGCGCTACCGCTGGCGCGATGTCTCCGGGCACGAGGCCGACTTCCTCACCGCGGATGAGGTGAAGAACCTCACCATCCGCGCCGGCACGCTCACCGATGAGGAGCGCAAGATCATCAACCATCACATCGTCGCCACGATCAAGATGCTCGAGGCGCTGCCCTGGCCGAAGCACCTTACCAACGTGCCCGAATACGCCGGCGGCCATCACGAGCGCATGGATGGCAAGGGCTATCCGCGCGGCCTGACACGCGAGCAGATGTCGGTGCAGGCGCGCTGCATGGGAATTGCGGATATCTTCGAGGCGCTCACTGCCAAAGACCGCCCCTACAAGAAGGGCAAGACGCTCTCCGAGTCGCTCGAGATCCTCGGGCGCATGAAGCAAAACCACCATATCGATCCCGATCTCTTCGACGTCTTCGTGCGCCGCCAGGTGTACCGGCGCTACGCCGAGATGTTCCTCGACAAGGAGCAGATCGACGATGTGGACGAGTCGAAGATCCCGGGCTACCGGCCCTAGGCTTGCCGCAGCGCTTCGCACCATCGGCGCCACATCTGCCGATAGGCGTGTTCCAGATCGCGCGTGAAGCGTTCCTCGTCCATGAGCGGTGAGGCGCGCATGCGGCTGCGCAGCGAGCTGCGCAGCTGCGCCAGGATTTCGCGCTCGCCCGCGAAGCGCACGGCGCGGCGCACGTAATCCTCGCCGTCCGCCGCGATCCAGTCGGGGAGTCCAACGGCGCTCAGTACGCTCGCCGCGCTTCGTGAAACCGACCGCGTGCCCGGGGCGGTGAGGACCGGCACGCCCATCCACAGCGCATCGCAGGTGGTCGTGCCGCCGCTATAGGGCGTGGTGTCGAGCGCAATGTCCACGCCTTCGAAGCCGCCGAGATAGTCTTCGAGCGACCGGTACGGCGCGACGCTGATGCGCTCCGTGGTCACGCCTGGGGCCGTCAGGTCGCGGCGCAAATCATCCGCCGCGCGCCCTCCCGGTGCGCCGACAATCACAAGACGCGAGTCCGGCACGGCTGCCAGAACCTGCGCCCAGAGCCGGCGCGTCATCGGCGACATCTTGTTGGACTGGTGAAAGGCACCGAACGTAATAAAGCCGTTTTTCGCGCACGGTGGGGTGGGTATCACCGGCGGCGACAGGAACGGCCGGTAGCACCACTGACTGTGCGGCAGCCGAATCAATCTCTCGGTGTGGTAGCGATCCGTGATGCCGGGCGGATCGGCAATGCCATCGGAGATGCGATAGTCGATGCGGGTCAGGCCTGTGGTATTGAGGTAGCCGAGCCAGGTGGCCTGAACCGGCGCGGGACGCGCCGCCATGGCGAGGAGCTGCGGAATGCCGGAATGCCCGGCAAGGTCGACCAGGATATCAATCTCGTCGGCGGCGATCGCCTCGCCGAGCTGAATGCTTGAGAGCCCCGCCGCCTCGCGCCATACATCGGCACGCGTGGAGAGCTGCTGGGTGTAACCGTCCTTCATGTCGGTTGTCGAGTAGCAAAACACCTCGCAAGCGGACCGGTCATGCCGCTCGAGCACTGGCAGCACGAAGAGCGTCACGACGTGATAACGGAAATCTCCGGAGAGGTAACCGATGCGCAGCCGCCGCTCCGGATCCTTCGCATTGCGAAATGCAGTGCGCGCGGCACACGCCGCCTCGATGCGCTTGCCGAAGGCCGCATGCCGGACGAAGAGCTCGGCGTCCGAAACGCGCTCAGAGCCGGTGAGGGCGAAAAGCTCGGCTGA
>DASREB010000096.1:0-4989 GCA_035652275.1 Burkholderiales bacterium
GAGACTACCGGCGCGTCGCGCAGGCGCACCTCGACGCCGGCTGGGTGCCCGCGGACACGCGCATCGACGAGTTCGAGTCGGCGATCCGCGCCGTGTGCGAGCCGGTCTTCGACCGTCCGCTCAAGGAGATCTCCTTCGGACGCGTGCTGCTGCGGCTGTTCCAGACGTCGCGCCGCTTCAACGTCGAGATCCAGCCGCAGCTCGTCATGCTGCAGAAGACGCTGCTCAACATTGAAGGCCTCGGCCGCCAGCTCGATCCGGACCTCGACCTCTGGACCACGGCGAAACCGTTCCTCGAGCGCTGGATGAACGAGCAGGTGGGCTGGCGCGGCTTCCTGCGTACCGCGCGCCGCGAAGCGCCCTACTGGGCGAGCACACTGCCGCAATTGCCGCGGCTCGTGCATCGGGCGCTAGCGCAGGACCGCCTGGGCGAGTTGCGCAGCGCGGTCGACCGCCTCACGGCCGAGCATGCGCGGCGCAATCGGCTGCTGCTTGCACTGCTGGTCGTCTTGCTCGCCGGGTTGGTGCTGATTGGCGCCGGACTCTTCTAGGCCGCAATTCTGGGACACGCGTTACCGCGACGGCGTGACGCCGTGGGACGCGGGTCGCGTGCCGGCGAAGCTCGCGCAGTGGCTCGCAGGACAAGGCGCCGGCCGCCGCGTCCTCGTGCCCGGTTGTGGCTCGGGATACGAGGTGCGCGCGTTTGCCGAGCACGGCGACGATGTGCTCGGCATCGATTTCTCCGATGCCGCGATCGCGGCCGCACAACGCCAGCTCGGCGAATTCGGCCGGCGCGTCAGGCAGGCGGATTTCTTTACGCTCGCCGCGTCGCCGTTCGACCTGGTTTACGAGCGCACATTCCTGTGCGCGCTACCGCCGCGCGAGCGCGCGCGGTGGGCGCATCGCGTCGCGCAGCTGGTGCGTCCGGAGGGTGTGCTCGCCGGCTTCTTCTATTTCGGCGATGGGCAGCGTGGCCCGCCCTTTGGCATCACCGGGCACGAATTGCATACGTTGCTCGATCCCGCATTCCTGCTGCGCGATGACGAAGCGGTGCCCGCGGCGCAATCAGTGCCGGTGCTGGCAGGCAAGGAACGCTGGCAGGTGTGGCAGCGGCGGCGATGATGCAAGAGGCCGAATTCGCCGTGCGGCGCGCCGGCATGTCGCTCGCGCGCATTGCCTTCGCCGTCTATGTGCTGCTGGTGGTCTATGCGTCGCTCTATCCGCTCGAAGGCTGGCACGATCTCGGGCTATCGCCCTTCGCCTATCTGACCTCGCCGTGGCCGCGCGCCTTCATCACGCTCGACGCCGGGCTCAACATCCTGGGTTATCTGCCCTACGGCTTCCTGTGCGTGCTGGCTTTTCATCCGAGCCGGCGCGCGCCGGTTGCGTTCGGCATCGCATTGGCGAGCGCCGCCGTGCTGTCCATCTCGCTTGAGGCGGCGCAGAGCTATCTGCCGAGCCGCGATGCTTCCAAGCTCGATGTGCTGTGCAATCTGGTGGGCGCGGCGTGCGGCGCGGCGTTGGCAGTGCTGGCGGCCCCGACGGTCGTTGCGGGGCCCCTGCAGAGGCTGCGCAGCGCCGCCTTCCTCGACGGCACCGACATCGACTTCGGCCTTGCGCTGCTCGCGCTGTGGCTATTCATGCAGCTCAATCCGGCGACGCTGCTCTTCGCCGCCGGTGACCTGCGCGACTGGCTGCCTCCGGCCAGCGGCCGCGCGCGAGCGCCGCAGTTCTTCGTCGGCATCGAGGCGTTCATTGCGGCGGCCAATCTGGTCAGCGTGTCGCTGCTGCTCTCGGTGCTCGCGAGGCCGGGACGATGGCTGCGCGCCCTGTTTGTCGCCCTGCTGCTCGCGGCGCTCGGCGTGAAGAGCGCTGCGTTCGCGATCCTGATGCACGCCGAGAACGTGTTCATCTGGCTCACGCCCGGCGCGCAGTTCGGTCTGGTCGTCGGCATCGTGGTCGCGCTCGCCGCGCTCGCCATGCCGCGCGCTGCGCGCCTCGCGGCGGCGGCCGTGCTGCTGATGGCCGCCACGGTGCTCGTCAACGTGGCGCCGCCCAATCCGTATCTCAGCGCGACCCTCAAGCTCTGGCAGCAGGGCTATTTCCTCAACTTCAATGCCGTGACGCGGCTCGTCAGCGCGCTCTGGGCCTATGTGGCGCTCGGCTATCTGATGCTGCTCGGCGCGCGGCGCCGAGACGCGGTCGGCTAAAATCGCGTATGTCCTATTACGCAAGACACGTGTTCTTCTGCTGCAACCAGCGCGACAGCGGCCGCGTCTGCTGTAACGACAAGGGCGCAAGCGAGCTGCGCGACTACGCCAAGCGCCGGGTGAAAGAGCTCGGGCTCGCCGGGCCCGGCAAGACCCGCATCAACCAGGCCGGCTGCCTCGACCGCTGCGAGGAAGGCCCCTGCGTCGTGGTTTATCCGGAAGCGGTCTGGTACACCTACGTCGATCGGGCCGACGTCGACGAGATCATCGACGAGCACCTGCGGCACGGCCGCATCGTCGAGCGCTTGCGCATGTGAGGGCGAGCACCCGCCGGGAATTCATCGCCGGCCCGGTCGGCCGCATCGAGTGCGCGGTCGACGATCCTGACGAAGCAGCGAAGGGCGTGGCGCTGATCGCCCACCCGCATCCGCTTTTCGGCGGCACGCTTGACAACAAGGTCGTGCAGACCCTGGCGCGTGCCTTCGTCGAGCTCGGCTACCAGGCCTGGCGGCCGAATTTTCGCGGGGTCGGCGAAACCGAGGGGACGCACGACGAGGGCCGCGGCGAGCTCGAAGATCTCGCGGCCATCGTGGCGCAGCTCAATCCCGCACGGCTGGCGCTCGCCGGGTTTTCCTTCGGCGCCGGTGTCCAAGTGCTGCTCGCGCAGCGCGTCAAGGCAGAAAAGCTCGTGCTGATTGGCGTCGCCGTCACGCGCTTTCGGCTGCCGGCAGTAGCGCCGGGCACGCTCGTGATCCATGGCGAGCACGACGAGACCGTGCCGCTTGCCGCGGTGCTCGACTGGGCGCGGCCGCAGGACCTGCCGCTCGTGCTGGTGCCAGGCGCTGACCACTTCTTCCATCGCAAGCTGCACATCCTGCGGGGACTCGTCCGCGCGTACTGTTCATGAGCGTGTTGCGCGGTCGGGGGCTGCGCAAACGCTACGACAGTCTCGACGTCGTGAACGGCGTAGACCTCGATATTGCGTCCGGCGAGTGCTTCGGCCTGCTCGGGCCGAACGGCGCCGGCAAGACCACCACGCTGCGGCTGTGCCTCGGCCTCACCTATCCCGACGCTGGCGAGATCGAGCTCCTTGGGGAGCCCGTGCCGGTTCGCGCGCGCCAAGCTCGCCAGCGCGTCGGCGTGGTGCCGCAGTTCGACAACCTCGATCCGGACTTCACTGTGGCGGAAAACCTGCTCGTCTTCGGCCGCTATTTCGGCCTGCCGCGCAACGCAGTGGCTGCGAAGGTGCCGGCGCTACTCGAGTTCGCCGGACTTACCGGCCGGGAGGACGCGCGCATCAATACGCTCTCAGGTGGCATGAAGCGGCGCCTGACGCTGGCACGCGCATTGATCAATGATCCGCAGCTGCTCTTCATGGACGAGCCGACCACCGGCCTCGATCCGCAGGCGCGCCATCTGATCTGGGAACGCCTGCGCCGCCTCACCCAGGAGGGCAAGACGTTGATCCTCACCACGCATTTCATGGAGGAAGCCGAGCGCCTATGCCACCGGCTCGCGATCATGGATCGCGGGCGCCTGATCGCCGTCGGCTCGCCGCGCGCGCTCATCGCCGAGCACATCGAGCCGCACGTCGTCGAGGTGCATGGCAACGGCTTCGAGCAGTGGATGGGGCGCGCCAAGCAGCTTGCCGGCCGTGTCGAGCGCGCCGGCGACACGGCATTCGTCTACGCCGCAGATCCGGCGCCGGTGCTCGGCGACCTGAGCGCGCGCCCCGAGCTCAGCTACCTGCACCGGCCGGCGAGCCTCGAGGATGTGTTCCTCAAGCTGACCGGCCGCGATTTGAGAGACTAGATGCGCTGGATCGCGGTGTGGCGTCGCAATTTCCTCGTCTGGCGCAAGCTCGTCATCGCCTCGGTGCTATCCAACTTGGCCGATCCGCTGATCCTGCTTTTCGGCCTGGGCTACGGCCTTGGCGCGCTGCTGCCCTCGGTGCAGGGCATGTCGTACATCGCGTTCTTCGCCGCCGGCACGCTCTGCTCGGCAACGATGTTTACCGCCTCGTTCGAATCGATGTTCTCCGGCTTCTCGCGCATGCACGGCCAGAAAACCTGGGACGCGATCCTCTATGCGCCGCTCACCATCGACGACATCGTGGCGGGAGAAATCGTCTGGGCCGCGAGCAAGGCCTGGCTTTCCGGCGCCACCATTCTCGCGGTCGCCGCAGTCTTCGGGCTCGCGGCATCACCGGTCGTGGTGCTGACGTTGCCGGTGGCGTTCCTGCTCGGGCTCGCGTTCGCCGCGTGCGGGCTCATCATGACGGTGCTCGCCAGGAACTGGGATTTCTTCAGCTTCTACATGACGCTCATCATGACGCCGATGACCATGATCTCCGGCGTTTTCTTCCCCGCCGAGCAGCTGCCGCGGCCGGTCCACGCGGTGGCGCAGGCGCTGCCGCTCTACCACGGCGTCGAGCTGGTGCGCCCGCTGGTGGCGGGACGCTGGCCGAGCCAGGTGCTCGTCCACCTCGGCGTGCTGCTGGCGTATGCTGCCGCGGGCTACGCCATCGCCATCACGTACGCGCGCCGTCGCTTCAGCGCCTGATGCTCTGGGTCAAGTCGTTGCACATCGTCTTCATGGTGACGTGGTTCGCCGGGCTGTTCTATCTGCCGCGGCTCTACGTGTATCACGCCATGACGGACGACTTCGCCTCGCGCGAGCGCTTCAAGGTGATGGAGCGCAAGCTCTACTGGGGCATCATGACGCCGGGCGCCGTGCTCACCATCGCCTTCGGCCTGTGGCTATGGCTCGGCTGGTTCCG
>DASREB010000097.1:0-6077 GCA_035652275.1 Burkholderiales bacterium
CCCCCGGATGCGCCGGATTGTCTGCCTCGCCCGGCGACCAGAGCAGCAGCACGCCGGTCGTTTCGTTCGCGAGCCGCCGTATCAGCTCTGCACAGTGCTCGGCCGGCCAGCGGCGCTCGGCCTCGCGCGCGCTCACGTGCAGGGCAATCCAGCGCCGCCTCGGGTCGAGCGACAGGCGCTCCCGCCATGCATCCACGCGCCGCGGCGGCGGATAGACGCGCACCGGCCCATCGGCGTTGGGCACGTCCATCGCGGCTGCGAGCAGCTGGAGGACTTGCACTTCGTGGAGCGCTGGGTAGGCCAGTGCCGGCAGCGGCACGGTGATGTGCTTGTCGCCCGCGTTGGCGAAGCCGACGATGTTGCGCCGGCGCAGTTGCCGCGCGAGCACCAAACCTTGGCGATCGACGCCGTCCTTGGCGAGCACGACGAAATCGAACGGTTCGCGGCGCAGGCGGGCGAGCATGCCGAGCCGGGCGGCTAGGATGCCAATGCGCGACTCGCCGGGCGCGCGGTGCTTGAGCTTCGTATAGCTGTGCACCGCGTCGAGATGCGGATTGCCTTCCAGCACCGCAGCGTTGTAGGAGTTCACCAGCGCCGCGAGATGAGCCTGCGGATAGCGCGCGCGCAAGGCAGCGATGAGCGGCGTGGTGCAGACAAGATCGCCGATGTTGTCGCGCCGGATGACGAGGATTCTCACGCCGTGCGCCAGCGCGCGCCCCAGGCGAGCAGCACGCCCGCCACGCCCCAGAAGACGAGCGAGTTTTGCCGCACGAACAGCATGTCGGTCATGTTGCGCGTGAGCATGCCGGCGAGGAGCGCTATGAGCGCCATGCCGCAGGCGGCGCTCGCGGCGTTCGTATCGCTAACGAAGCGCAGGGCCTGGCGCAGCGTGGCGGCGAGCAGGACGACAAAGAGCACGAGGCCGATCAGGCCGGTCTGCAAGGCAAGGTCGAGAAACAGGTTGTGTGAATGCCAGGCAAGCTCGTGGTTCGCTTCTTCGGGCAGGCGTTCGCGCAGCAGGCCGCGCCCGAAGCCATAGCCGGTAAGCGGCCGTTGTTCGATGTGCTGCGTCGCCTTCGACCAGATGCTCAGGCGTGGGTCGGCTTTCACGCTGAACGCGCCGCTGCTTTCCCGGTCCGCCTGCACGAGCAGCACGACGGTGCTGATCGCCGCGATCGTGACCACACCCGCGAGCCCGATAGTGAGCTGTACGCGCCGGTCGCCCGCGCGACGTAGCGTGAGCAGCACGAACGCGCCGACCTCCAACGCGAAGCCAAGCCAGACGGTGCGATTTTGCGTGGCGAGTGCCGAGGCGAGGAAAACGGCGATCAGCAACCCGATGAGCCAGAGGGCGGTGCGGGGCCACGGCGCCTGACGGCCGTACCAGAGGAGGCCAAGCGCGCACGGCATGACCGTGAGCAGCGCCGACGTATGGTCGCCCGGGCCGCCGTGCCAGCCGGCGCTCGACTCCATCGGCAGGCCGCTCGCGAACGCCCAGAGCGCTGACGCACAGGCGAGCAGCGCCCCGGCCGCGAGCGCCACGATGAAGGCGCGCGCGGCGTCTTTGGCCTGCGCGCCGATGTAACAGGTCCATAGCGCGAGCGCCGTATACAGCACTTCGTTTTGCCATTCTTTTTGCGAGCGCGCCGGCTCGACCGACCAGCCGATCGACGCGGCCGCCCAGGCGGCGAAGAGCAGCCACGCCCACCAGATGGGCGGCAGCGCCTCCACGCTGCGGCGGCCGCGCACCAGCACGCCGACGCTGAGCAGCGTGGCAGCCGCGAGCAGCACGAGCCGCAAGGCGACGTCATGGGAGAAAAGCGACGACGCGACGAAGAGCGCCGCGGTCCAGCCGAGCGCGTCAAGCAGGCTCATGTTTAGAATCGCCGCGCATCTTACCGATGTCCCGCAAGAGCGTACTGATCAGCTATTTCTTCGGGGACGACATGATTCCGCTCGGCGAATCATGCGCGGACGCCTTTCGCGAGCTCGGCTTCGAGGTCGGGCGCTTCAATAGCCAGGTCGAAAGCCGCTGGCAGCCGGCGTTGCTCAAGCCGGTGAACCGTCTCGCGCGCGGCCTCGGCCATCGCGGCCGCGAGATCGGCCATGCGCTGCCGTTCTCGCGGGTGAACTTCAAGCGTCGCATGCTGATGCAGGCGGCGGCCGCCTCGCGGCCGCGCTGGATCTTCGTGATCCGCGCGCACGAGTTCGTCGATGCCGAGCTGGTCGACGCTCTCAAGCGCGAGTGCGGCGTGGAAAAGGTGATCGGCTGGCGGGTCGACGGGCCGCTCGACACGCCCGACTTGCTGGAAGACGCGCGCATCTACGATGTCTACTTCTGTGCCCACCGCCACGGCTACGATCCGCGCGCCGACCGCATCCATCCTCTGCCGGTGTACGGCATGGACTTCGCGCGCTATCGCAATCTCTTTGCGGGGGGCAGCAGGCCTTACAATCATGAGATCGTTCTCGTCGGCGGCCACAATGCCCGGCGGGAACAGTTGCTCGGCCGGCTCACTGACCTGCCGCTCGAGATCTACGGTAAATGGGGCAAGCGCGCACGCTACGGCTCACCGCTGCGGCGGCAATTGCGGGCGCGCGGCATCTGGGGCGAGGCGCTGCTGCGCCTCTATAACACGTCGAAGATCGTGCTCAACATCACCAACTGGGACCCGGCGCGCTATCGAGCGTTGAACCAGCGCGTCTTCGACGTGCCGGCGACTGGCGCCTTTTTGCTCACCGACTATTCGCCCGAGCTCGAAGAACACTACCGACTCGGCGATGAGCTCGTCACCTATCGCGATGTCGATGAGCTGCACGACAAGGCCTGCTACTACCTGGCGCACGACGACGAGCGTTCGACCATCGCGCGTCGCGGCTACGAGCGAGCGCTGACATTGCCCACCATCCGTGACCGCATGGCGCAGGTGGTTCGCGTGGTGGAGGCAAGCTAGATGTGCGGTCTCGCCGGCTACCTCAGCGCGACGCGCCTCGGCGATGACGTGCTCGCCGCCATGACGACCCGCCTCGCGCACCGCGGCCCGGACGCCGATGGCTACTACCGCGATGGACCCGTGGCGCTCGGCCACCGACGCCTCTCGGTAATCGACATCGCCGGCAGCCCGCAGCCGATGAGCACGCCCGATGGCGAGCTCACCATCATCTTCAACGGCGAGATCTACAACTTCCGCGAGCTGCGCACCGCGCTCGCTCGACGCGGGCACAAACTGCACACCGCGGGCGACACGGAGGCGCTGCTCTACGCATATCGCGAGTACGGCACCCGGATGCTCGAGCACATCCAGGGCATGTTCGCCTTTGCGCTGTGGGACCGGCCGGCGCAGCGGCTCTTCATTGCACGCGATCATCTCGGCGTGAAACCGCTCTATTACTACTGGGACGGCGCGACGCTGGTCTTCGCCTCCGAGCTGAAGGGCCTGCTCGACCATCCGGCGGTCAAGCGCGAGATCGACCTCGAGGCGCTCGGGCTTTATCTCGAAGCGCAGTACATCCCGGCGCCGAAGACCATCTACCGGCACGTGCGCAAGCTCGAAGCCGGCCACGCGCTCGTCGTGGAGGGCGGGAAGCTCGCGATCACGCGCTATTGGCTGCCCGACTATTCGCGCAAGCTGGCGTTGGAGGAAGGCGAAGCCCTCGCCCAGCTGGAAGCGGAGCTCCGCCGCTCCGTGGAGAGCATGCTCGTTGCCGATGTCCCGCTCGGCAGCTTCCTCTCCGGCGGCGTCGACTCGAGTGTCGTGAGTGCGCTGATGGTGGACATCGCGCGCCGGCCGATCGATACCTTCACGCTCGGCTTCGAGGGCGAAACGGCGCAGAGCGAGCACGCGCACGCCGAGCGTGTCGCGCGCCACATTGGCGCGGCGAGCCATGTCCTCATGCTGGCGCCAACCGAGCTCCTCTCCTGCCTGGAAGAGTGGGTGCAGGTGTACGACGAGCCCTTCGCCGACCCGGCGGCGCTGCCGACCATGCTGCTCTCGCGCCTCACCCGCAAGCACGTGACCGTCGTGCTCACCGGCGAAGGCGCGGATGAGGTGTTCGCCGGCTACGGCAACTACCGCAAGCGCCTGAGCGAAGAACGTTTCACCAGCGTGCTCGGCGCCTCGTTTTCGCCGCTGCGGCCGCTGGTGCGCGCGCTGCCGGCGCGCGTGCGCAAGGAACGGCTGTTGAAGGCCATCGGCGAGCCGCGCGCGCGCCGCTACGTCACCATCCCGCAAGTGTTCGACGCCGCATTGAGCTGCGAGCTTTACACGCCGGCGTTCCTGGCCGGACAGTCAAGCCGCATGGCGGACTACGCCGAGCGCTATTACGGCGAGTGCAACTCGCCCGATTACCTTGATCGAATCATGTATGTCGATGCGCGCCTTTGGCTGCCCGACGACCTGCTGACGAAGGTCGACCGCGCCACCATGGCGTCGTCGCTCGAAGCGCGCGTCCCGTATCTCGATCACCGTTTCTTCGAGTTTTGCGCGCGACTCGATCCACGACTGAAGCAGCATGGGCGCACCGGCAAGTATTTACTCAAGCGCCTGGCGGAGAAGCTCCTGCCCATGGATGTGGTGCACCGGGCGAAGCAGGGTTTCATGCCGCCGCTCGCCGAATGGTTCGGCGGCGCCCTGAAGGGCGAGGCGAGCAGCGCCTTTGCGCGCCTTGCGAAGCGCGGCCTCTTCCAGCCGGCGGCGATACAGCGACTCACGGCTGCGGCGCGACCAAGCGACGCCGGGCGGCTCTGGGCGCTCCTCGTGCTCGAGCGCTGGTTCCAGCGTTACGCGCCGCAGTTCGCGCTCTGATGTGCGGCATCGGCGGCTTCTTCGCGCAGCGGCCGGTCGAGCCGCAGCTCGCGCGCGCCATCCAGGCGGCGCTGCGCCCGCGCGGGCCGGATGCGGAGCACGCGGTGGGCTGGGACGCGGGGCTCGCGCCGGCGCAGGGTGCGTGGCACAACGCCCTGATCCACGCGCGGCTTTCGATCATCGACCCGCGGCCGCTGGCGGATCAGCCGATGTCGAACGAGCGGGGCGACACCTGGATCGTCTACAACGGCGAGGTCTACGACTAGGAGCGCCACGCGGGTGAGCTGCGCGCCGCGGGGCACGTTTTCCGCACGCGCGCCGATACCGAGTTCATCCTGCACGGCTACGACGCCTGGGGCATCGACAAGCTGCTCGCCAACCTGCGCGGCATGTTCGCCTTCGCGATCGTCGATCGCCGGCGCGGCAAGGCGTATCTCGCACGCGACCGCATGGGCGAGAAGCCGCTGGTCTACAGCCACCTCGGCGAGGAGCTCGTTTTCGGCTCCCTCGTGCGCGCGGTGCTGCCCTACCTGCCGGCGGCAAAGCGCGAGCTCTCGCCCGACGGCATCGACGCGTATCTCGCTCACCGCTACATCCCGGCTCCACGCACGATCTATCGCCACATCCAGCGGCTGGAGAACGGCCACTACCTCGAGTTCGACCTTCGTACCCGCCGCCTCGCGAAGCACCGCTACTGGCGCCCCGCGCCCGCCGCCGGGTCCTGGCTCGAGGCGCTCGATGAGTCGGTACGCATGCGGACCGTCGCGGATCGGCCGCTCGGCCTCTTTCTTTCCAGCGGGGTCGATTCCACGGTCATCGCCAGCCGCCTCGCGGCACAGCAACTCACGCAGTATCGGAGCTATACCGCCGCCTTTCCGGGTAGTCCGATGGACGAGTCCGAGCTCGCCGCGCAGACCGCGACGACGCTCGGCCTGTCGCATAGCAAGGTGGTCGTGCCGCAGCGGGTGGCAGAGGACTTCAGCCGCATCGTCGCCGCAATGGACGAGCCCTTCGCCGATCCGTCGAGTTTTCCCACGTGGTATCTGGCGCGCGAAGTCAGCAAAGAAGTGAAAGTCGTCCTCGCCGGCGACGGGGGCGATGAGCTTTTCGCCGGCTATAAGCGAGTCGGGCAGCACATGCGCACGGCATGGCGACGCCACTGGCGCCTGCCATTTGCGGTGCGGCCAGCAATCAGCGAGCGCAAGCTCACTGCGGAGCTGGCAATGGACTGGGAGAGCGCCTATTCGCTGCGCTTTTCGGGCTTTGCCCCTG
>DASREB010000098.1:0-8499 GCA_035652275.1 Burkholderiales bacterium
AAGCGGCGTTACGCGACGCCGGCATGCTGCTCGAGACGAGCAATGCGCGCGCCGCGCTGCTCGCCGCCGCCATCGTGAGGCAGATCGCCTAGCGATGCTTTTTGCCCGCCCCGTGTCGGTCCTCAATGTCGGCATCGCCTCGTTCGCCGACGCGATCCGCAGCCGCGGCGGCGCGGCGACGCAGCTTGCGTGGGCACCGCCGGCCGCCGGCGAGCGGCGCGTTGGCGAGGCGCTCGCCCGCGTGGTCGGCGAAGCGCGGATCGACGAAGCGAACGCGCAGGCAGTGAAGCGCTACCTCGCAGCGCAACCCAAGCTCACCGGCCTGGGCGTCGCCGGCGAAGTGCTGCCTGGGATGAGCGAGCGCATGATCCTGCACGCGGGCCCGCCGGTGCCGTGGCAGCGCATGTGCGGGCCGATGCGCGGCGCCATCATCGGCGCCATCCTTTATGAAGGCTGGGCCGCCGATGCGCCTACCGCGCGGCGCCTTGCCGAGTCCGGCGAGATCGCCTACGAGCCCTGCCACCACCATGGCGCCGTCGGGCCGATGGCCGGAATCATCAGCCCGTCGATGCCGGTGTGGGTCGTCACCAACGGCGCGCATGGCAACCGCACCTTCAGCAATCTGAACGAAGGCCTCGGCAAGGTGCTGCGCTTCGGCGCGAACAGCGCCGAGGTGCTCGACCGGCTGAAGTGGATGCAGCACACGCTGGCACCGACGCTGGCGGCCGCCTTGAAGGTCCTCGGCGAGCTGGAGCTGAAGCCGCTCATGGCGCAAGCGCTGCACATGGGCGACGAGGTGCACAACCGCAACATCGCCGCCTCCTCGCTCCTCATCAAGCGCCTGGCGCCGGCGCTCCTGAAATCCGGCGCGCCGCAGGCGGACGTCGCCGCGGTGATCGAGTTCATCGCCGCCAACGATCACTTCTTCCTCAACCTGTCGATGGCGGCCTGCAAGGCGATGCTCGATGCCGCGCACGGCGTCGCCGGCAGCAGCATGGTGACCGCGATGGCGCGAAACGGCGTCGAGTTCGGCATCCGCGTAAGCGGCCTGGGGGAGCGCTGGTTCACCGCACCGGCTCCCGTGGTGAATGGGCTCTACTTCCCGGGCAACACCATCGAGGATGCAGCTCCCGACCTTGGCGACAGCGCGATCACCGAGACCGCCGGCCTCGGCGGCTTCGCCATGGCGGCGGCGCCAGCGATCGTGAAGTTCGTCGGCGGCACGCCGCAGGATGCGCTCGCCAACACGCTGGCGATGACGCACATTACGCTCGCGCGTAACGGCGCCTTTACCCTGCCCGCGCTCGACTTCGCCGGCACGCCGGCTTGCATCGACGCGCGCCGCGTGGTGGACAGCGGCATCCTGCCGGTGATCAACACCGGCATCGCGCACAAGGAGCCCGGCGTCGGACAGATCGGCGCCGGCGTGACGCGCGCCCCGCTCGCATGCTTTAGCCAAGCCGTCATGGAGCTCGCGGCATGCCTGCCAACGGCCTAGCGGTCGTCGCCATCGGCGGCAATGCGCTGATCCGCGACCGCGGCCACGAGTCGATCCCGGACCAGTACGAAATGGTCTGCAACCTGGCGGTCGACATCGCGGGGATGATCGAGACCGGCTGGAACGTGGTCGTGACCCACGGCAACGGCCCGCAGGTCGGCTTCATCCTGCGGCGCTCGGAGCTCTCGATCGACGAGGTGCCGCCGGTGCCGATGGACTATGCGGGCGGCGACATCCAGGGGGCGGTGGGCTACATGTTCGCGAAGGCGCTGCGCAACGAGTTCCGCCGGCGCGGCATCCGCCGCGAGGCCGCGGCGCTCGTCACGCAGACCATCGTCGACCGGCGCGACCCGGCGTTCGCGAATCCGGTGAAGCCGATCGGCTCGCACATGGACGAGGCGCGCGCCAGAGCGCTGGCGGCGAAGTTCCACTGGACCGTGCGCGAGGACGCCGGCCGCGGCTGGCGGCGCGTCGTGCCCTCGCCAAAGCCACAGGTGATCATCGAAACCGGCGTGATCCGCGCGCTGGCGCGCGACGGCTTCGTCGTCGTGTGCTGCGGCGGCGGCGGCATCCCGGTGATCGAGGACGAGAACGGCAACCTGAAAGGCGTAGAGGCCGTGATCGACAAGGATCTCGCTTCGAGCCTGCTCGCGAGAAGCCTCGGCGCCGACGCCCTGGTGCTGCCCACCGGCGTCGAGAAAGTGGCGGTCGACTTCAACAAGCCGACGCAGCGCTGGCTCGACCGCATGACGCTTGCCGAGGCGCGGCGCCACCAGCGCGACGATCAGTTCGACGCCGGCAGCATGGGGCCGAAGGTCGCGGCGCTGATCGAGTTCGTCGGCGCCGGCGGCAAATTCGGCCTCATCACCAACCCGCCCAACCTTGCGCGTGCCCTGCGCGAGGAGACGGGCACGCGCGTCGTTGCCGCTTAGCGCTCAGCCCAGTTCGCTTCGTCGACTTTCCACTCGCCCTTTTCCTTGATGAGGGTGATCGTGCCGAGCACCGCCTGCGGCGGCGTGCCGCGGAGCCGTAGCACTGCGCGCTTGCCGCCCTCGTCCACCGTCTTCTCGACCACCGCGTACTTGGGCGGCAGCAACCGCGCGAGGACTCGCAGCAGGCGCTTGCGCTCTGCCGCCGGCAGGTCGTTGGCGTGCGCTGCGCTGCCGTACTTCAGCATGCCGTCGTAGTCCCCCGCGAGGCCGGCGCGGTGGAAGCTGGCGTACACCGATTCAGGCTGGTTCTGCGCCAGCGCCGGCGCCGCGACGATGCCGAGCGCCAAGACGAGCGAGCGGATCAATCGAATTTGGCGCCGCTTTCCTTGACCACCTTCGCCCACTTGGCGAGATCGGCCGCCATGAAGTCGTGGAATTCGCGCGGCGCACTGCCGACCGGCTCGGAGCCGTCGTCAAGAATGCGCTGGCGCACGTCGGGTTGCGCAAGGACGCGCACGAGCTCATCGTGCAATCGCTCGACGAGCGGCGCCGGCATGCCCGCCGGTCCGATGACGCCGTACCAGCCGACTACCTCGTACCCGGGTAGCGCTTCAGCCACCGCCGGGATATCCGGCAGTGCCGGAACGCGCTGCGGCGTCGTCACCGCCAACGCGCGCAACTTGCCGCCGCGCACCTGCGTCTGCGCGGCCTGCAGGCCGGCGAAGTTGTAGTCGTAGCGGCCGCCGATCAAATCGAGCAGCGCCGGGCCGCTTCCCTTGTACGGAATGTGCTCGGCCTTGATGCCCGCCATCTGCTTATAGAGCTCCCCCGCCAGATGACCGCCGCTGCCGAGGCCGGCGGAGCCGTAGTTCAGCTCGCCGGAGCGCTTCTTGGTCCATGCGACGAACTCCTGCAGCGTGCGCGGCGGTGACGCTGGATTGACGACCAGCAGCAGGCCGGCGCGCGTGAGCTGCGTGATCGGCGTGAAGTCGTTCACCGGGTGGTACGGCAGGTGCGGATTCAGCGCGGCGTTGATCGTGTGCTGGTGATACGCGAGCAGCAGCGTGTAGCCATCGGGCGGCGCCTTCGCCGTGAGCTCGCCTGCGATGACGCCCGAGGCGCTCGCGCGATTGTCGACGATCACCTGCTGGCCGAAGATCTCGCCTAGCTTCGCGCTCACCAGCCGCGCCAGCAGATCGGTCGTGCCGCCGGGCGCCGCCGGCGTGATCAGGCGGATCGGGCGGCTGGGATAGTCCTGCGGATGGGCCGCACCCGCCGCGACGAGCAGCACGGCCGCGAAGAACGCAAACCGCCGCAACTTCACGATCATCGGCATGTGTCTCCTCCTTCGCGGATTCTAGCTGCCGCCGCTTAAGCGTCCGGCGGCGACGAGTTCCATGCCCGCACGATGACCAGCACGCCGGCCACCAGGGCCCAGAACAGGATGAGCAGTAGCGCGCCGACGTACGGTGCCATGCCTTGCGCGATGTAGCACGCATCGCGCGATTCCGCGTGGCAGGTCCAGCCGACGAACGCGCCGCTGACGACAATCGCCAGCGCAGCAGCAATCAGCAGCGACTTCACCTGACGAGCGCAAACCTCTGCGCCGACCGCGCCCGTGCCTTCGCCGCCTCTTCCTCCCGGTTGCGCGGCGGCGCGTTCGTCTCTAGCGAGTGCAGCAGCTTGTGCGCTACCGCAGCTACTTCGTCCACTGCCGATGCGAATGCCGCTTCATTTGCCTTCGACGGCTTGTTGAAGCCGCTCAGCTTGCGCACGAACTGAAGCGAAGCGGCGCGGATCTCCTCATCGGTTACCGGCGGATCGAAATTGAAAAGCGTCTTGATGTTCCGGCACATGATTACCTCTCCACCTTTGCAAGACCGAACTCGCGCAAGGCGTGCTCGCGAAGCTTGGTCTTCTGCACTTTGCCGCTCGCGGTCATGCCAATCGCTTCGAAGTTGGCGACGATCCTCAGATAGCGCGGCACGCGGAAGTTGGCGCAGCGCGCCTTGCACCAGGCGATGAGCTCGCTCTCCTTCGCATGCCCGCCCGCCTTGAGCGTCACGTAGGCGGCCGGCACTTCGCCCAGGCGCGCGTCAGGCACGCCGATTACCTGCGCGGTCTGCACGGCGGGATGCTCGAGCAGCACTTCTTCCACCTCGGCCGGCGCGACGTTCTCGCCGCCGACCCGGAAGACGTCCTTTAACCGCCCGACCATGCGCAGCCGGCCATCGGCCGTCAGCTCGCCGAGATCGCCGGTGCGGAGCCACCCGTCTTCGGTGAATGCCTTGGCATTCGCTTCGGGGTTGTTGTAATAGCCCTGCATCACGTTCCAGCCGCGCACCTGGATCTCGCCTTCCGGCGAGATACGCAGCTCCACGCCCTCGTGCGCCTTGGCGAGGCCGTTCACGCGCAGCTCTTCGGCATCGCGCCAGTCGCTCATCACGACGTTCGGCGATGCTTCGGAGAGCCCGTACGCCGCGCAGATTTCCTTGGCACCGAGGACATCGATGATCTGGCGCATGGTCTGCGGCCCGGCTGCGGCCCAGCCGCCGCGAAGCGAGAGTTTGCGCTTCGCGAAGTCGGCGTGGCCCATCAGCATCTGGAAGATCGTGTCGTTGCCGGAGATGAGGGTGCAGCGCTCGCGCTCCAGCATCTCGAGCGCCGCGCCCGGCTCGAAAGTCGGCAGGGTAACGAGCGTCGCGCCCGCCACGAGCGCCATCAGCGCCGAGAGCGTCGAGCCCGCGACGTGGAAGAACGGCCGGCAGTTGAAGTAGCGATCCTGCGGGCGGATGCCGATGCGCATTCCGGCTGCCCACGCGTCGCGCAGCATGTTGTCGTGCGTCAGCATCGCGCCCTTCGGATAGGCGGTGGTGCCGGAAGTGAACTGGATGAGGAGCGTCTCTTCCGGTGTGACCGCGCGCGTATCGCCCATCGACCATTCGGGCAGCGCGCGGGTGATGTCGAAGGCGCGTCCGAAGCCGGTTTCGCGCACCATGGCGCCGAAGTCGATGTTGAGAAAGCGCGGCACATAGAAAAGCGCCTTGCAGTCGGCCTGCTGCAGGCAGAACGCGATCTCCGCCGCCTTGAAGCGCGTGTTGACCGGCACGGTGACCGCGCCAATCAGCGCCGCGCCGTAGAAAAGCGCGAGCCATTTCTCGTCGTTGCCCATCAGGATGCCGACGTGGTCACCCTTGCCGATGCCGAGCGTGTGCAGCGTCGTCGCGGCGCTGCGCGCGCGCAGGTACAGATCCTCGTACGTGATGCGGCGGTTCGGCGTCACCAGCGCCTCGGCCGTACCCCGGCCGCGCGCCTGGCGCTCGAGCACCTCACCGAGGGATTGCGCTTTCCATTCCATGCAAAAAGCTCAGGTCTTGCCCATCCATCGAAAAATCGGGGTCAGATGAACATTTCAGGGCTCGCCCGAAATGTTGATCTGACCCCCTTTATTCAGGTCTTGCCCATCCATTGTCCGGCAGCGAGCTGCTCCTCGATGGCGGCGATCTCGACCTGTTTCGCACCTTGCGGATCGCGCTCGATGCCGGTATCGATGGCGCGCTTCGCCAGGCGCAGCGCGTGCGGCGGCGCCTTAAGGATGGCCGCGCCGATCTCGAGCGCCACGGCGTCGAGGTCAGCCGCCACCCGCGAGACGAAGCCGGCCTCGCGCGCTTCCTCGGCGGTGAGCGCGCGGCCGGTGAACATCAGGTCCTTCGCCAGGCGCTTGCCGAGGATGCGCGGCAGCCGCTGCGTCGCGCCGACCGTGCCGCGCTGCGCTTCCGGCGTGCGGAAGCTCGCCTCCGGCGTCGCGACGATGAAGTCGCAGGCGCCCGCGATTTCGACGCCCGATCCGATCGCCGCGCCGTGCACGAGGGCGATGCACGGCATCGGCAGCGCTTCGAGCGCCTCATACGCGGCGAACGCTTTCAGCCGGCGTTCACGGATCCATTGCTCGCTCTTGCCCTGGCGCTCTTTCAGGTCCGCGCCGCCGCAGAACACCGGACCGGCGCCGCGGATGAAGACGACGCGCGCATCGTCGTCGATCGCGCTCTTCGTTGCGGCAAGCAGTGCTTCGCACATCTCGAAATTGAGGGCGTTGCGCGCCTCCGGCCGGTTGAGCGCGATGGTGGCGACAGCTCCGGCGCACGAATAAGCGACCGTCATATCGCTCGCTTCGAGCGCAGCTCGCTGATGCGCTCGCGCGAATAGCCGAGCTCCGCAAGAAGCGCCTCCGTGTGCTCGCCAAGGAGCGGCGGTCGACCGATCTGCGGGTTGTCGTAGCCGAGGAACTTGTACGGCAGCGCGAGCGCCTTGAATTCACCGACATCGGGATAGTCGAAGCTGCCCACCAGCCGCCGCGCACGCACATGCGGATCGTTGAGGATCTCGGCGACGTCGTTCACCGGCCCGACCGGCACTTCGGCGGCATCGAGCTTCGCGATCAACTCGGCGCGCGTGAGCGCGCTGATGCGCTCGGTGAGCTTCGCCATCACTTCGGCGCGGCGCTCGACGCGCGTCGCATTATCCGGAAATGCCGCGCCCCACTCCGCGACGCCGAGCGCCGCGCACAGCGGCGCCCAATGTTGGTCGCTCGCCGTGATATGCGCGTACTTGCCATCTGCGGAGCGAAAGCTCGCCGAGGGCACGCGCCCGGGATGCTCGGTGCCAAGCCGCGGCGGCACTTCGCCGAGCGCGAAATAGCGTGCGGCCGCGAGCGTGAGGAGCGCGACCTGCCCGTCGAGCATCGAGAAGTCGATGTGGCAGCCGCTGCCCGTGCGCGCACGCCCCGCGAGCGCCGAGAGGATGGCGATGGCGATCCACAGCCCCGAGGTGAGATCGGCCACCGGCAAGCCCGGCTTCACCGGCCCGCCGCCGCGCTCACCGGTCAGGCTCATGATGCCGCCCATCGCCTGGAACACGGTGTCGTAGCCCTTCTTGTCCTTGTACGGGCCGCTCTGTCCGAAGCCGGTGCATGAGACATACACGAGGCGCGGATTCAGCGCGGCGAGCGCAGCGAAGTCCAGGCCGTACTTGCCGAGCGTGCCGACGGGGAAGTTCTCCAACAGCACGTCGGCCTTCTGCGCCAGCTCGCGAATCAGCTTCCGACCGTCGTCCGCGCGCAGATTGACGGTGATCGATTCCTTCGTGCGGTTGCAGACGAAGTAGTACGCGCTGTCGCGGGCGAGCTGCGGCTCGAAGGTACGGGTCTCGTCGCCGCTGCCCGGCTGCTCGACCTTGATGACGCGCGCGCCGAGCTCGGCGAGGATCATGGTCGCGAACGGGCACGCGAGCACGCGCGAGAGATCGAGGATGGTGATGCCCTCGAGCGGCTTCATGTGCCGTCGTCCAGCTTGGCGAAATTGCGCATCCGCTTGTTGGCGTCGCGGCCGCGCTCGAGGGCGCGCTCGAGCGGGAGATCGGCCACTTCGTGGAACAGTCTCTTCGTCTGCGCCATGGCCGGTTTGGCGACGTTCGCGAGCTGCGTGGCGAGTGCCAGCGCCGTCTTCATGAGGCTCGCCTTCGGCACCACGCGGTTCACCATGCCGAGCGCGGCCGCGCGTTTCGCATCGATCGGCTCGCCGAGCGCGACGAGCTCGAAGGCCGCCTTGCGGCCGACCTGGCGCACCAGGTTCGCCATCACGATGGCAGCGACGATGCCGTGCTTCGTCTCGGGATAGCCGAGCTTCGCGTTGCTCGCCATTACCGCGAGATCGCCCGCGATGGCGAGACCCGCGCCGCCGCCCATCGCCGGACCATTGATCGCCGTGACCACCGGCGTCACCATCTTGGAGAACGCGAGATGCAGCTGCATCGTCAGCTCGGCACGGGTCTCCGCGGCCTGCGGATCGCGCAGTCCCTTGAACTCGGCGAGGTCCGCGCCGGCACAGAAAGCGGAGCCCGCGCCGGTGAGCACCACGCAGCGCACCGTCTCATCGCCATCGGCCGCGCGCAGCGCTTCGAGCAGCGCCCGCGACAGCGCCGTGTCGAGCGCGTTGCGCTTCTCCGGACGGTTGAGCGTAACGATGCAGGTCGCGCCTTTGCGCTGGATTTGCAGGTTGCTCATAGGGACGC
>DASREB010000099.1:0-7743 GCA_035652275.1 Burkholderiales bacterium
CGGCGGCGATCGCGAACTTCGCGTTTCGCCGAGCGCCCTGACCCGGGCAAACGAGACTAGGGGAGACAAGAGATGAACACCATGCAAGCCAAGATGCCGAGTTGGGTCGGCGCGGTCGGCATCGCGCCGGCGGCCTGGCCCGCAGGCGGAACTGTTTCGCCGCGTGGAAGCACGGACCTTGGGAATGCCGCTGCCTTTTCGGCGGACGAGGCCGCCTGGTTCATGCGCATCGTCATGGAGTCGGGGCGCATACGGCGCCATGCAGACCTCTATCGCTGGCTTGGGCGCGACGTGCAGCAGCTGCTCGCGCACGAGATCATGCTTTGCGCCTGGGGCGATTTCAGCGCGTGGGATTTAAAGCTCGACCTCGTATCCGGGCTGCCCGGCGTGCGTACTGCGGCGCTTGCAACCTGCTCGCTCGACGCGCATGTGCGTGAGGCCCATGGGCGCTGGGCGGACGGCGGCAGAAACGCTCTGGTGCTCGAGCTGTCGGACATGGCGGCGGCTCGGTATGGGTGCGCATGCCCGCTGCACGCTGCATTGCGCAGCATGCGCTCGGTTCTTATTCACGGCGTATACGACCGGCGCTCTGACCGGGAAAGTCTCTTCATCGCCTTCAGTGCTGGCTCGTTCGTCAAGGGGCGTAACGTCACGCGCTTCCTTTCGTCACTCGACCCGCTGTTCGTGCAGATCGACCACGCGTTCCGCAAAGTGCCGGCATTTCCCTTGCGCGAGCCGCGTTTCGGCGCGGGCCATGCGAGCGTGCTGGAGCTCAGCACCCGCGAGATGGAGGTACTGGAAGCAATGTGCCGCGGGCGCACCAACCTCGAGATCGCCGGCGCGCTCTCGATCAGCCCGTTCACGGTAAAGAACCACGTGCAGCGCATCTTCCGGAAGATCGGCGTCAACAACCGCACGCAGGCGGCCGCCCGTTACGCCGAGGCGCTGCTGCATGCGGCCGTCTCGAACGTCACGCGCGTACAGGAAACGCTCAAGGAAGCTGGCTAGGCCGTGATGGCGGTCGAGGTGCGCAGCCTCGCGCGGGCGGACGCCGCGCGCTGGGAAGCGTTCGTTGAGAGCGCTCCGGAGGCGACCTTTTTCCATCGCCTGGGTTGGCGCGAGGTAATCGAGGGCTGCTTCGGCCATCGCACGCACTACCTGCTCGCCGAGCGCGCCGGGTCCATCGTCGGCGTGCTGCCGCTCGCGGAAGTTAAAAGCTTGCTTTTCGGCCACGCGCTCGTCTCGCTTCCCTTCTGCGCGGTAGCCGGCATCGCTGCGACAGATGCGCACACCGCCGCGGCGCTGCAACGCGCTGCGCAGGCGCTCGGCGAGCGCCTCGGCGTGGCGCATCTCGAGCTGCGCCATGCGGCGCGACGCGAGCCGTCCTGGCCGCGGCAGGAGCTCTACGCCGCTTTCCGCAAGCGCCTCGAGCCTGCGGTGGAAGCGAACCTCCTCGCCATCCCGCGCAAGCAGCGCGCGATGGTGCGCAAGGGCATCAAGCACGGCCTCTTGGCCGAGCTCGACGAGGGCGTCGAGCGGTTCTTTGCGCTCTACGCGGATAACGTGCACCGGCACGGCACGCCACCTTTGCCCAAACGCTATTTCGCAGCGCTGCGCCGTGCGTTCGGCGCGGACACTGAGGTGTTGACAGTAGTCGCCTCCGATGGAAAACCGCTGTCGAGCGTGCTCAGCTTTTACTTTCGCGACGAGGTGCTCCCTTACTACGCCGGCGACTGCGTCAGCGCTCGGGACTTGGCCGCGAATGACTACAAGTACTGGGAGCTCATGCGCCGTGCCTGCGAACGCGGCGTGCGTGTGTTCGACTTCGGCCGCAGCAAGCAGGGCACGGGGCCGTACGACTTCAAGAGGAACTGGGGCTTCGAGCCGGCGCCGCTAGCGTACGAGTACTGCCTCTACCGGCGCCGCAGCATCCCCGAAAACAACCCGCTCAATCCGAAGTACCGGGCGCTCATCGCGGTGTGGCGCCGGCTGCCGATTCGGCTCGCCAACGCGCTCGGGCCGCACTTGGTCAAGAGCCTCGGGTAGCGCATGCAGCCGCTCCTTTTTCTTGCGCACCGGCTGCCGTACCCGCCCAACAAAGGCGACAAGGTGCGCTCGTACCATTTTCTCGCGCACCTTGCGAAGCGCTATCGCGTTTTCCTCGGTACGTTCATCGATGACCCTGCGGACTGGTCGTATGTCGGCGCGGTTCGGGAACTCTGTACCGAGCTCAATTTGCAGCCGCTGGGGCGCTGGGCGCGCCCGGCGGCGGGGGCGAGCGCGCTGCTCCGCGGTGAGCCGGTCACGCTGCCGTACTTCCGCAGCGGCGCGCTCAAGGAATGGGTGCGCCAGGTGGTGAAGCGCGAGGGGATTACGCGCGCTCTGGTCTTTTCCTCCTCGATGGCGCAGTACGCCATCGACCTCCCGGGTGTGCGGACCATTGTCGATTTCGTCGACATGGATTCGTCCAAGTGGGCCGAGTACGCCAAGCGCCGGCCATGGCCCGCCTGCGCGCTCTACCGGCGCGAGGCGCGACGGCTCCTCGATTACGAGCGCGCGGTTGCGGAACGCGCCGCGGCCAGCCTTTTCGTCACCGACGAGGAAACGCAGCGCTTTCTCGCCGAGACGCCGCACGCGCAGAGTCGCGCGCTCACCATCCGCAACGGCGTCGACAGCGTGTTTTACTCGCCGACGCAGGAGTTCTGGTCGCCTTTCGCGCCGAGCGAGCGCGCCGTGGTGTTCACCGGCGCCATGGACTACTGGCCGAACATCGACGCCGCCGTGTGGTTCGCACGCGAAGTGCTGCCGCTCATCCGCGACAGCGACGCGAGGGTGCGGTTTTATGCCGTGGGAATGAATCCCGACGGCGCGGTGCGCGCGCTCGCGCGCCAACCGGGCGTGGTGATCACTGGTCGCGTGCCCGATGTGCGGCCGTATCTCGCGCACGCCGCCGTGGTGGTAGCGCCGCTGCGCGTCGCGCGCGGCATCCAGAACAAGATCCTCGAAGCCATGGCGATGGCGAAGCCGGTGGTGACAAGCCCTGCTTGCGCCGCCGCGCTCTCGGTGCGGCAGGGAATCGACCTCGCCTGCGCTTCCGAGCCAAGTCATTTCGCCGCGTTGGTCCGTTCGCTTTTCGATAGCGAGCGCGCCGCGCGCATGGGCGCGCTGGCGCGCGCGCGCGTGCTGCGCGACTACACCTGGCGCGCCAGCCAGGCCGCCCTCGAAGCCGTGATCGAAAAGGGCTTTACCGCCAGGCCGGAGGCCGTCGCGTTATGAAGATCGAGACCGCGACCGTTCTCGACGCGCCTGCGGTGGTCCACGCGCCTCTCTTACGAGCGCAATGGCGCGCCGTGCTCCTCGCGCTTGGGGCAGGCGTGACCGCGATTTTCGTTTTTTATTGGCGCACGGCCGAATCTATGCTCGCCATCTGGTCGCGCTCGGATACCTTTGCGCACGGCTATTTCATCCCGCCGATTGCCCTCTGGCTGGTGTGGCTGAAACGCGGTGAGGTGGCGCGCCTCGCGCCCGCGCCGGAGCCCCTGGGGCTCGCCCTAATCGGTGCCTGCGCACTGTCATGGCTCGCCGCGGCGGCCGGGGGCGCGCAGGTCGTGCAACAGCTCGCCATGACGGCGATGATCTCAGCCGCGGTCCTCACTCTTGCCGGCTGGCGCGTCGCGCGGGCGCTCGCCTTTCCGCTCGCGTTCCTCTTTTTCGCCGTGCCGATGGGCGAAGCGCTGATCCCGCCGCTCATGGAATGGACCGCAACCTTTACCATCGCCGCGCTGCAGCTCACCGGCATCCCGGTATACCGCGAGGGGCTGCACTTCGTTATTCCTTCGGGGAATTGGTCGATCGTAGAGGGCTGCAGCGGCCTGCGGTATCTCATCGCGTCGGTCACCGTCGGCACGCTCTACGCCTATCTCACCTATCGCAGTCCCTGGCGGCGCGTCGGTTTCACCATCTGCGCTATCGCCGTGCCCATCGTCGCCAATGGCCTTCGCGCCTTCGGCATCGTCATGATCGCGCACCTGAGCAACATGAAGCTCGCGCTCGGCGTCGACCATTTCATCTACGGCTGGGTGTTCTTCGGCCTCGTCATGTTGCTGCTCTTCTGGATTGGATCGTTCTGGCGCGAGGACCGGCGGGCTTCAAAGCCTGAGACGCTGGCAGCTGAGGCGCCGGCGATGTCGCGCGGCACGCTCGCCGCGTGCACGCTGGCGCTCATTGGCTTTGCGGCCGCAAGCCCGCTCTATGCCGCGTGGCTCGAGCGCGGCGCCGGACAGGCCACCATCCCCGTGCTGGGGGTTCCCCGTGATGCAGGCGGATGGACGCGGTCGGATGAGCCGCTCACGGACTGGCGGCCGCACTACACCGGCGAGCGGGCTAGCCGCTTCGACGTCTATCGCAAGGGCGGGCGCGAGGTGGGCGTCTACGTTGCGTATTACCGTAACCAGCAGCACCGCGCCGAACTCGTCACCACGACGAACGTCATGATCGTGCAGAAGCACCCGGTGTGGTCGAACGTCGGCGAAGCGATTCGCGAGCCGCGACTCCCTGCCGGGCCGCCGACGCTTCGCGAGACGCGGCTGCGCTCGACGACGCAGCGGCTGCTAACCTGGGACTGGTATTGGGTCTCGGGCACCCATCTCGCCAATCCTTATGTGGCGAAGCTTTACCTCGCGCGCGACCGGCTGCTCGCCCGCGGCGACGATGCCGCGGCCATCGTGCTGGCGACGCCCTACGATGATCGGCCGGAAGCGGCGCAGGCGACGCTGGCCGACTTCACGGCGACCATGCTGCCTTCCATAGAGGCGGCGCTCGCCGAGGTAAAACGAGGGAAGCGATGAGCCAGCACGCGCCGCTCATCGCGCACATCGTCTACCGCTTCGGCATCGGCGGCCTGGAGAACGGCATCGTCAACCTGGTGAACCGCATGCCGCGCGAGCGCTGGCGCCACGTGATCATCGCGCTCACCGAGGTGTCGCACGAATTCGCCGAGCGCATCGAGCGCGCCGACGTGCGCTATATCGAGCTCGGCAAGCGGCCGGGCCACCTGGTGCGCGATTACCCGCGCCTCTATCGCCTGTTTCGCCAGATGCAGCCAGCGATCGTCCATACGCGCAACCTCGCGGCGCTCGAGGCGGCCGCTCCCGCGTGGGCGGCGCAGGTGCCGGTGCGCATCCACGGCGAGCACGGCTGGGATGCGAACGACCCGGACGGCAAGCGCTGGCGCTATCGCGGCGTGCGGCGGCTTTACCGGCCGTTCGTGCAGCGCTACGTGGCGCTCTCGCGCCATCTCGCGGATTACCTCGAGCGCGGCGTCGGCGTCGGGCGCGAGCGCATCTCGCAGATGTACAACGGCGTCGACACCACGCGCTTCTCGCCCACGGAGAGCCGCGCGCCGATCGCCGGCGCACCTTTCGGCGCGGCCGACGAATGGCTCGTCGGCTGGGTCGGGCGCATGGACCCGGTGAAGGACGCGCTCAACCTCGCGCGCGCCTTCGTGCGCGCACGCGAGCTCTCGCCAGCCGCGGCGAAGCGCATGCGCCTCGTGCTGGTGGGCGACGGCCCGCAGCGCGCGGCGCTCGCGTCGCTCTTCGAAGAGCGGCGCGTAAGCGAGCACGTGTGGTTCGCCGGCGAGCGCAACGACATCGCGGAGGTGATGCGCGGCCTCGACTGCTTCGTGCTGCCCTCGCGCGCCGAGGGCGTCTCGAACACGATCCTCGAGGCGATGGCCTCCCGCCTGCCGATCGTGGCGACGCGCGTCGGCGGCAACGCCGAGCTCCTCGAATCCGGCATGACCGGATTGCTCGTGCCGCCGGCCGACAGCGACGCGCTGGCGCGTGCGATCCTCACCTATTTCACCGAGCGCTCCACCGCGCGGCGGCACGCCAAAGCGGCGCGCCACGTGGCCGAGACCCGCTTCAGTCTCGAGCGCATGGTGGCCGACTACACCAACCTCTACGCGAATGCGCTCGCCGCCGCCGGGATCGTCGTGCCGGCGCCGGTAGAGGCGCTCGCGTCCACGAGGTAGCCGCGTCATGTGCGGCATCGTCGGCATCATGGATCTGCGCGCAAAGCGCGAAATCAGCCGCGAGCTGCTCGCGCGGCTGAACGAGACGCAGCATCACCGCGGCCCGGACGCGGGCGGCCTGCATCTCGAGCCGGGCGTCGGGCTCGGGCACCGGCGCCTCTCGATCATCGATCTCGCCACCGGCCAGCAGCCGCTCTACAACGAGGACGGCTCGGTGGTCGTCGTCTACAACGGGGAGATCTATAACTTCCAGTCGCTGATCCCCGAGCTCGCCGCCCTCGGGCATGTGTTCCGCACGAAGAGCGATACCGAGGTGATCGTGCATGCGTGGGAGTCGTGGGGCGAGCGCTGCGTGGAGCGCTTCCGCGGCATGTTCGCCTTTGCGCTCTGGGACCGGAACCGCGAGACGCTGTTCCTCGCGCGCGATCGCCTGGGCGTGAAGCCGCTTTACTACGCCGAGCTCGGCGGCGAGCTCGTCTTCGGCTCCGAGCTGAAGTCGCTTGTCGCGCACCCGGCGTTTCGCCGCGAGCTCGAGCCGCACGCCATCGAGGAGTACTTCGCGCTCGGCTACATCCCCGAGCCGCGCACCATTTACGCTGCCGCGCGCAAGCTCCCCCCGGGGCACACGCTCGCGGTGCGACGCGGCGCGCCCGTACCGGCGCCGCGGGAATACTGGGACGTGCGCTTCACGCACGACAACCCGATCGCCGAGCGCGACGCGCAGGCGGAGCTCATCCAGCGCCTGCAGGAATCGGTGCGGCTGCGCCTGATCTCCGAGGTGCCGCTCGGCGCCTTCCTCTCCGGCGGCGTCGACTCGAGCGCCGTGGTGGCGATGATGGCGCGGCAGAGCGCCGAGCCGGTCAACACCTGCTCCATCGGCTTCAGCGAGCCCGCGTTCGACGAATCGCGCTATGCCGCCGCCGTGGCCGAGCGCTACGCCACGCGCCACTTCGTCGAGCAGGTGGACAGCGACGACTACGGGCTGATCGAGGTGCTCGCGCGCACCTATGACGAGCCTTATGCCGACAGCTCGGCGATTCCCACCTACCGGGTGTGCCAGCTCGCGCGAAAGCGCGTCACGGTGGCGCTCTCGGGCGACGGCGGCGACGAAAACTTCGCCGGCTACCGGCGCTACCGCCTGCACGCGATGGAAGAGCGTCTGCGCGCCATGCTGCCGCTATCGGTGCGCCGTCCGGCTTTTGGGCTCCTCGGGCGCGTCTATCCCAAGGCCGACTGGGCGCCGCAGGTATTCCGCGCCAAGACCACGTTCCAGGCGCTCGCCCGCACTTCGGTGGAAGCGTACTTCCACAGCGTGTCGCTCATCCGCGCCGACATGCGGGCGCAGCTCTATAGCAACAGTTTCAAGGCTGAGCTCGGCGGCTACACGGCGGACGAAGTATTCCGCCGCCACGCCGCGCGCGCCGGTACCGATGATCCGCTCGCGCTGGTGCAATACCTCGATCTGAAGACCTACCTGGTCGGCGACATCAACACCAAGGTCGACCGCGCCAGCATGGCGCATTCGCTCGAGGTGCGCGAGCCGCTGATGGATCATCCGCTCGTCGAATGGCTGGCGACGCTGCCTTCGGCGCTCAAGGTGCGCGGCCAGCAGGGCAAGCATCTCCTCAAGAAGGCGATGGAGCCCTACCTGCCGCACGACATCCTCTACCGGCCGAAGATGGGCTTCGCCGTGCCGCTCGCGCAATGGT
>DASREB010000100.1:0-2443 GCA_035652275.1 Burkholderiales bacterium
CGTGCAGCGCGCTTCTCACTATCTCGGGCTTCGCGCGTCCCGGGATCATGAACGAGATCCAGGGCGTCGCGGTCGTCTAGCTACTTGATGCCGGCGTGCATGAAGGACTGCATGAACTGGCGCTGGAAGAGAAGAAAAGCAAGCAGCAGCGGCGCCACCGCCATCAGCGTGCCGGCGCTGATCACCGACCAGTCGACGCCCGATTCGGGCGCGCCGAAGATGGCGAGGCCGACGGTGAGCGGACGCGTCTCCACCGAGTTGGTGACGATGAGCGGCCAGAGGAAGTTGTTCCAGTGGTAGCTCACCGAGACGAGCGCGTAAGCGATGTAGGTCGGGCGCGCGAGCGGCACGTAGACGCGCCATAGCACGCCGAGCCATGAGCAGCCCTCGACGCGCGCCGCCTCCTCGAGCTCGCGCGGGATGGTCTTGAACGTCTGGCGCAAGAGAAAAATGCCGAAGGCGCTCGCCATGTAGGGAAGCCCGATGCCGATGATCGTGTCGACGAGCCCGAGGCGGCTCATGGTGCGGTAGTTCTCGACGATCAGCACCTCCGGCATGATCATGAGCTGCAGGAGCACCAGCGCGAATGCGATGTCGCGCCCGGCGAACTCGAAGCGCGCGAAGGCGTAGCCGGCGAGCGTGCAGAGCACGAGCTGCGCGCCGAGCACCATGGTCACGAGGATCACGGTGTTCAGGAAATGACGCGCGAAGGGCGCGTAGCCCCAGGCGCGCTCGAAGTTGGCGAGCGTAAGCGGCGCCGCCGGATCGAAGTGCGTGGCGTACGCCGGCGGATGGAACGCGGCCCAGCAGGCGTAGAGGAGCGGCGCGAGCCACAGGATGGCGAGCACCCAGGCGCCCGCCTTTTCGAGGGCGCTCATGCAAGCGCCGCCGGTGGACGGCGCAGCGCGCGGCGGAACACCGCCAGCGCCGGGATGCAGAGGAAGGCGAGGAGCGCGGCGAACCAGAGCGTCGCGCGCGTACTCGCCGTGATGTCCGAAAGCCGGCCGGCGAGCGCCGGCAGGATGGCGCAGCCGACGTAATACACCGTGTAGAACACGCCCATGCCCGGAGCGCGGCTCTGCGGCCGCAGGAACTCCGCGGGCAGGTTGACGAACGCGCCGGCCGGCAGGCCGCCGACGATGCCGCCCGCGATGATCCACACCCACGGAGCTGAGTTGCCGGAGAGGAGGAGCAGGCTTGCGCACCAGCCGGCGATCGCCGCGTGACAGATCCAGTCCGGGTGCGCCGCGCGCTTCAGCAGAATGCCGCCCGCCTGTACCGAGGCGATAAAGATCGCCGTATTGATCGCGGTCATCGCGCCGGAGCGCGCGATGCTCGCGCCGCTCTCGCCGAGGAACGAGGGCAGGAAAGAAACCACCACCTGGTACGCGGCGTTGTAGAGGAGCCATGGAATCGAGGCGATGGCGAGCAGGCGCCACTCGCGCGCGTCGATCACTTCGATGCCGATACCGGCGGGCGCGGGCAGCACGGCGCTCGCCGGCGCACGATAGAAAAGCAGCACGGCCGCGAAACCGCCGGCGGTAAACGCCGCCGCCGCCAGGATGGCGGCGCGCCAGCCGATCGCCTCGCCGAGCGGCCCGAGCGCGAAAAGCGCGACGCCGATGCCGATCGGCCAGGAGTTGATCAGGATCGACATGGCGAGGATGCGCTCCTTGCCTTCGAACCAGTCGGCCACCATTTTGGTGAGCAGCACATTAAGCATCACCGCACCGGCGCCGCTCGCGACGCGCGCCATATCGGCTTCGAGCGGGCCCGCCGCGCGGGCGAGCCACAGTCCGCCGCCCGCCATCAGCGCGAGCCCGAGCAGCACGACGCGCTTGTCGCCGTAGCGCGCACCGAGAAGCCCGCCGGGCAGCGCGATGACGATCCCGGGCAGGAGATAGATGCCGACCAGCCAGCCGAGCTGCGTGTTGTCCAGGCCGAGCTCCGCGGTGACGAAGGGCGCGAGCGCGGCGACCGACTGGAACTGGAAGCCCATGCTGGTGCGTGCGAAGGTCAGCGCGGCGAGGATTTGCCAGCGTGTGCTCATCGATAGTGGACGCGCCGCTCGACCAGCTGGAACTGCAGGAGCGCAAATCCGCCGAGCAGCGCGAGCAGCACCACGGTCAGCGTCGCGGCGTAGGAGGTGTCGAAGAAGCTGAACGCCGTCTGGTAGATGTAATAGAGCAGCAGATTGGAGGCGTTGTCGGGTCCGCCCTTGGTGAGGATGAAGAGATGGTCGACCAGCTTGAACGAGTTGATGGTCGCGTTCACCAGCACGAAGAGCGTGGTGGGCATCAGCAGCGGGAAGGTGACGCGGCGGAAGAAGTACCAGCGCGAGGCGCCTTCGACGCGCGCCGCTTCGCCGAGCTCGGGCGGCAGTGCCTGCAGTGCCGCGAGGTAGAAGATCATGAAGAAGCCCGCTTCCTTCCAGATCGTCATG
>DASREB010000101.1:0-13595 GCA_035652275.1 Burkholderiales bacterium
ATATCGACGTCGACATCCCGCGCGGCCGATTCACGGTGATTACCGGCGTGTCGGGCTCGGGGAAGTCGACGCTCGCCTTCGACATCCTGTTCAACGAGGGCCAGCGCCGCTATCTCGAGTCGCTGAACGCCTATGCGCGCCAGTTCGTGCAGGCCGCATCGCGTCCGGACGTCGACGCGATCTTCGGCATCCCGCCGACGGTGGCAATCGAGCAGCGCACCAGCCGCGGCGGGCGCAAGTCGACCGTGGGCACGCTCACCGAGGTGCATCACTTCCTGCGCCTGCTCTTCGTCAAGCTCGGCACCCAGTACTGCCCCGAGTGCCAGGTCCCGATCGAGCCGCAGAGCGAGGAGGTCATCGCCGCACGCCTGATGCGCGAATACCGCGGCAAGGAAATCACCCTGCTTGCGCCGCTCGTAGTGAACCGCAAGGGCGTGTACACCGATCTCGCGAAGTGGGCCGCCGGCAAGGGCTACTGGCACCTGCGCGTCGACGGCAAGCTCCTTCCCGTGCGCCCGTTCCCGCGCATCGATCGGTTTCGCGAACACACCATCGAGCTGCCGATCCTCAAGCTCAAGGTGCAGGCGAAGGCCGAGCCGCAGCTGCGGCAGGCGCTGCGCACGGCGCTCGAGCACGGCAAGGGCGTCGTGCACGTCCTCGAGCGCGAAGTGCAGGTGTTCTCGACCAAGCGTGCCTGCCGCTCCTGCGGCCGCAGCTTTCCGGAGCTCGACCCGCGGCTTTTCTCGTATAACAGCAAGCACGGCTGGTGCGCCTCGTGCTACGGCACCGGTCTCGCGATCGATGATGTCGAATGGGACGACGAGCGCGCCAAGACCGGCGCCGAGGACAACGTGCTCGACTCGTGGATCGAGTGGCTCGAGATCGACGAGACCTGCCCGGCATGCGAAGGCAAGCGCCTCAACCGCGAGGCGCTCGCCGTGCTCTGGCGCGGCAGGAACATCGCCGACTATGGGCGCGAGCCGGTCGGCGCGCTGGAGAAGCTCTTCGCCGGCATCGATCTCGCGGGCCGCGAACGCGAGATCGCGCGCGATCTGGTGGCGGAGCTACGCTCGCGGCTCGGCTTCCTCGGCGAAGTGGGCCTTGGTTACCTGACGCTCGACCGCTCGGCGCCGACATTGTCCGGTGGAGAGGCGCAGCGCATCAGGCTGGCGGCGCAACTGGGATCCAATCTGCGCGGCGTGTGCTACATCCTCGATGAGCCGACCATCGGGCTGCACCACCGCGACAACCAGATCCTGCTCGGCGTGCTGGAAAAGCTGGAAGCGAAGGGCAACTCGCTGGTCGTGGTCGAGCACGACGAAGACACCATCCGCCGCGCGCAGCATGTAATTGATCTCGGGCCGGGTGCCGGCAAGGTCGGCGGCCGCGTCATCGCTCAGGGCCATGCCGACGACCTCGTCAGCCAGCCCGACTCGCTTACTGGCAAATTCCTGCGCGAGCCGCTGCGCCACCCGCTGCATCCGCGGCGCAACGGCGCAAGCGAGCATGTCGAGATCCAGCGCGCCACGCTGCACAATCTCAAGCGGCTGGACGTCTCGGTGCCGCTCGGCCGCCTGGTTGCAGTCACCGGCGTGTCGGGCTCAGGCAAATCGACCCTCGCGCGCGATGTGCTGTACGCCTCGCTGGTCGAGAAAGCGCCCGTTGGCTGCAAAGCGGTAAAAGGCGCGAAGCGCATCGAACGCGTCCTGGAAGTGGATCAGACGCCGATCGGCAAGACGCCGCGCTCCTGCCCCGCCACCTATGTCGGCTTCTGGGACCAGATCCGGCGCCTGTTCGCAGATACGACCGAGGCGCGCGTGCGCGGCTGGACCGCCAGCCGTTTCTCGTTCAACACGAGCGGCGGCCGCTGCGAGGAGTGCGAGGGACAGGGGCTGAAGAAAATTGCGATGTCGTTCCTGCCCGATGTGCGCGTGACCTGCGAGGCCTGCGGCGGCGCGCGCTTCAACGCCGATACACTGACGGTGAAGCTGCGCGGCAAGAGCGTCGGCGAGGTGCTGGCGATGAACGTCGATGAGGCGCTCGAGTTCTTCGCCGCGCATCCGTCGATTCAGCGCTGCCTCAAGCTCCTGCAGGACGTCGGCCTCGGCTATCTGACGCTAGGGCAGCAGAGCCCTACCCTCTCCGGTGGCGAGGCACAGAGGATCAAGCTGGTGAGCGAGCTCTCGAAGGCCGGCGGCGTGCGCACGTTTTACGTGCTGGACGAGCCCACGGTCGGCCTGCACATGGCGGATGTCGAGAAGCTGATCCACGTGCTGCATCGCCTGGTCGATGCCGGGCACACCGTGCTCGTGATCGAGCACAACCTCGACGTCATCGCCGAAGCGGACTGGATCATCGATCTCGGCCCGGAGGGCGGCGACGCTGGCGGCCGGATCGTGTTCCAGGGTCCGCCCGAGAAGACCGCCGCGGGCCGCGGCCACACCAGCAAGGCGCTCGCCGAGTTCCTCAAAAGCCGCAGTCAGGTCCTGAATTAGCGCAGCGCAATGCGCCGATTCACGACGGCCTGACCTCCGCTCATCGCGCCTGGCTGCATCCCACGCCCCCAATCCGCAGTCCGTCGCACAGCGCTCGCCGCGCGTGCTGTCCCTCCCTAGAGTGGCGCCCGTCCACTCACGGGAGATACACCATGAAGACCGCACTGATCCTGATGATCGCCGCCGTCGCCGGACTGAGCGCCTATGCCATGCAGCGACCGGCTGCCGCCGATGCATTGCCGGCCGCCGAAGGGCCGGTTCCGCAGATCGTGATCGTCGCGCCGCGTGTCGTTGACGGGCAGCGCTAAGGCGTTCGGCGCTGCCTTCGCCGCCATGTACCGGCGCTACGCCGAATGGCTGGTGTCGATCAGCTGGAAGCGCTTCATCGTCCTCGCGATCGTGCTGATGATCGTCGCCGGCGTGCTCTCGGGTCTGCCGCCCTTCAGCTGGACGATCGCCGAGCGCACGGTGCAGCGGCAGTCGAAGCTCAACCCGCGCGACGTCGACGTGACGATGGACGAGCACGGCATTCACATCCGGCGAAAGGCGAGCGGCAGCACGCCGGCACGCGAGATCACCATCGACGACGAAGGCATCCAGATGCGCGCCGTCGAGGAAGCGAAGCGCGAGGCCGAGCGCGACACGAAGCCCGGCAGCAGCCTGCGCGACGACGTGCAGCGCAACGTGGTCGCACCGCTCGCCGACAGCATCCGGCGCGAGATCGCCACCAACATCCGCGACGAGATCGACGATGCCATCACCGAGCTCGGCGCGCGCGACCGCGTGGTGCGCGTGCGGCTCGGCGAGTTCCTGCCGCAGCTTGCCTTCCTTTTCATCCTGCTCTCCGCGGCGATCAAGATCGCATACGCGCGCACCGTCAAGGCGGAGGCGCAGGCCGCCGAGGCGCATCACGTCGCGGAAGAAGAAGGCCTCAAGCGCCAGCTCGCCGAAGCCAGGATGGCCGCGATGCAGGCGCAGATCGAGCCGCACTTCCTCTTCAACACGCTCGCGAGCATCGACCACCTGATCGAGACCGATCCGCCGCGCGCGAGCCAGATGCAGAAAAACCTGATCGCGCTGCTGCGTGCCTCGATGCCGGCGATGCGCGACCGCGCCACCAACCTCGGTCGTGAGCTGGAAGTCGTCCGCCCGTACCTGGAGATTCTCAAGGTGCGCATGGGCGAGCGCCTGCAGGCCCAGCTGAACGTGCCGGAGGGACTCTACTCGGCCGACTTCCCGCCGATGATGCTGCAGTCGCTGGTCGAAAACGCAATCAAGCACGGCCTCGAGCCGAAGGCCGACGGCGGCGCGTTGACCGTGAGCGCCGAAGTGGTACACGGCAAGCTCGCCGTCTCTGTCGCCGACACCGGCGTCGGCTTCGGCCGCGCCGCCACCGCGGGCACCGGCATGGGCCTGCAGAACATCCGCGAGCGGCTGAAACTGATCTACGGCGAGGCGGCCGAGCTGCGCATCGCGGACAACACCCCGAGTGGCACCCGCGCCAGCATCGTCGTACCCTACAAGGCGACATGACGCGGGCGGTCATCGCCGACGACGAACCCTTGATGCGCGAGCAGCTGCGGGAACGGCTCACCGAGCTGTGGCCCGGGCTCGAGATCGTCGCCGAGGCGAAGAACGGCGCCGAGGCGGTGGAGCTGGTGAGCGAGCATCGTCCCGAAGTCGTGTTTCTCGATATCCGCATGCCGGCGAAGAGCGGCATCGAAGCGGCGCGCGAGATAGCACAAATGAGCGCGGCGCTCGACGGCCACGTGCCCGAAATCGTCTTCGTCACCGCGTACGACCAGTACGCGATCGATGCTTTCCAGCAGGGCGTGATCGACTACGTGCTGAAGCCCGCCGAGCGCGAGCGCCTTGCCGTCACCGTCGAGCGCCTGAAGAAACGCCTCGCCGCGCCGCCGAAGTCAGCAGACGCCCTGCACGAGGCGCTCGCGCGGCTCGCCGAGCGGCTGGAGCCCGCGGCGCGCCTCGCCTGGATCCAGGCGTCGGTAGGCAACCAGATCCAGATGATTCCGGTGGATGACGTGCTCTTTTTCGTCTCGGACGAGAAATACACGCGCGTTCAGACCGCGCACCAGGAAGCCCTCATCCGCAAGCCGATCAAGGAGCTCATCGCCGAGCTCGATCCCAGCCAGTTCTGGCAGATCCACCGCTCCACCCTCATCAATGCGCGCGCCATCGCCGGCATCACGCGCGACGAGCGCGGGCGGCAACTCGTCAGCATCAAGGGCCGGCCGGAGAAGCTCGAGGTGAGCCGCAGCTACGCTCATCTCTTCAAAGGCATGTAATCACCGAGGAGCAGGGGCACCGGTCTCGACATAGCGCTTCAGCCGGTCGGCCTGCTCTTTGAGCACGCTCTCGACCGCCGGCGCCATCGCTTCAAAGCCGCCGGGCATGTAGCCGCCGACACTGTAGTTGAGTTCGAGCTTCGTGCCGCTCTCTGCGCCTGACAAGCGCCAGGTCATCGCCCCCGCCACGCCCGCGGCCTGCAGCGGTCCGAGCGCGCCGCTCAGGCGCAGCGCTTCATTCGCTTTCAGATAGACGACACGCATATGCTCCACCGCCCCGGCCGAGAGCTTCTCGCAGAAGCAGCCGCCGGCGCGCGCCTCGATCGAGAGATTTCTACTGTCGCCTGAGTACGTGTGCTTCTCGCTCCACCAGGAGCCGACGTTCAGCAATGCGTCGAACGCCTTTGGCGGCGGCGCACCGATTGGCAGCTCGTAGCGCACGAGGAAGCCGGACGGCGTGACATCGACCGCCCAGGCGCGGGCGGCGGCCAAAACGGCGATGCCGGAAACGAGCACAATCCGAAGCATGGTGACCTCCCTGCGCCATGGTAGCGGCCTTAGCCGCGCCAGCGGACTGGCGCTGATGTGCGCGGCGCCGGTGCTCTGGAGCACCGCCGGCGTGGTGACACGCCATGTCGAGCGGGCAACGGCCTTCGAGCTCGTCTTCTGGCGCAGTCTCTTCGCCTTCCTGTTCGTGGGAGTCGCGCTGCTCGCGCTGCGGCGCCATCCGTTGCGCATGGGATGGCCGGGCGTGCTCTCCGGCGCGCTCTGGGGCGTGATGTTCATCGCTTTCATGCTGGCGCTTAGCCTGACGAGCACCGCGAATGCGCTTGTCGTCATGAGCCTCGCGCCGCTCCTCACGACGCTGCTTGCGTGGCTCGCGTTGCGTGATCCCATCCCCGCAGGGACATGGATGGCGGCGGGCGCGGCGGCCCTCGGCATCGCCTGGATGTTCGGCTCGGATCTGAACGCACACAGCGCGCGCGATCTCACCGGCATGCTGATCGCCGCCGCCATCCCGATCGCCTCCGCGATCAACGTGGTAACGCTGCGCGCCGTGGCGGCGGAGCTCGATCTGCGGCCGGCGGTGATGCTCGGCGGCGCCATCTCTTGCCTTATCGCGCTGCCACTGGCGTTGCCGCTTCAGGCAAGCGCGAAGGACGTGGCGCTGCTCGCTTGCCTCGGCATTTTCCAGCTCGGGCTGCCCTGCATGCTGCTTGTCGTCGCGAGCCGCGTGCTGCTCGCGCCGGAAATCGCGCTTCTCGGACTGCTGGAGGTGGTGCTGGGACCGCTGTGGGCGTGGCTCGGGGCGGGCGAGGTGCCGGCGACGGCGACCGTGACTGGCGGGGCGATCGTGCTGGGCGCGCTGATCGCGAACGAGCTCGCCACCTTCCGCCGCGCGGTGCCGACAACCGCGCGCTAGTGATCCGCGGTCGGACCGTTCTGGTGGGTCTTCTGCCCGAGCAAAGAGCGGATCAGCGCGTGGAACTCGTTTGGCTTCAGTTCGCGCGCACCAAGAAAACTGCAAGCCGCGAGCGTCAATACCATCAGCGCGCCGATGTAGCCCTCGAACGCGCTCGAGCGCCAGAACACCACGGCAGCGATGATCACGAGCACCGGGGTTGCGCCAAGCAGGCCGGCATACAGGTAATCGCGCACGTGGGGTTGCATGGGAGAGCTATTAGCGGACAAATCGTCCCATGGGCCAAGTGGATAAGTCACGAGCTTGTACCATCCATACGGCCTTTGATGCTTTGCGCTATAATCGCTCTCGAGCTTTCTGTTACGCATATCCGGTTAGCGTCTCAGTCCGTTGTAAGCGGACCATCCTGGTCCGTTCAATAACAAGCTAATTAAGCATCTGCCTGAACCGGTCGAAGGCGAAGCCTTCCCAGGCCGAGTGCAGGAGAAAAACATTAGTACTTCGTTTGCAACACTCGGGCTTGCGCCCGAGCTGCTCCGCGCTGTCGCGGAACAGGGCTACACGACCCCCACCCCCATTCAGGCGCAGGCCATCCCGGTCGTGCTGGCCGGCAAAGATCTGCTCGGCGCGGCGCAGACAGGCACCGGCAAAACGGCCGGCTTCACGCTGCCGCTGCTGCAGCTGCTCGGCAAGAAGGCGAATGCCAGCCATTCGCCCGCGCGGCATCCGGTGCGCGCGCTCATCGTCACGCCGACGCGTGAGCTCGCGGCGCAGGTCGAAGAGAGCGTGCGCACCTATGGCAAATACGTCGCGCTGAAGTCGATCACCATTTACGGCGGCGTCGGCATGCAGCCACAGATCGATGCGCTGCGCCGCGGCGTGGACATCCTCGTCGCCACGCCCGGGCGGTTGCTCGACCATGTGCAGCAGCGCACCGTCGATCTTCGCCAGGTCGAAATCCTGGTGCTGGATGAGGCGGATCGGATGCTCGACATGGGCTTCATCCACGACATCCGCCGGATCCTCGCGCTGCTGCCGGCGAAGCGGCAGAACCTGCTCTTCTCGGCGACTTTCCCCGACGAGATTCGCAAGCTCGCCGCCTCTTTCATGCACCAGCCGGTGACGGTGGAAGTCGCGCGGCGCAATACGCCGGCCGAGCTCGTCTCGCAGGTCGCGCATCCCGTGGACGCGGCACGCAAGCGTGAGCTGCTGGCCCATTTGGTAACGGCGAACGACTGGCAGCAGGTGCTGGTCTTCTGTCGAACCAAGCACGGCGCCAACCGGCTCGCGCAGCAGCTCACGCGCGAGGGCGTCAACGCCGACGCGATCCACGGCAACAAGAGCCAAAATCAGCGCGAGCGCGCGCTGAGTGAATTCAAGGACGGCAAGGTGCGCGTGCTCGTCGCGACCGACATCGCGGCGCGCGGCCTCGACATCGAGGCGCTGCCGCACGTGGTGAACTACGATCTGCCGCACGTCGCCGAGGACTATGTGCATCGCATCGGCCGCACCGGCCGGGCCGGCGTCGAAGGCGAAGCGGTGTCGCTGGTAAGCCACGAGGACCGGCCGCTGATGGCCGCGATCGAGCGGCTGATCAACCGCAAGGTGGAGAGCCGGCCGATCGCGGGCTACGAGCCCGGCAGCGCGGCGCCGCGCGGCGCGGCTCCGCGCGCGGCGCAGCCGCCACACCGGCAGCAGCGCGCCCGCAACGACCGTCCGCAACGTAACGACCGTCCACAGCGAACCGGACGCGGGACACGCCCCGCGCAACCCCGCCAGCCGGGCGCGGCCTGGCAGGAGCGCTCGGCTTCACGCCAGCATTTCGAGCGCGCGCGCAACCAGCATCGGCATGCCGCACAGCCCGCACCGATCAATGCGGAATACCAGGCGCAGGTCGAGGAAGCACGCCGCCGGATGCGCGACGAAGGCGAGAAGCCGGCATCGTCCGGCTCGCGGCGCGCAAAGGCGGTCCCGGCGCTCTTCGCAAGGAAGCCCGAGGTTCCCGAGCCGCAGTAACGGCGGCACGTGGATTGCTCCTTCCTCCCTGTACCCAAAAAGGAGGAAGACATGAGAGAGCGATTCAACGACTTGGCGGATCAGGCCACCGAAGGCTACAACGTCGCGCGCAGAAGCGCGTCACGCGGCATGAGAAGCGCTTACAACACGGCGCAGGAATATCCGGGGACCATCGCAGCGGTCGTCGTCGGCCTCGGCATCACGGCGTTCCTGTTGTGGGCGGCGCAACGCGCGGGCGGCTGGCGGCGGCTGCAGGACAACACCAAGGACCGGATGCGCGAGGGCTACGACTACGTGCGCGAGCGCGCCTCGCGCATCAGGAGCGAAGCACCGCAACTCGGGGAGTGATCTCCGCGAGCATCATGCTCGCGAGGAGCGCGTAGGCCGCCCGCCAGGCGGCCTTTACTTCCGCCGTAAAGACGTCGATCAGCGCGTGCTCGAGCGCGAAGAGGAGCGCGTCCTCCATCAGCGCGAAATGCTCCGGCCGCACGCCGTAAGCGGCGTGGCGCTTGCCGAGCTGGCGCAGCGCCACGCTGATGCGCTCGGGCTTCACCAGGTTCGCGGTTGCCACACTCAGCATGGCGGTGAGGTTGCGTCCCTGCTCCACGATGTCGTCCTTGAATAGCCGGCGCAGCTCCGGGTCGAGGGCGAAGAGCCGCCCGTAGAAGAGCTCGGCGAAGGTGCCGCCGACCGGCAGCACCGAGCGCCACGTTAGCTGCACGATGTCCGCTTGATCGCGCGTCACGCGCGCGTACTTCGCACATCGCATGCCACCGGTTTTGCCAGCAGAAACGCCGCAAATGCGGCTCGCGCTGCACTTTCATGGGGCGTGCCAGGCGGGCGATGCACAACAAGGCAGCTAAAATCGGCGGATGAGAGAACCACAACCCAAGACTATCCACCTCAAGGACTACACGCCGCCGCCCTACCGGGTCGACGACGTGGACCTTGATGTCGAGATCCGCGACGACCACGCGCTCGTGCGCGCGCGCCTCGCCGTGCGCCGCAATACCGGCGGCGGGCCGCTGGTACTGGACGGAGACGAGCTCGAGCTCGTCGCCGTCTCGGTGGACGGCCGGCCGGCGAGACATGAGGCGACGCCCGAGCGGCTCACGGTGTACGACGTCCACGAGCGCTTCACGCTCGAGACGCTCTCGCGCATCGTGCCGCAGAAGAACACCAAGCTCGAAGGCCTGTACGCCACCAAGACCGGCTTCGTCACCCAGTGCGAGGCGGAGGGCTTCCGGCGCATCACCTGGTATCTCGACCGGCCGGACGTGATGGCGCGTTACACGACCACCATCCATGCGGACAAGAAGCGCTATCCGGTGCTGCTATCGAACGGCAACCTCGCCGCCTCGGGCGACGAAGGCGCGGGGCGCCATTGGGCGCGCTTTCACGACCCGTTCCCGAAGCCGTCTTACCTCTTCGCGATGGTGGCGGCGGACCTCGAGCACCTGAGCGAGCGCATCGTCACGCGCTCCGGAAAAACCAAAGAGCTCTATGTCTACGTCGAGCGCGGCAAGCTCGACCAGGCGGGCTGGGCCATGCAGTGCCTGAAGCGTGCGATCCACTGGGACGAGACGCGCTTTGGGCTCGAGCTCGACCTCGACCAGTACCACATCGTCGCCGTCGGCGACTTCAACTCCGGCGCGATGGAGAACAAGGGCCTCAACATCTTCAACACCAAGTACGTGCTCGCCCGCGCAGACACCGCCACCGACGTCGACTACCTGAACATCGACCGCGTGGTGGCGCACGAGTACTGCCACAACTGGACCGGCAACCGCGTCACCTGCCGGGACTGGTTCCAGCTCTCGCTGAAAGAGGGACTGACGGTGTTCCGCGACCAGGAGTACGGCGCGGACATCTACTCGCGCGCCATGACGCGCATCCAGGAAGTGCGGGCGCTGCGCTCCGCCCAGTTCCCCGAGGACGCCGGGCCGATGAAGCACCCGGTGCGGCCGCAGTCCTACATGGAAATCCGCAACTTCTACACCATGACGGTGTACGAGAAAGGCGCGGAAGTCGTGCGCATGCAGCATACGCTGCTCGGCGAAGAGAAGTTCCAGGCCGGGATGCGGCTTTACTTCCAGCGGCACGATGGCCAGGCGGTGACCTGCGACGACTTCGTGCAGGCGATGCAGGATGCCTCGGGCGTGGACCTCGGCCAGTTCAAGCGCTGGTACGACGTCGCCGGCACGCCGGTGCTCACCTGCACAGGCGACTACCGCGACGGCACGTTCACCCTCACGGTGAAGCAGTCGATGAACCCGCCGTTCCACATCCCGCTCGTGGCGAAGGTGGGCGACGAGGAGCGCATGCTCCACGTGCGTAAAGCGGAGGAGCGCTTTACCTTCAGCGGGCTCAAAGCCCGGCCGGTGCCGTCGCTGCTGCGGCGCTTTTCGGCGCCGGTGATCCTCAACTATCCGTACAGCGAAGCAGAGCTGCTGCAGCTGCTCGCGCACGACGACGATCCCTTCAACCGCTGGGAAGCGGGTCAGCGCGTGGCGGCGTCGATCATCCTCGAGCATAAGGGCGAGCCATCGCGCGCTTTCATCGAGGCGATGGCAGCAGTGCTGGCCGAACCCGATCGCGTCTTTGCCGCCGAGGTGCTGATGCTGCCGGCGGAGAGCTTCCTCGCCGAGCAGATGGAGGTGGTGGATCCGGACGCGCTGCACGAGGCACGCAATACGCTGCGCCGCCGGCTCGCCGCAGCGCTGCGCAACGAGCTCGTCGCGACGTATGAACGGCTGGCAAGCAGCGGCGCGTACTCCCCGGATGCGGCGTCGATCGGTCGTCGGGCGCTGCGCAATCAGTGCCTGGGATATCTCGCCGAGCTTGGCGAGGCCGATCTGGCGTACCAGCAGTTCCGGCGCGCCGACAACATGACGGACGCCATGGCGGCGCTCACCGCGCTCGCGCAGCTCGACTGTCCGGAGCGCGAAAAGGCGCTGGCGGAGTTCTACGCGCGCTGGAAGGACGAGCCGCTGGTGGTCGACAAATGGCTCGCGGTGCAGGCGGGCTCGCGCCAGACGGACACGCTGGCGCGGGTCAGGCAGCTGCTTGGGCATCCGGCGTTCGACCTCAAGGTGCCGAACAAGGTCTACGCGCTCATCCGCACGTTCTGTGCGAACCATGTGCGCTTCCATGCCGCCGATGGCGGCGGCTATGCTTTCCTCGCCGACCAGGTGATCGCGCTGAATGCGCTCAACCCGCAGGTGGCGGCGCGCATGGCGCGCGGCTATGACCGCTGGAGGAAATTCGACACGCGCCGGCAGGCAAAAGCGCGTGCGGAAATCGAGCGTATCCGCGACACCGAAGGCCTGTCGAAGGACGTTGCGGAAATCGTCACGAAGGCGCTGGGCTGACCGCGTCACAGCCGTAATTTGCACTTGAGGGGGGCGGACAAGCCCCGCAATGTAGGGCTTGTGAGCTCGCCCGATATCACATCGCGCCTCGCCGTGACGGGGCAGCTCCTGGTGCGCTCGGAAATCGAGATCGGCCGAATCCTCGACTCGATGCTCGAGGACCGCGACACGCTCAGGGCTACGCTCCCCTCCCAGCTCATGTTTCTCTCCCAGCTGCTGCTGGTCGAGCCGGTGAAGGGCTACATGCTGCTTGCCTACAGCAACCACAAGCCGGCGAATGCCGCCGCGCTTGCGCAACCGAAGCTCACCCTCGTCTGCAACCATCGCGGCGCGCAGTTCGCATTCGCGGCGACCACGCCGCATGCGGTCACGCATACCGGCCTGCCCTGCATCCAGTCGCCGCTGCCGACGGTCATGATCGCGATGCAGCAGCGGCGCGCCGCCGCGCGCGTCTCCATTCCGCCGCAGGCGCCGGTGACCTGCGAGGTGCGCATGGGCATCCTCAGCTTCGACGCCAAGGTGGTCGATGTCAGCCTCGATGGCACCGGCATCCTGGTCTCCGGTCCGGCGCTGCCGCTTTGCGCCGGCACACGGCTCGAAGGCGCGCGCATCCGCCACCCGCAGCACGAGCCGATCGAGGTCGACCTGGAAGTGCGCTACGTCACCCACGCCAAGCAGCCCAATGGCGAGCGCGCCACGCGCATCGGCTGCAAGATCCTCAGCACGCCGCAGAACCTCGAAGAGCTGGTGCGCCTCTTCATCATCGACCTGCAGTAGCGCCAGCGCATAATGCCGGCGACATGCCGCCGACCGCGCTTCTTGTCGCCGCTGCTGCGGCGTTCGTGCTGACGCATCTCGTCTCCGCCACGCCGCTGCGCACGCGGCTGGTCGCCGGGCTCGGCGAATGGCCTTATCGCGGCCTCTATTCGGCGCTCGCCTTTGTCACGCTCGGCGCGATGATCTGGGCCTTCATCCGCGCGCCGCGCGAGCTGCTCTGGACCGGATGGCGCGAGCTGCCGCTCGTCGTGATGCCGCTCGCGCTGATCCTCATCGCCACCGGCTACCGGCGCAATCCCACGATGGTCGGGGCGGACGTGCTCCTCAAGAGCGAGCAGCCGGCGCGCGGCATGATCCGCATCACGCGCCATCCGATCATGTGGGGAATCATGCTGTGGGCGGCGGCGCACATCGTGGCGAGCGGCGAGCTGCGCGCGGTCGTGTTCTTCGGCGGCTTCCTCCTGGTGGCGCTCCTCGGCACGCTGTCGCTCGATCGTCGCAAGCGCGCCGATCCGAACTGGCCGCGCTTCGCTGATGCGACGTCGCACATCCCGTTCGTCGCCATCGCGCAGGGGCGAAACCGCCTGGCCTTGCGCGAGATCGGCTGGACGCGGCCGCTCATCGGCCTCGCGATTTATGCCGTGCTGCTGGTGGTCCACCCCTGGCTTTTCGGCGCCCGGCCCTATTAGGGCGATGAGCCGTCGTTAGCGCAGTTTGCGCTGCACCCGCTGGTCGAACTTGGCGACGTTCACCACCACGCGCTCGTGGGTGCCCTCGCCGATGAGCTCGCGCTCATCATGCGCTTCCACCCGGAAATAGACAGTGCGGCCGTCGACGCGCTCGACCGTCGCGCGCGCGCGCACCCGCATGCCGACCGGGGTCGCGGCGATGTGCCGCACGCTGAGCAGCGTGCCGAGGCTCTGATAACCGGGCGGCAGCAGGCGCTCTATCGCGTCGAGCGCCGCCGCTTCGATCAGGTTGATCATCACCGGCGTCGCCAGCACGTGCACCGCGCCGCTGCCGACGCGCGGCGCGGTGTGCTGGTCGCTCACCACCAGCTCGGCAGAGCCGGTGAGTCCGGGCCGCAGGTCCATCGAGAGATGCTAACGCTTATCGCCGCGCGCGTTGATGCTCGCGAGGCCCGAGCTCGAGCGCGACACCTGCGGATTTCCCCAATAGTCGATGGTGCCGACGCCGGAAACGCCGA
>DASREB010000102.1:0-2453 GCA_035652275.1 Burkholderiales bacterium
TTTGCGAGACCGTGAGGCGCAGCTCGCTGACCGCCGTTCGCGCCGCCATGCGCAGCGCATCGTCGAGCGCAATGCGCACGCGCTCGCGGCTCTCGGCGTAGTAGATAACGCCTTCCTCGACGCGGTAGCCGTGCTCTTCGAGCAGCAGCGCCTGAAGGCAGATCTGAATGCGCTCCGGCTCGTAAGCGCCCTGCGCCACATGCGGGCGTTTGCCGCGCTTGTAATCGACGGGCGTGACGACGCCGTCCTCCGCCTCGGCGATGTCGAGTTTGGCGATGACGCCGAGCGTCGTGGAGGAGAGCGTGAGCGAGCGGCTGACGATCTTGTCCGCCTCCGGCGCTTCATCGCCTTCAAGCGCCTGCGGCGCCGGAAGCGGCGCATTGGGCTTGTCGACGCGCGCGTGAACGCGGTGGCCTTCGACCGTATCGCCCGTCTCCGCCCATTCGCCTTGCGTCCACATCAGGTAGGCGAGCCGCGGGCAATATACGAACTCGTTCACCATCCGTGCGGGAATGAGCGGGGTGTCGCCGCTGACGGGCGGCGCGGGAAGGTGAAATTCGAGTTGGGAGTCGGTCGGCAACCTCAGTTCTCCCCTTCACATTCGAGACACGGGCAACGCACGGCTAAAATCAATCAGTCCAAGGCGGCGAACAGCCCTAAGCCGATATGGCGGCCGGCACCGATCGCGACCGGCCCCCGCACCTCCTCCGCGAAGGTGATGATCGCGTGCGTGCGAGGAAACTCCTTCAAATACGAGGGCACGCGATAGTCGCGCGCGACCTCCGCGCCCGGGAACACCGGCTCGCGCTGCAGCGCGATTTCGACGACCGGCGTGGCGTAGCCTGCCTGCGCTAGGGCTTTCAGCACGAGCGCATGCGCCTTGCGCGTGCGAAAATCGTCGCGCCCGGGCAGCACCAGCGGCGTCACCGAGCCGAAAGTGCGGGCGTTGCGCAAGTAACGTAACGACACGCCGTCATCGTACGGATCGATCGCGCGCAGATCCGCCTTGATCTCGCCGGTTCCCTCCTCGACCAGCGAGGCACCCGCAAGCCGGCGCGCGACACCTTGCGCCTTTCCGCCGCCGCCGCCGAACGGCTCCGCAAGCAACACACGGCGGATGCGGCCGTCGCGGCCTTTCGGGGCGATCGTCGGCAGCGGCAGATAGGACAAGCGATCGTTCTTGGCCTCGGCATTCTCGCCATGGCCGCAGACGAAGCGCTCGATGAAATCGGCATCGAGCTTCATCGCCTTGGCGCGCTCGTGGGCGGCATGGCGCAGCCAGGCGGCGACTTCCATCGCGTAGCGCGGATCGAAGGAGCGGTAGGCGCCGTCCTCGTCCACCAAAGCGAAGGCATGGACGGGCCGGCGGCGGCCCTGCGCGCGGCGGAGATAGCCGACTTCCCGATAGACCGAAACAGGCGCCGGCGGCGCGACGTAGCGCTCGGCACCGCGGCCGCGGCCCGACTGCACGCGCCTCGCCTGATCCTTGTAGCGATCGATCAGCTCGTTGAGCGAACCTTCGACGGGCACGCGCCAGCCGACGCCGTCGGCATCCGCGATCCAGGTTTCGCCCGGCAGCGCGTTCTTCTCTCGCGCGCTGAGGATGCGCCCGTTGCCGGCAACGAGATCGATGCCGAGGCCGAGGCAGTGCAGGTGGCGTGCCTCTTCGCAGAGAATTTCCACATAGGGGCGCGCGGCCTCCCATTCCTCCTCGAAGATGGGCCACAGGAACCGCACCGGACCGTCCTCCGCGAGCCGATGCGGCCGCAGGTCCTTGTCGGTCTTCAGCTCGTTCGGCTGCTTCTCCGGCTCCTTGTTCTGCGCCCAAAACCGGGCGACCTTGTCCATGTCGTTGTTGGGCACATAGAGCCGCACGACGCTGGCCGCGCGCGCAGGCGGGGCGACGATCTCCGGCGCAGCGCGCCGTTCGAGCCAACGCAGGGCTTCCTTCTTGGCGTCCGAGAACTCGGTGCGGCGGAAGCCGAGATTGCCGGCGGCGAGGAGCGCCTGAAACAGGCGGTGGGGATTGGGCGGCCACTCGGGCGGGAAATAGGTTCGCTCCCGCTCCGACCGGCGTCCGTGATAGCGGCCGGCGAGGAAATGCGCCTCGATGCAGAGCCAGCGGGTCACTGGTTGGTATCCCCGCTCTTGCCCTTGCGGCTCTTGCCCTTCTTGCTGCCCTTCTCCTCCATCTCCTTTTCGATCTCGGCCCTTGCTCGACCCGGGTCCAAGAATTCGTATCGATCGCTCTTCCGCTCGCCGAAGTCGTCTGCAGCCTTCTGGGTGAAGGCAAGCAACGCGCTGCTGTCAGCGGCGACTTCCTGCCGCGATCCATCATTGAAGACCACCTCCCACCTGGATGGCCTGTCCGGATCTTTGACGAGCAAGCACCCCTGACGAAGATCATGAGGTCGGTCATAGCTAATGGCGACAAGCGCGAGACCAAGAATGTA
>DASREB010000103.1:0-8374 GCA_035652275.1 Burkholderiales bacterium
CGGTTTGCCGCTGCGCTTGATGCCTTCCTCGGCGCGCGCAAGCAGGCGAGCGACCTCCGGGTGCTTGAGATCGCCGAGCTGGCCGACCGTGCCCGAGAGATCGTGCGGGCCGATGAAAAGCACATCCACGCCGTCGACGGCCGCAATGGCGTCGATATTTTCTACCGCGCGCGGCGACTCGATCTGGCAGACGACGAGCAGCTCATCAGCCGCCGCCCTGCGGTAATCGGCAGCGCGGATGCCGTAGTCCGAGGCGCGCGCCGAGCCGAGCGCCGAGCCGCGCCGGCCTGCGGGCGGGTAGCGGCAGGCGGCAACCGCCGCGCGCGCGTCCTCCGCGGTTTCGACGTTGGGCACCATGACGCCCTCGACCCCGGTGTCGAGCACTCGCTTCAGGTAGTTCGGGTCATTGGACGGGACGCGGACGATCGAGCTGCACTGCGGCGTAGCGGCCATCGCCTGGAGTGAATGCAGCAGGGCGGAGGGCTCGCCAAAGCCGTGCTCCTGGTCAAGCAGCAGGTAATCGAAGCCGCAGAGCGCCAGGACCTCGATCACGGCGGGCGCGCCGAGCACCGTCCAGCAGCCGAGCGCGCGCTTGCCGGCGCGAAGGCGCGCCTTCAAAGCGTTTGGGCGAAACACGCCCGAAGCATACAATTTCAGCGCCATGCGTAGCGCCGCTGTGATCGCCGCGCTTCTCCTCGGCGCCTGCGCCGCCAAGCCGGTGCTCGCGCCGGCGCCGCCGGAGGAGCTCTTCCAGGACGCGCTCTTCAAGCCGCCGACCGAGCGCATCAGCCGGGCGGACATCTTTGCGGTGAGTGACGCCATGCGGCGTTTCCTGCGCGAGGAGCTGCCGCTCTCGATCGGCGGCAACGGCGCGCGCCAGGCGCTGATCGACGCGGTGACGCAAGGCCAGCTCAAGCTCGACTACGACAGCGCCCGCACGCGTACCGCCGCCGAGGCGTTCGAGGCCCGCAGCGGCAATTGCCTGTCGCTCGTCATCATGACGGCGGCATTCGCCAAAGAGCTCGGCCTGCAGGTGACGTACAACCGCGCCTCTTTCGCCGACATGTGGAGCCGCAACGGCAATATCTATTTCCTGAACGGGCACGTCAACGTCACGCTCGGCAAACGCTATACGGACCCACGCACGCTCTACGACGCTGCCGAGACCATCACGATCGACTTCCTGCCGGCACGCGAGCTGCGCGGGCTGCGAAGCGATGCGGTGGAGGAGTCCACCATCGTGGCAATGTTCATGAACAACCGCGCCGCGGAGGCGCTGGTGCGCGGGCACCTCGACGATGCCTACTGGTGGGCGCGCGAGGCGATGCGCAGCGATCCCACGTTCATGGCAGCGTACAACACGCTCGGCGTCCTTTACGTGCGGCGCGGCGAGCTGGCGGCGGCGGAGCGTGCCTTCCGCCGCGTGATCGCGCAGGAGGCGGACAACACGCGTGCCTGGGCGAATCTTGCGCTGGTGCTCGCGCATGCCGGCCGGGAGCAGGAAGCGGCGCTCGCCGAGCGGCAGCTGGCGCAGCTCGAGGGCGCGGCGCCGTTCTACTACTTCCATCGCGGTCTCGCCGCGATGGAAGCGGGCGACTTCCGCGGGGCACGGGCGCTCTTTGCGCGCGAAGTGGCCCGCGCCCCGGAGTACCACGAATTTCATTTCTGGCTGGGCCTCGCGGAGTACCGGCTCGGCAACCTGGCCCGCGCACGCGCCGAGCTCGAAGCGGCGCTCGAGAACAGCACCAGCGCGCACGAGCACGATCTCTACGCGACGAAGCTGCAGCGGCTGTCGCTCCTCAAGCACTAAGCGAGCGGCATGGAGCAGTGGTTCGACCTCTACCGGGCGATCGTCATGCCCGCGCACTGCGACATCTACGGCCACATGAACGTGCGCCACTATGCCGCCTGCTTCGACGACGCCGGCTGGCACTTTCCGCGCATGGCGGGCTTCTCGCTCGCCGAATTCCGCGCGCGCGGCTACGGCACCGTGGTGGCGACGCTCAGCATCGACTTCCATCACGAGATCCGCGCCGGCGAGCTTCTCCTCGTCCGCGGTGCCGTGACGCGCGTCGGCACGAAGAGCTTCGGGCACGAGATGCGCCTTTTCGAGGCCGACTCGATGACACACTGCGCGACGCAGAAGACCGTCGAAGTGTGCTTCGACACCACGGCGCGCAAGGGCGTGCCGCTTCCCGAGGACATCAAGGCAAAGCTGCAGCGTATCTGCATTTCCTGACAGAGGAGACACCATGGCCAAGAAATCCAAGGCTCGGTCGAAAAGTAAGCCGGTGGCAAAGGCGCGCAAGGTGCAGCCCGTTCCCAAGGGCTATCACGCAGTCACGGCGTACTTGAGCGTGCAGAACGCGGCGCAGGCGCTCGACTACTACAAGCGCGCGTTCGGCGCGAAAGAGCTGCTGCGCATGCCGATGCCCGACGGCAAGGTCGGGCACGCCGAGATCATGATCGGCGACTCGCACGTCATGCTTGCCGACGAGATGCCGAGCATGGGCTTCGTCGGGCCGCACTCGCGCGGCGGCACCACGGTGCAATTGCATCTCTACGTGCGCGATGTCGATGGCATCGTGCAGAAAGCGGTCGCGGCCGGCGGCAAGCTCACACGGCCGGTCGAGGACAAGTTTTATGGCGATCGCGCCGGCACGGTCGAGGATCCCTACGGCCACGTCTGGTACATCGCCACGCACACGGAGGACGTGCCGCCGAAGGAGATGAAGCGGCGCATGGAGGAGATGGCGAAGAAGGGCGGCGGCTGACGGTACAATCGCGCCATGCCGATCTTCGAATACGCCTGCCGCGCCTGCGGCCACGAATTCGAGACGCTGGTGCGCAATACCGAGAGGCCGGCGTGCGCGCGCTGCGCGAGCCCGGCGCTCGACAAGAAGTTATCGGTGTTCGCCGCCCAGAAGACGAACGATGCCGCGCCGGCGCCGTGCGGCAGCTGCGGCCATCCCGGCGGCCCCGGATCCTGCGCACTTAACTAGCGGCTCGCAGCCTTGGACGTCCGCGCGTGCCTGTTTGACGTCTTCGGCACCGTGGTTGACTGGCGCACGAGCGTCAGCCGCGAGTTCGCACAGCTCGCCCAGAGCAAAGGCATTCGTGGCGTCGATCCGGTGGAGTTCGCCGTCGAGTGGCGCAAGCTCTACCACCCATCGATGGAAGAAGTGCGCTCGGGTCGGCGGCCGTTCACCCTCCTCGACGTCCTGCATCGCGAGAGCCTGCTGAAGCTGCTCGCGCGCTACGGATTGAAGGATCTCTCCGACGTCGACATCGACGAGCTCAATCGCGCCTGGCATCGCCTCGATCCGTGGCCGGACGCGGTTGCTGGCCTCACGCGGCTCAAGCGCAAGTTCATCATCGCGCCTTGCTCGAACGGCAACATCGCCTTGATGGTCGAGATGGCGAAGCGCGCCGGCCTGCCATGGGACTGCATCCTCGGCGCCGAGATTGCGCGCGCCTACAAGCCGACGGCGGAGACCTATCTCGCTTCATGCCGCGCATTGGGGCTCGCGCCCGCCAACGTGCTCATGGTGGCCGCGCATAACCCCGATCTCAAGGCGGCAAAAGCCGCCGGCCTCGCCACCGCGTTCGTCGCGCGGCCGCGCGAGCATGGCCCGGGTCAGGTGAGCGACCTCGAGCCCGATCGCAGCGCAGTCGATATCGCGGCGAAGGATTTCGTCGAGCTCGCCGAAAAACTCGGCGCTTAACCGACGATTCGGCGGCTACTCGGCGATCGGCGGCAGTGGAAACGCGCTGAAGGTGTCCGGCAGCCGCACCATCGGCGCCGGCGCGAGATGCTGCGGCGTGAGCTCCCCATAGCCGGTCACGCCGAGGAGGCCGAGGCAGGTGCGGATTTCGTCCTCCAGGATCTCGAGCGCGCGCACGAGGCCTGCGGGGCCCGCAGCCGCGAGCCCCAGGCCGCACAGGCGGCCAATACCGACCGTTTTGGCGCCGAGGGCTAGCGCCTTCACCACGTCGGTGCCGCGCATGTAGCCGCCATCGACCCAGACCTCGGCCTTATCGCCGACCGCCTGCACGATCTCGGGCAGCACCGCAGTGCTGCCCAGGCCGTGATCGAGCTGCCGCCCGCCGTGGTTCGATACGTAGATGACCTCGACTCCGTGCTGGACGGCGAGCCGTGCATCTTCGGCGGTGGCAATGCCCTTGATGATGAGCGGCACGTCGTGCTTGTCCTTGAAGCGCCTGACCTCGGCCCACGAGAGCGCCGACTGGAAACGCGCGCCCTCGGCGGCGCGGGCCCGCCAGGGCTTGACGAAGCGGCCGATCAGGTCGCGCTCGCGCCGGCTGTACATGGCGACGTCGACCGTCAGGCAGAACGCGCGGTAGCCATTGGCCTTCGCCCGCCGCACGAAATCGTCCACCCAGGCGTCGTCACCCCGTACATAGAGCTGGAACACGCGAACGGTGTTCGCGGCCGCGGCGGTCTCCTCCAGGCCTGGCTGACAGACCGAGGAGAGCATTTGCGGCACGCCGAACTGCGCCGCCGCGCGCGCCGCGGCCGCGGCGCCGCCCTCGACAATGGATTCGAGGCCGCCGATCGGCGCGAGCATCACCGGCAGGCGCACGCGTTGACCGAGGAATGTCGCCGTGCTGTCGAGCTTGCTCACGTCGCGCAGCACGCGCGGGCGGAACGCGAGCTGGTCGAGCGCCATGCGATTGCGCAGCACCGTCGTCTCGGTCTCGGCGCCGCCCATGAGGTACGCCCAGGGACCGGGCGCCAGGTTGCGCCGCGCCGCTTGGTAGATCTCCTGCAGCGTGAGGAACTGCTCGTTAAGCGGCGCGTTCACTTCGCGAGAAGCTTCATCGCGCGCTCGAGCCCGGCGAGCGTCGTCGGGAACATCCGCCCGTTCAACAGCTCCTTCATGATGCCGATGGACTGCCGGTAGCTCCAGATTTCCTCGGGCTCCGGGTTGAGCCAGACGCACTTCGGGTAGACCTCGGTGACGCGTTTTAGCCATACGGCACCGGGCTCTTCGTTGTAGTACTCGACCGAGCCGCCGGGCTGCAGGATCTCGTAAGGGCTCATGGTGGCATCGCCGACGAAGATCACTTTGTAGTCGTGGCCGTACTTGTGCAGAAGATCCCAGGTACGCGTGCGCTCGGAATGCCGTCGGCGATTGTCCTTCCACACGAAGTCGTACAGGCAGTTGTGGAAATAGAAGAACTCGAGGTGCTTGAACTCGGTCTTCGCCGCGGAGAAGAGCTCCTCGGCGAGCTTGATGTGATCGTCCATGGTGCCGCCGATATCCATCAGCATGAGCACCTTGATGGTGTTGCGCCGCTCGGGGCGCATATGGATGTCGAGGTAGGCCTTGCGCGCCGTGGCGTCGATGGTGCCGGGCAGGTCGAATTCGTCGGGTGCGCCGTCGCGCGCAAACTTCCGCAGCCGCCGCAGCGCTACCTTGATGTTGCGCGTGCCGAGCTCGACCGAATCGTCGAGGTTGCGGTACTCGCGAGCGTCCCAAACCTTGACGGCCGAGCGGTTGCGCGATTTCTCCTGGCCGATGCGGATGCCTTCGGGGTTGTAGCCGTAGGCGCCATAAGGCGAGGTGCCGCCGGTGCCGATCCACTTGTTGCCGCCCTGGTGGCGGCCCTTCTGCTCTTCCAGCCGCTTCTTCAGCTCCTCCATCAGCTTTTCCCAGCCGCCGAGCGCCTGGATCTGGCGCTTCTCTTCCTCCGACAGGGTAAGCTCGACCTGCTTCAGCAGCCACTCGAGCGGCACTTGCGCCTCGATACCGGGGATCGTCTCGACGCCGTGCCAGAACTCGCCGAACGCACGGTCGAACTTGTCGTAGTTCGCCTCGTCCTTCACCAGCGCCGCGCGCGACAGATAGTAGAACTCGTCGACCGAGGGGCCGATCACGTTCTTGCCCATCGCCTCGAGCAACGTGAGGTACTCCTTGATGGAGACCGGCAGCTTGTGGCTCTTGAGCTTGAGGAAGAAGTCGATCAGCACGGCGCATGATTGTATCGGCGTATAGTGATTGCGCCGCGCCATGGCGCTGGGAGTTGCCATGAAGAAAACGCTCTATTGGCTTCGCGCGCTCGTCGGCCTGATCGGCGTCTCTATCGCCCTGCAGGTCGCCGGGCAGGCGCCGAGCCGCGAGGAACGCCTGGCGCAATGGCTGGGCAAGACGGACTGGCCGAACGGCCGGGCGCTGCTGAACATGCTGCGCGCCGAGCTGCCGGGATTGTTTCTCGCCGGCGTCGGACACGGCGCGAAGCTCGGCCCGAAATGGGCGCCCGGCAACCCGCACTGGGAGATTGCTGCCGTCGCGGTTCGCGAGGCGATCCAGGCCGAGGAGCTGCGTGCGGGTCCGGTACTGCCGCGCGATGCCGCGTCTTTCGCTCGAGTGGTCGCCACGCTGCCATTCACGGACGACGATATTGCATTCCTCGACAAGGTGGTGGAGACGCCGTACGGCCGCGCCTTCGTCGAGCTGCTGGATCACATCCTGGTCGCCTCGATGGCCGAAAAGTTGATAGCCGATCAGCATGTGCAGCCCGAAACCAAGCAACAGCTGCAGCTCATGCGCATCGGTATCCGGGACGGCGTCGGCGCGGTGGTCCTGCGGCTTGCCGAGGCGAAGGAGAAGCAGGCCGACGACGCCGCTGCGCTCGATGATGTCGTCAACCGCGCCGGGATGACGCCGGAGAAGGGCGAGGCCGTCGGCCGCATGTTCATCCAGCCCATGCTGCAACGCCTCGCTGGCGTGCTTCTCGTGGACACCGCAGGCACGATCCGTGCGCAAGTGAACGCCTTCCGTGCGGGCGAAGACCCTCCAGGCGCACGGAAAGACGTCAAGCAATGACGCCATAGCAAGGCGCGCCGTTGGGCGTGCGCCTTTGTAAGTAGAATCGCCGCTTTTTCAGCGTGATCCGTCTTTCGCAGGTCACTCTGCGCCGCGGCGCCAAGGCGCTGCTCGAGAGCACCGACCTTACCATCCACGCCGGCGAGCGCATCGGCTTGATCGGCGCCAACGGCTCCGGCAAGTCGAGCCTGTTCGCGCTGCTGCGTGATGAGCTGCACGCGGACAAGGGCGATGTCGAGCTGCCGGCGCATTGGCGCATCGCGCACGTCGCCCAGGAAACGCCGGCGCTCGGGCGGCCGGCGGTCGAGTACGCGATCGACGGCGATACGGCGCTGCGCGATATTGAGCAGGAGCTCGAGCAGACACACGACGGCACGCGCATGGGCGAGCTGCACGCGGCGCTTGCCGATGCCGACGTGTACACGGCGCGGCCGCGCGCCGAGGCGCTGCTGCTCGGCCTGGGCTTCAAGAGCGAGGAGCTCGAGCAGCCGGTCTCGTCGTTCTCCGGCGGCTGGCGCATGCGCCTCAATCTCGCGCAGGCGCTGATGTGCCGCTCGGACCTGCTGCTGCTCGATGAGCCGACCAACCACCTGGACCTCGACGCCATCATCTGGCTCGAGGACTGGCTGCGGCGCTATCCGGGCACGCTGCTCGTCATCTCGCACGACCGCGATTTCCTCGACGGTGTGGTCAAGGCGATCGTGCACATCGACCAGCGCAAGCTGCGGCGCTACAGCGGGGATTACTCGAGCTTCGAGGCGCAGCGTGCTCAGGCCGTGGTGCTCGCGCAAGCCGGGATCGAAAAGCAGGCGCGCGAGCGCGCGCACCTGCAGTCGTTCATCGACCGCTTCCGCGCCAAGGCGACCAAGGCGCGCCAGGCGCAAAGCCGCATGAAGATGCTGGCGAAGATGGAGGAGCTCGCGCCCCTGCACGTCGCGGCGCCGTTCTCGTTCGAGTTCCGCGATGCGGAGCGCTCGCCCGATCCGCTGCTGGTGCTGGACGAGGTGAGCGCCGGCTACCCGGAGAAGCGCGTGCTGTCGAGAGTCACGCTGACGCTTCGTGCCAACGAGCGCATCGGACTCCTTGGCGTCAATGGCGCCGGCAAATCGACCCTCGTAAAGACGATTGCCGGCGTGCTGCCGGTCCTTGGCGGAAGCGCGACGTTCAACAAGGGGCTCGAGATCGGCTACTTCGCGCAGCACCAGGTGGAGATGCTGCGTGACGACGAGTCGCCGCTCTGGCACCTGCGCCGCCTCGCGCCGCAGGCGCGCGAGCAGGACCTGCGCAACTATCTCGGCAGCTTCAATTTCCCGGGCGACATGGCGACCGATCCGGTCGTCAACTTCTCCGGTGGCGAGAAGGCGCGCCTCGCGCTAGCGCTCATCGTCTGGCAGCGACCGAACCTGCTGCTGCTCGACGAGCCGACCAACCATCTCGACCTGGAAACGCGCGAGGCATTGACGGTTGCGCTCGCACAGTTCGAGGGCACGCTGGTGCTCGTGTCGCACGACCGGCACCTGTTG
>DASREB010000104.1:0-3638 GCA_035652275.1 Burkholderiales bacterium
GTGCGGCCTTCGGCGTCGACCATCGGCCCGGGCACTTTCGGCAAGTACCGGTTCAGGAACTCGCGGAATGGCCGCTCGCCGATGAAGCAGATGCCGGTCGAATCCTTCTTCGCATGATTCGGCAGGCCGGCCTCGAGCGCAATGCGGCGCACCTGCGCCTTCTTCAGCTCGCCAACCGGGAACATGACGCGTGAGAGCTGCTCTTGCGTCAGGCGATGCAGGAAGTAGCTCTGGTCCTTGCTCGCGTCCTTGCCGCGCAGCAGACGATAGCGCCGGTCTACACTATCGAGGCGCGCGTAATGCCCGGTGGCGATCTTCGCCGCGCCGAGGCGCATGGCGTGGTCGAGGAACGCTCTGAACTTGATCTCGGCGTTGCAAAGGACATCGGGGTTCGGCGTCCGCCCCGCGGAGTACTCGCGCAGGAACTCCGCAAATACGCGCTCCTTGTACTCGGCGGCAAAGTTCACCGCCTCGAGCTCGATGCCAATCACGTCGGCCGCGGCCGCGGCATCGATCAGGTCCTGGCGCGTCGAGCAGTATTCGTCGGTGTCGTCGTCCTCCCAGTTCTTCATGAAGAGGCCGACCACGTCATAGCCCTGGCGCTTGAGCAGCAGCGCGGCTACCGACGAATCGACGCCGCCCGACATGCCGACCACGACCTTCATGCGAACTCCGGCGACAGCAGTTCCAGCGGAAAGCGGCGCCCCGCGAGGAAATCGGCGACGCATTTTGCGACCAGCGGCGAGCGATGGTCGTCTTTGCGCGCCTCGAGCTCCGCCGGCGTGAGCCAGTGCAGACGCACGATTTCCTTGTCGAGCTTGCGCGCGGGGTCGGCGTCACCCGCGACGCCGGTGAAGCAGAAGCGCAGGAAGGTCACATCCTTGGCCGCATAGTGCCAGCGATAGATGCCGATGAGCTCGCGCGGCTCAAACGCGTGCGCGGTTTCCTCCAGCACCTCGCGGCGGCAGGCGGCGACGAGCGACTCGCCTGGATCGAGGTGGCCGGCAGGCTGGTTAAGCACCAGGCGGCCATCGATGCGCTCTTCCACGAAAAGGAACCGCCCGCCGCGCTCGATCACAGCGGCGACCGTGACACTCGGCTTCCAGATCATGCTGCTTTTCGGGTGTTCTTCCGAATGAAATCAGTCATGCGCTGTACGCCCGTCTGGATCGCCTGCTTGGAAGCCGCGTACGAGAAGCGCACATGCTGGCCCTCCCCCGGAACCCGCGCGCCGAAATGGATGTCCGCGAGCACGGCGACCCCGGCTTCAGCGAGCAGCCGCTTGCGAAACTCCTCGGAATCGGCTGCGCCGATAAGGCGGCACGCCTCGGTGACGTTCGGCCACGCATAGAAGGCGCCGCCGGGGACTTGGCACTGCACGCCGGGTACCTCGTTCAGCAGCTGCACGATGAAATCGCGCCGCTCGAGGAAGCTGTCGCGCATAGCGCGTGCGGCGTCCTGCGGACCATTGATCGCCTCGACCGCGGCCCACTGGCTGATCTGCGAGGCGCAGGAGTCCGTGTTGGTGATCCAGCGCGTAAAGACCGGCGCGAGCACCGGGTTGGCGGTGAAGCCGATGCGCCAGCCGGTCATCGCCCAGGTTTTGGAGGCGCCGTCCGAGATGATGGTGCGCTCATACATGCCAGGCACTTGGGCGATGGAAAAGAACTCGCCGACATACGCCAGGCGGGAGTAGATCTCGTCGGCGTAGACCCATACCTGCGGGTGCTTCAGCAGCAGGGCGGCAATGCGCTCGAGCTCCTGCTTCGTCAGGCAGCCGCCGGTCGGGTTGTGCGGATAGTTGAGGATGAGGAGCTTGGTGCGCGGGTTGAGAAGCCGCGCGAGCTCATCCAGGTCGAAGGAGAAGCCGCGCTTCTCGCGCAGGTGGATCGGCACGGGCTTCGCACCGCTCGCGAGGATCTGCGACTCGTAGATCGGAAATCCGGGGTTTGGATAGATGACTTCATCGCCCGCGCCGAAGTCCGCGGTGGAGAGGATGGCGTAGGCAATGAAGGGCTTGGCGCCGGCGCCCACCACGACGTCCTGCGCCCGGACGGGCAGGCCACCGCGCATGGCGGCCATATAGCGCGCCGCCGCCTCGCGCAGCTCGTCGATGCCCGCAGACGGGGTGTAGCCATGCCTGCCCTCCCGGATGGCGCGGATCGCCGCCTGCTGGACGTTCTCCGGGGCTGGGAAGTCGGGCTGCCCGATGCAGAAGCTGATGATGTCCTTGCCTTCGCGCGCGAGCGCATTCACTTCGGCGAGGACCACGAAGGCATTCTCGGTGCCGAGGCTGGCGGCCCGGCGGCTGATATCCGGCATAGGGTCAGATCAACTTTTGCGAATCGCCGATTCTATCGGGTTACCATCGCGACCCGAACATGCTGATCAACTGCGTTGCCTACGAGGAAGGCCGCAAGCTCGCGGACATCGACAAGCACGACATCCGCAATTACCTGCAGCGCCCGGGATGCTTCGTCTGGGTGGCGCTGCGCGACGCGACCGACGAGGAGCTCAGCGAAATGCAGGAGGAATTCGACCTGCACCCGCTCGCCGTCGAAGACGCGCGCCACGGGCACCAGCGGCCGAAGATCGAGGAATACGGCGACCTCCTGTTCGTGGTGGTGAACACCGTCGATGTGGTCGGCGACGAGTTGAAGATCGGCGAGGTGGACATTTTCGTCGGTCGTAACTACGTCCTCTCGGTGCGCCAGCATAGCGAGCATGGTTTCCTCGGCGTGCGTGCGCGTGCGGAACGCGAGCCAGAGCTGCTGCGCAATGGTTCGGGCTACGTGCTTTATGCATTAATGGACGCGGTGGTCGACCGCTACTTCCCGGTCCTCGATGCGGTGGAGACCGAGCTCGAGAGCATCGAGCAACAGCTCTTCCAGGTGAAGGATCCGCGCGCGAATATCGAGTCGCTCTACTACGTCAAGCAGAAGCTGACCACGCTCAAGCACGCCACCGGGCCGATGCTGGAATACTCCGGGCGGCTCTTCGGCGGGCGCGTGCCCCAGGTATGCGCGGGCCTCGGCGAATACTTCCGCGACGTCTACGACCACCTCGTGCGCGTCAACCAGTCGATCGACACCGCGCGCGACACCGTATCGACGGCCATTCAAGTGAACCTCGGCCTCGTGCAAATCGGCGACACCGAGGTCACCAAGCGCCTCGCCGCCTATGGCGCGCTGGTCGCCGTGCCGACCATGATCGTCGGCATCTACGGCATGAACTTCGAGCACATGCCCGAGCTGAAGTGGGCCTACGGCTACCCGGTCGTGGTGGCCGTCATGGCGGCGATCGACAGTTTCCTCTTCTGGCGCTTCCGCAAGGCGGGCTGGCTCTAGCGGCGATAGGTGGCGAGCGCCACGCCCGTCACGATGATGATGAACGCCGCGGCGTGGAAGCCGCGGAAGGCTTCCCCGAGAAAGATTATCGCGAGCACCGTGCCGAACGCCGGCAGCAGCGGCAGGGTGAAGCCGGCGGCGTTCGCGCCGACGAGCGCCACGCCGCGGTTCCAGGCGAGGAATGCCAGCACTGACGCCGCCACCGCAATGTAGAGCACCGCAGCGACCTCCGCAGGGCTCGGCAAGCGCCACGCGCCGCGCGCTGTGTCGGCGAGGTAAAGCGGGAGCAGT
>DASREB010000105.1:0-24907 GCA_035652275.1 Burkholderiales bacterium
GAGCAGCCGGCGGCTGGCGAGCTCCTGCCCGAGGCCCAGCGGTTCGCCGAAACGCTCGACGTGAAGTTCCTGTGGGAATGCTCGAGCGGGCGTGAATTCGATTTTCAAAGCCTGGCTCGTGATTACGTCGGCCGCGAACCGAACGCGGTAGAGGCGACCGGCATCCTGGTGAAGCTGCATGGCGCGCCCATGTACTTCTACCGGCGCGGCAAGGGCAGATTCCAGGCAGCGCCCGAGGAGACGCTCAAACTGGCGCTCGCCGGGCTGGAGAAGAAGCGCCGCTTGCAGGCGCAGATCGGACAGTGGGCCGCGGAGCTCGCGCAGTTCAAATGTCCCGCGGAGATTGCCGCACTGAAGGACGAGCTGCTGTACGCGCCGGATCGAAATAAAGCAGAAACGAAAGCCTTCGAGCAGGCCTGTCTTGACACCGGCCTCAGCCCGGCGCGGCTTTTCGAGCGCTGCGGCCTGCTCGAGGACACGCACGAGTATCACCTTAGGCGCTTCCTGCACGAGTTTTTTCCGCGGGGTGCAGGGTTCGGGCCGCATCCGCGGCCTGCATCGCCGGCAGAGCTGCCGGTCGCGCCGGGCGCGGCCTTCAGCTTGGACGAGATCGGCACCACGGAAATTGACGACGCCTTTTCGGTGAGCCGGGGGCCAGGCGGCGAGCTGCGCGTCGGCATCCACATCGCCGCTCCGGGATTGGGCATCGCGCCGGGCTCGGCGCTCGATACCCTGGCGCGCGAACGCCTGTCGACGGCTTACATGCCGGGCCGCAAATACACCATGTTGCCGGACGACGTCGTAGCGTGCTTCTCGCTCGATCACGGCGCTGCGCAGCCGGCGGTGTCGCTTTACTTCGATGTCTCGCCCGAGGGACTACCGAAGGCAGTGCACAGCCGCCTCGAGCGCATCGCCATCGCGGCGAACCTGCGCCATGCCCAGTACGAGTCGCTGAACCAGGCGTTTGAAGAAGGGCGCAGCACAGGGCTCGCGTACGAAGACGAGCTGCGGGCGCTCTGGCAGATGGCGCTCGCGCTGGAAAAGCAGCGCGGCCGTCCGAGCGCCGGCCTCGCGCCGCTTGACTTCGATTTTTTCATCGAGGGCGAGCGGGTGCGCATCGTGCCGCGCAGGCGCGGCGCGCCGCTCGACAAGCTGGTGTCCGAACTGATGATCCTGGTGAACTCGAGCTGGGGCGAGCTTCTCGCGGAGCGCGACATTGCCGGCATTTACCGGGTGCAATCGACCGGCAAAGTACGGCTCTCGGTCCACGCGGAGCCGCATGAGGGCCTGGGCGTGCGCTGTTATGCGTGGATGAGCTCGCCGCTGCGTCGTTATGTGGATCTCATCAATCAATGGCAGCTGACCGCCGCATTGCAGGGACGCCGAGCGCCGTATTCGCGCAGCTCCGAAGCACTGCTTTCCGCGATGCGCGCGTTCGAGCTGACCACTGCGCGCTACGACGAGCACCAGCGCGGCATGGAGACCTATTGGAGCCTGCGGTGGCTGCTGCAGGAAAAGATTGGTGAAATCGACGCCGTCGTGCTGCGGGAAAATCTTGTCCGGCTGGAGGGCCTGCCACTATTCGTGAGAGTGCCCTCACTGCCGGAAAGCGCTGCGCCGGGCGCGCGCGTGAGCCTCGCGCTGCGCTCGGTGGACCTCGTCGAGCGCACGCTGGATTGCGTCTATCGTGAAACACTTCCGGGCGCCGCGGCGATTGCCGAAGCGGCTGCGGACCCAGGCGATAAAGCCTAAACTATGAAAGGCTTGTCCAACTGAAATAAGAAGGCACATGAGATTGTTGTGGATCCCGGCCGGTGACGATCGGGTGCTCGCCATGGCGCTCGGCGCCTCGCTCGTGCTGCATGCCTTGGCTCTCAGCCTGCATTTCAAGTTGCCCGACGCCTTGCGCGTGACGCCGGCCGATCAGCGCCTGGAGGTGGTGCTGGTTAATGCGAGGACACGCGAGCGGCCCGCGCGCTCCGAACTACTGGCGCAGGCCAACCTCGATCGCGGCGGCACGGTGGACGAGGCGCGTCGCGCGCGCTCGCCGCTGCCGGTGACGAATCCGCGCGAGCCCGGGCGCGACCTTGCTGCTGCAGAGCGGCGAGTGCGCGAACTCGAGGCGCGGCAGCAGGAGCTGCTCGCGACCGCGCAAGCCAAGGCGAAGGAGGTCGCGCAGCCGCCGCCGAACGCGGCGCCGGCGGAGCAGGTGGCGCCGCAACCGAGCGGGCGCGATCTTGCCGATCTGGCGCTTGCCGCCATGCGGCTGCAGGCGCAGATCGACAAGCAGATCGACGACTATCAAAAGCGCCCGCGCAAGAAATTCATTGGCGCGAACGCCGCCGAATACCGCTTCGCGCAGTACGAAGAAGATTGGCGTGCCAAAGTGGAACGCGTCGGGACGCTCAACTATCCGGCCGAGGCGCGCGGCAAGTTCTACGGCAATCTGCGGCTCACCGTCACGATCCGGGCCGACGGCAGCGTGGAGTCGATCGAGCTCGACCGCTCCTCCGGGCTGAAAATCCTCGATGCCGCGGCATTTAAGATCGTGCGGATGGCCGGCCCTTATGCGGCATTCCCGCCCGCCATTCGCCGAGATACCGATCTGCTGGTCATCACGCGTACTTGGTTCTTCGGTCAGGGCGACAAGCTCTGGACCGAGTGACTAGCGCACCCGGCCGGCGTGGCAGGTAGGCGCCGGGGCGCGCTCGGCGCGCTCCTCATCGTGTGGAATGCCTTCAGCTACACGCTGACCGGCCTGGTGCTCGCCTTTGTCGTTGCGCAGCTCTGGTTCTACGGCCACATCATCTACTGGCGGCGCTACCCCCCGAGCTCCACGGCGTTCATGGAGCGAAGCCTCGAAGCGCTGCAGGAAAAGGAGCCGCACGCCCGTCTGCGCCAGCAATGGGTGCCCTATGAGCGCATCTCGGTCAGCCTGAAGCGCGCAGTCGTCGCCGCAGAGGACGCCCGCTTCCTCGACCACGAGGGCTTCGACTGGGAAATGATCCAGAAGGCGATCGCGCGCAATGAGGAAAGCGGGCGCATCGTCGCCGGCGCCTCGACCATCAGCCAGCAGCTGGCGAAGAATTTGTTTCTCTCGGCCGAGCGCTCGTGGCTGCGCAAGGGAGAGGAGGCGTTGATCACCTGGATGCTCGAGGACGCGCTCACCAAGCGGCGCATCCTCGAGCTCTATCTCAACTATGCCGAATGGGGCGAGGGCGTGTTCGGTGCGGAGGCCGCCGCGCGTTATCACTTCGGCGTTCCTGCATCGGCGCTCAGCCCGGAGCAGGCCGCCTGGCTCGCCGCCATCCTGCCGAGTCCGCAGCGCTATGCACGCGGTCGCCTGACGCCTTACCTTGCCGGGCGCGTCGCCACCATCCTCGCTCGCATGGGAGAGGTGCAGATCCCCTGATACGCTTCGCGCATGGCGGAAGCGCTCGCGCGGCTCGAAGTCGACGACCTGCAGCAAAGCCTGCCTGAAATTCAGGCGCTGCTCGCCGCTCCCGGGCGCAACGCCGAGCTGCACGCGCGGCTCGATGCGTTGCACCCCGCCGACGTCGCCTATCTCCTGGAAGCGCTGCCACTCGAGGAGCGGCTCGCCGTCTGGGACCTCGTCAAGGCGGACCGCGACGGCGAGATCCTGGTCGAAGTGTCCGAAGCGGTACGCGAGTCGCTCATCGAAGCGATGGATTCCGCGGAGCTCGTCGCTGCAGCGGAAACGCTGCAGGCCGATGAGCTCGCCGATATCGCCGCCGACCTGCCGCCGGCGGTCATGGAGGACGTGGTCCAGGCGCTGCCGGCGGAAGAGCGTGAGCGGCTGCGCGCGGCGCTCTCGTATCCCGAAGGCTCGGTTGGCTCGCTCATGGACTTCGACCACGTCGCAGTACGCGACGATGTGACGCTCGAGGCGGCCACCCGCTTCCTGCGCCGGCTCGACGAGCTGCCCGGCCACACCGATCAGCTGTTCGTGGTCGACCGCGCCCAACGTCTGAAGGGTACGCTGCCGCTCGCGCGCCTCATCGTCTCCGACCTGCATCTTGGCCTGAGCAGCGTCATGGTCCGCGACAGCATGAAGTTCTACGCGCAGGACTCGGCCGAGGATGCCGCCAGCGCCTTCGAGCGCTACGACCTGGTCTCCGCTCCGGTGGTCGATTCGAGCGACACCCTGATCGGCCGGCTGACGGTCGATGCCGTGGTGGACTACATCCGCCAGCGCAACGCCGAGTCGCGGCTCGCCGAAGCCGGCCTGCGCCAAGAGGAGGACGTGTTCGCGCCAGTGCTCGAAAGCTTCAAGAACCGCTGGGCCTGGCTTGCCATCAACCTCGTCACCGCGTTCATCGCCTCGCGCGTGATCGGGCTCTTCGAGGGCTCGATCGAGCGCCTGGTGGCGCTCGCCACGCTGATGCCGATCGTCGCCGGCGTCGGCGGCAACTCGGGCAATCAGACGATCACCATGATCGTGCGGGCGCTGGCGCTCGGCCAGGTGCAGCCGAGCTACTGGAGGGCGCTGCTGCGCAAGGAAATCGGCGTCGCGCTGCTGAACGGCGTCATCTGGGGCAGCCTGCTCGGGGTCGTCGCTTATCTGCTCTACGGTAACGTCGCGCTCGGCGGCGTGATGGCGCTTGCCATGGTGCTCACGCTGGTGCTGGCCGCCATCATGGGCGTTGCGATTCCCTGGCTGCGTTCGGGCTTCGGCCGCGATCCGGCGGTTGGCTCTTCGGTCCTCATCACCGCCTGCACGGACTCCGGCGGCTTCTTCATTTTTCTCGGCCTGGCGACGCTGTTCCTCGTTTGAACGCGGCGCGCGCCGCTGCGAGCGTCGCGTCGATTTCCGCATCGCCGTGTGCCGCGGAGACGAAGCCCGCCTCGTACGCCGAGGGCGCGAGATAAACGCCGGCATCGAGCATCGCATGGAAAAAGCGATTGAACGCCTCGCGATCGCATTCCATGACCTCGGCATAGCTTTGCGGCGCCGAGGCACGAAAGTAAAGGCCGAACATGCTGCCGATCGATTGCGCGCAGAACGCGCGCCCGGCGCTGCGCGCTTCGGCGCTCAAGCCGTCGACCAGGGCGCGCGTGGTGGCTTCGACGCGCTCGAGGAGCCGTGGCTGCGCTACGAGTTGCAGCGTGGCGAGCCCCGCTGCGACGGCGAGCGGATTGCCGGAGAGCGTGCCCGCCTGGTAGACCGGTCCGAGCGGCGCCAGCGTTTCCATGATCTCGCGCTTTCCGCCCACCGCGGCAAGCGGCAGGCCGCCACCGATCACCTTGCCGAGTGTCGTCAGGTCGGGCCTGATGCCATAGCGCGCCTGCGCGCCGCCGAGCGCCACGCGAAAACCGGTCATCACCTCGTCAAAGATGAGCACCGCGCCGTGGCGCACGCATTCGCTGCGCAGCGCGTCCAGAAATCCGCTCGCGGGCAATACGAGATTCATGTTGCCGGCGACCGGCTCGACGATCACGCCGGCGATTTGCGCGCCGCGTTGCTCGAAGGCGGCACGCACGGCGTCGCTGTCGTTGTAGGGAAGCACCAGCGTATGCGCGGCGGTGTCCGCCGGCACGCCCGCCGAGCTCGGATGGCCGAAGGTCAGCGCGCCCGAGCCGGCCTTGACGAGCAGTGCGTCGGCATGCCCGTGATAGCAACCTTCGAACTTCACGATGAGGTCGCGGCCGGTGAACCCGCGTGCGAGCCGGATCGCGGTCATGGTCGCTTCGGTACCGGAAGAGACCAGGCGCACACGCTCGATCGACGGCACGAGCTCGCACAGCCGTTCGGCCAGCAGCGTCTCTTCCGCGGTCGGCGCGCCATAGGACAAGCCGCGCGCGGCAGCGGCCTCGACCGCCGCGACCACGCTCGGGTGCGTGTGCCCGAGCAGCATCGGCCCCCACGAGCCGACGTAGTCGATGTAGCGTCGCCCCTCGGCATCCCACAGATGCGCACCGGCTGCGCGCTGGAAAAAGCGTGGCGTGCCCCCGACCGCACGAAAGGCGCGTACCGGCGAATTCACGCCGCCGGGGATGACCCGCCGCGCGCGCTCGTACAGCTTTTCATTGTTCATGCGAAGAGCTTGCCATAGGCGCGCGCCCGTGCGCGGATGTCCGGGGCATCGAAGAGATCGGTGATGACCGCGAGGAGATCCGCGCCGGCCGCGATCAGCTGCGGTGCATTCTCGAGGGTGATGCCGCCGATCGCGGCGAGCGGCACACCGAGCGCCTTGGCGTCGCCAAACAGGCGCAGCGGCGCGCGCACCGCCTGCGGTTTGGTGGGGGAGGGGAACACGCTGCCGAAGGCGATGTAATCGGCGCCGGCCTGCACCGCGGCTTGCGCCCGCCCGAGCTGGTCGTAGCAGGAAGCGCCGAGCAGACGCTCGCCGAGGCGCCGGCGCGCCGCCCGCAGCTCGCCGTCATCGCGGCCCAGATGCGCGCCGGCGGCATCGAGCTCGAGCGCAAGCTCGACGTCGTCGTTGATGATCACCGGCACGCCGTAGTCGCGTGCCATGCGCACGATCGCCGCCGCTTGCACGCGATTGCCGCGCTTGTTGCGGTATTGGAGGAGGGCGATACCGCCTTCGAGCGCAGGCCGTACCTTGCGCTCGAGATCGCTCGCCTCGGGCGTGATGGCGTAAAGGCCGCGCAGCTTCATTGGCGATAGAAACGATTGGGCAGCAGTTGCCCCCGGCCGGCCGCGAAGCCGGCAGCGAGCGCCTCCCAGGTGAAGCGCTGCGCTTCGCCGGCAGCTTGCGCCGGCTCGAGCCCATGGGCGAGATAGGCCGCGAGGGCCGCGGCGAGCGTGCAGCCTGAGCCGTGGTACTCGTGCGGCAGTCGCGGCCAGCGATCCTCGCGCACCACGCCGCTTTTATCATAGAGCGTGTTCACCACCTCGGCGCCCGCTTCGTGGGTGCCGGTGATGAGAACGTACTTGCAGCCCCGGCCGGCGAGCACGCGCGCGCACGTCGCGAGATCGCGCTCGCCAGCGAGCCGACGAGCTTCGTTGCTATTCGGCGTAAGCACGGTGGTGCGCGCTAGCAGCGCATCATGCAGCGCTTCGATCGCCTGCTCATCGGCGAGGCGATCGCCGCGAGCGCTGGCGAGCACCGGATCGAGCACCAAAGGAACGTTCGGGTGCGCGGCGACAATCTCGCTCACCGCGCGCACGTTGGCGGCCGAGCCGAGCACGCCTGCCTTGAATGCCGCCACCGCCATGTCGTCGAGCAGACGCCGCGCCTGTTCGGCGATCCACTCCGGCTCGAACGGCAGCATGCGCGCGACGCCGCTCGTATCCTGCGCGGTGAGCGCCGTCAGCACCGAGAGCGGATGGCAGCCGAGCGCAGCGAGCGTCAGGAGATCGGCTTGCGCGCCGGCGCCGGCGGTCGGATCGCTCGCGGCGAAGCTCAAAACCAACGGTGGCGCGGGCGGCGCGGCCTTCGACATGAGTTAATATCCGACCCCTTCTATGACTGAAAATCAAGTCGCGTACAAGACGTGGATGTGTCTCATCTGCGGCTTCGTCTACGATGAAGCAGCGGGGCTGCCTGACGAAGGCATCGCGCCCGGTACGCGCTGGGAAGACGTGCCGATGAACTGGACCTGTCCGGAATGCGGCGCGCGCAAGGAAGACTTCGAAATGGTGGAGATCTGATGCGGTAAAATGCGCGTCGCGGCGCATGTCTTCGATCAACCTGACGCATCACTTCTTGATCGCCATGCCGAACATGGCCGATCCGCACTTCTCGAGGACGCTCACTTACATCTGCGAGCACAACGATCAGGGCGCGCTTGGCCTGGTCGTGAATCGGCCGATCGACATGACGCTCTCGGCGCTGTTCGAGCGCCTGTCGCTCGAGCTCGGCGACAACGCGCTTTCGCATTCGCCGATCTATTACGGCGGCCCGGTGCAGACCGATCGCGGCTTCGTGCTGCATGCGCCGGTCGGCAACTGGCAGGCGACGCTGCCGGTGCGCGAGGCGATCGGCCTCACTACCTCTAAGGACATTCTCGAGGCCGTCGGCCGCGGCGAAGGGCCCAAGCGCATGCTGGTGACGCTCGGCTACGCCGGCTGGTCGCCCGGCCAGCTCGAGCACGAGCTCTCGCAGAACGCCTGGCTCACAGTCGAAGCGAAAGACGCGATCCTGTTCGACATTCCGGCGGAAGAACGCCTGCCCAAGGCGATGGAGCTTCTCGGCCTCGACTTCGCGAGGCTGCAGGACGCAGCCGGACATGCCTGAGGGCGCCGAGCGCCACGCGCGAGCCAAAGACAATTCCACCGTCCTCGCGTTCGATTTCGGTCTTAAGCGCATCGGGGTAGCAGTAGGGGAAGCGGAACTCGGCACCGCGCATGCACTCGCGCCGATCGCGGCTCCTGGCTTCGACTCGATTTTAAGGCTGATTACCGAGTGGCGGCCGTCGCGGCTGGTGGTCGGCTTGCCGGTGGCAGCGAACGGCGTTCATCCGCTGGCGAAGCGCGTCGAGCGCTTCGCGCGCCAGCTCGAAGGCCGCTATCACCTTCCGGTGGCTCGCGTCGACGAGCGCTTCAGCTCGGTCGAGGCCGAGAGCCGCTTGCGCGGCGTGAAGCGCAAGAGCGTCGACTCCGTCGCTGCGCAGCTACTGCTGGAACAATACTTCCATGAAGCTGCCTGACGCCGAAAAGCTCTGCGAAGAGCTCGCGCGCGAGCTGCGTCCGCGTCTTACGCCGAGGAGCGCCATGATCGGCCTCTATACCGGCGGCGCCTGGCTCGCCGAGCGGCTGCATGCGCTGCTCGCGCTGAAGGAGCCCCTCGGGCTGATGGACATCGCGTTCTATCGCGACGACTACCACGCCCAGGGACTGCACCATGACCCGAAGCGCACCAAGATCCCGTTCGACGTGAACGGCCGCGAGCTGCTGCTGGTCGACGACGTGCTCTACACCGGGCGCACGGTGCGCGCGGCGATGAACGAGCTGTTCGATTACGGCCGGCCGGCGAGCATCGCGCTCGTGGTGCTCGCCGATCGCGGCGGCCGCGAGCTGCCGATCGCCGCGCAGTACTGCGGCGCGCGCCTGGAAGTGCCTTCGGGCATGCGCTTGCGCCTGACGCGCGAGGCAAGCGGCAAGCTCGCGCTGGTGCTGGAGCCAAGCCGTGCAGCGTAGCCCGCAGCTCAATGCCAAAGGCGAGCTGCAGCACCTGCTTTCCATCGAGGGCCTGCCGCGCGAGATTCTCATCCAGATCCTGGACACCGCGGAATCGTTCGTCGGGGTGACCGAGCGCGAAGTGAAGAAGGTGCCGCTGCTTCGCGGCAAAAGCGTTTTCAATCTCTTCTTCGAGCCTTCCACTCGCACGCGCACCACGTTCGAAATTGCCGCCAAGCGCCTTTCGGCGGACGTGATCAACCTCAACATCGCGCTTTCGTCGCAGACCAAGGGCGAGTCGCTGCTCGACACGGTGGCGAACCTCTCGGCGATGCAGGCCGACATCTTCGTGGTGCGCCACGCCTCCTCCGGCGCGCCGTTTCTCATCGCCCGGCATGTAAAGCCGCACGAGCACGTGGTGAACGCCGGAGACGGGCGGCACGCACACCCCACGCAGGGCTTGCTCGACCTCTACACGATCCGGCACTACAAGAAGGATTTCTCGCGCCTCACAGTGGCGATCATCGGCGACGTGCTGCATTCGCGCGTCGCGCGCTCGCTGATTCACGGCTTGAGCACGCTCGGCGTCCCCGAGGTGCGCGTCATCGGTCCGCAGACGCTGCTGCCGACCGGCGTCGAGGCGCTGGGCGTCAAGGTGTTCCACGATATGAAGGCCGGGCTGCGCGAGTGTGACGTCGTGGTGATGCTCAGGCTGCAGAACGAGCGCATGAGCGGCGCACTGCTGCCCTCGGCGCAGGAATACTTCAAGAGCTACGGCCTGACGGCCGAGAAGCTCGGGCTGGCGCGAGCCGATGCGATCGTCATGCACCCGGGGCCGATGAACCGCGGCGTCGAGATCGACTCCTCGGTGGCCGATGGTCCGCACTCGGTCATCCTGCCGCAGGTCACGTTCGGGATCGCGGTGCGTATGGCCGTGATGAGCATCGTCGCGGGATAGGGCATGCGCCTCGCGATCCGCAACGCGCGCATCATCGACCCGGCAAGCGGCCGCGACGGCGTTGGCGATCTCTATATCGCCGACGGAAAAATCAGCGAGCAGTTTGCCAAGCCCGACCGCGTGATCGACGCGAGCGGACTGGTGGCGGCGCCCGGCTTCATCGACCTCTCGGCGCGCCTGCGCGAGCCCGGGTTCGAATACAAGGCGACGCTCGAATCGGAGCTCGAGGCGGCGCTCGCCGGCGGCGTGACCAGCCTCGCGTGCCCGCCCGACACCGATCCGCCGCTCGACGAGCCGGGGCTCGTCGACATGCTGCGCCGGCGGGCCAAGGCGCTCGCGCGCGCGCGCGTGTATCCGGTCGGTGCGCTGACCGTCAAGCTCGAAGGCGAGCGGCTCACCGAGATGGCGCAGCTCGCCGACGCGGGCTGCGTGGCGTTCTCGCAGGCGAACACGCCGCTCGCCAATACGCAGGTGCTGTGGCGCGCGCTGCAATACGCCGCGACCTTCGGCTTCCCGGTGTGGCTGCGACCGGAGGATGCATGGCTCGCCAAGGACGGCGTCGCGCACGAGGGCGAGCTCGCGACGCGCCTCGGGCTGCCGGGAATTCCGCCCTTTGCCGAGACCATCGCGCTCGCCACCATGCTCGAGCTGGTGCGCGCCACCGGCGCACGCGTGCACTTCTGCAGGCTTTCCACCGCCGGCGCCGTCGACATGATGCGCAGCGCCAAGCGCGAACGGCTGCCGGTGAGCTGCGACGTTGCGATCCACCATTTGCACCTGAGCGACAGGGACCTCGGCTACTTCGATGCGAACTGCCGCCTCGAGCCGCCGCTGCGCAGCCCGCGCGACCGCGATGCGCTGGCGCGCGGCCTGGAAGACGCAACCATCGACTGCGTGTGCTCGGATCACACGCCGGTGGACGACGACGGCAAGCACCTGCCCTTCGCCGAGGCCGAGCCGGGTGCCACCGGTCTCGAGCTGCTGCTGCCGCTCACCCTTAAATGGGGCGAAGCAAGGAAGCTCTCGCTCGTCCAGTCGCTCGCGCGCATCACTTGCAACGCCGCGCAGGTTCTGGGCGTCAGCACCGGTCGGCTGGCGATCGGTGCACCGGCGGACGTTGCCATCTTCGACCCGCAGGCCACGCTGCGCGTCGTGCCGGAGATGCTGAAGAGCCAGGGCAAGCACACACCGTTCGCCGGCAACGAGCTCTCCGGCCGGGTGCGCTATACGCTGGTGGCCGGCAACCTCGTGCACGAGGCATGAGGCGGCTCGCCGCGGTCCTGGCGATCGCGCTCGCCGCGTGCAGCTCGGGACCGAAAAAGGGCGGCTACTATAAGGACGACGGCCCCGGCGGCAATCCGCCGTCCAACCTCGCCTCGATTCCCGACGCCCGGCCGCGCAGCGAGCCGCTGCACAAGTTCGCCAATCGGCCTTACGAGGTTTTCGGCCGCAAATACGTGCCGCTCGCCTCGGTGCAGCCGTACCACCAGCGCGGTGTGGCGAGCTGGTACGGCAAGCGCTTTCACGGACAGAAGACCGCGAGCGGCGAGACCTACGACATGTACGCAATGAGCGCGGCGCATCCGATCCTGCCGATCCCGAGCTACGCGCGCGTCACAAGCGTGCGCAGCGGAAAGCAGGTGATCGTACGCATCAACGATCGCGGGCCGTTCCATTCCAATCGCGCGATCGATCTTTCGTATGCCGCAGCTTATCGGCTCGGCTTCATCGGCACGGGCAGCGGCGAAGTCGAGATCGAAGCGATCGTGCCCTAGCGCCTATAATCGGCGGCTTTTCGGTTTGCCGAGGTTGATGGTCCGCTTCATCTCCTGTCTCGCATGGCTGATCGCCGCCAGCGTGCACGCCGCGCCGCCGCCAGCGCCGGCGGTGATCGGCAAGGCGTGGCTCCTTGGCGATCTCACCAGCGGCCAGCTGCTCGCGGCGCAGCGCGCCGACGAGCGCTACGAGCCGGCTTCGCTCACCAAGCTGATGACCGCGTACCTCGTGTTCTCGGCGTTACGAGAGAAGAAGCTCGCGCTCGAGCAGCAGGTCACGGTGTCGGCGCGCGCCTGGCATGCGGCCGGATCGCGCATGTTCATCGATCCGCGCCGGCCGGTGAGCGTGGAACAGCTGATCAAGGGCATGGAGGTGCAGTCGGGCAACGACGCCTGTATCGCCCTCGCCGAAGCAATCGCCGGCTCGGAGGAAGCGTTCGTGCAGCTGATGAACCGCGAGGCCGAGCGCCTCGGCATGACGAACACGCGCTTCGCCAATGCGACCGGCCTGCCCGACGCGCAGCACTACAGTACGGCGCGAGATCTCTATACGCTCGCGGCGGCGCTGATCCGCGATTTCCCGGACGACTATGCGCGCTACTACGCCATCAAGGAGTACCGCTACAACAACATCGTGCAGCCCAATCGCAACCGCCTGCTGTGGCTCGATCCGAGCGTCGATGGCGTAAAGACCGGGCACACCGAAGCGGCCGGCTTCTGCCTTATTGCGTCGGCCAAGCGCGGCCCGCGCCGGCTGCTCTCGGTGCTTCTCGGCTCGAGTTCCGAGGCGGCGCGCGCTCAGGAGTCGCTGAAGCTGCTGAACTGGGGCTACCAGTTCTACGACGCGGTGAAGCTTTTCGGCAAAGGCGACGTGGTTCGCACGCTCGATGTGTGGAAGGGCGCATCTGGCACGCTGGCGGCCGGCCCCACCGGCGATATCTACGTGACCGTCCCCCGAGGCGAGGCGGGCAAGCTCAAGGCGGACACGCTGTCGCAGCAGCCGCTGATCGCGCCGGTCGCGCAGGGCGAACGCGTCGGCACGTTGCGCGTCACGCTCGACGGCAAGCCGGTGGCCGAATACCCGCTGGTTGCGCTCGAGGCGGTCGGCCCGGCGGGCCTCATCGGCCGCGCCTGGGATACACTCAGGCTGTGGATCAAATAGCCAGCGTTTTCCTGAACGGCGCCTTCATGCCCCTCGCCGAGGCAAAGGTCCCGGTCCTCGACCGCGGGTTCATCTTCGGCGACGGTGTCTACGAAGTGGTGCCGGTGTACTCGAAGGTGCCGTTCCGTCTGGAGGAGCACCTCGCGCGCCTCGAGCGCAGCCTCGCGGCGGTGGGTATCCGCAATCCGTACTCGCGCGAGCAATGGCGCGCTTTTGTGAGCGGCATCATCGAGCGGCAGCCTTTCGAGGATCAGGCGGTGTACTTCCAGGTGACGCGCGGCGTGGCGAAGCGCGACCATGCTTTTCCGAAACACGCCGAGCCGACGGTATTCATGATGTCCAATCCGCTGGTGCCGCCGCCGGTCGCGCAGGTGGAGAACGGCGCGAGCGCCATTACCGCGCACGACAACCGCTGGCTGCGCTGCGACATCAAGTCGATCTCGCTCATCGGCAACGTGCTGCTGCGGCAGCTCTCCGCCGAGGCCGACGCCGTGGAAACGATCCTGTTTCGCGACGGCAAGCTCACCGAGGCTTCCGCCTCCAATGTATTCATCGTAAAGCGCGGCGTCATCCAGTCGCCGCCGAAGAACCAGCTGATCCTGCCGGGTGTCACGTACGACGTCGTGGTCGAGCTGGCGCGCGCCAATGCAGTGCCGCTCGAATTGCGCGACATCGCCGAAGCCGAGGTGCGCGGCGCCGACGAGCTCTGGGTGACCTCGTCCTCCAAGGAGATTCTGGCGGTGGTGCGGCTCGACGGCCGGCCGCTGGGCGACGGGCGGCCCGGGCCGCTCTTCCGGCGCATGTACCGGCTCTACCAGGATTTCAAACAGCAGGTCATGCGCGCCGGGCGCCGGGAGCGCATCTCCGCATAGTGGTGCTCGGCTGATGCCCGTGGTTCCCGATTCGTCGCCGCTGGCATTTCCCTGCGACTTTCCGATCAAGGTGATGGGGCGCAAGCAGCCGGGCTTCGCGCAGGCCGTAACCGACATCGTGCTCAAGCACGCACCCGACTTCGACGTGGCTTCCGTAGGCATGCGCCCGAGCCGGCAGGGCCGCTACCTCAGCGTCACCTGCGTGGTGCGCGCGAGGTCGCGCGAGCAGCTCGACGCGCTTTATCAGGAGCTCTGCGATCACCCGGCAGTGGTGATGGTGCTATGACCGTGGTGGACGAGATCGTCGTGCGCCGGTGGGGGCGCGTGGACTACCTGCCGACGCTCGAGGCGATGCGCCGTTTCACCCGCGAGCGCGACGACAGCGTGGCGGACGAACTCTGGCTGCTCGAGCATCCACCGGTCTATACGCTCGGCCAGGGCGCCACGCCGGTACACGTATCGAACGGCATCCCGGTCATCGCGGCCGACCGCGGCGGCGAAGTCACTTACCACGGTCCCGGTCAAGTGGTGCTTTACACCCTCATCGACCTGACGCGCCGCGGCATCAAGGTGCGCGAGTTCGTGCGGCTGCTGGAGCAGGCGGTGATCGACCTCCTCGGCAGCGGCGCGGCGCGGCGCCCGGGCGCGCCGGGAGTCTATGTGGACGGTGCCAAGGTGGCGGCACTCGGCGTACGAGTCATGCGGGGGCGGGCGTACCATGGGCTCGCGCTCAATGTCGATATGGACCTCGGCCCGTTTTCTGCCATCGATCCTTGCGGCTACCCCGGCTTGCCGGTCACGCAGACGCGCGACCTCGGCCTGCCCGGCACGCCGGCCGAAATCGGCGAGCGGCTCGCCGGCCTGGTGATCGACGCGCTCGACCATGCGTGAAGCCGGCGTAAAACAGAAAGGCCAGGCGAAGACGATTCGCATCGTGCCGCGCGGCGCGCCGCTCGCCAAGCCCGCATGGATCCGCGTGCGCGCGCCGAGTCCCAACTCGCGCTTCTACGAAATCAAGGAGGTGCTGCGTCGCCAGCGGCTGCACACCGTGTGCGAGGAAGCGTCCTGCCCGAACATCGGCGAGTGCTTCGGCAAAGGCACCGCGACTTTCATGATTCTCGGCGACATCTGCACGCGGCGCTGTCCGTTCTGCGACGTCGCGCACGGCCGCCCGCTCGCGCCGGATGCAGACGAGCCGCGCCATCTCGCCGAGACGATCGCTGCGCTGCGGCTCAATTACGTGGTGATCACGAGCGTCGATCGCGACGACCTGCGAGACGGCGGCGCGCAACATTTCGTCGATTGCATTCGCGCGGTACGCGAGGCGAGTCCGCGCACCACCATCGAAGTGCTGGTGCCGGACTTCCGCGGCCGGCTCGAGCGCGCGCTCGAGATACTGGCGGCCGCACCTCCCGACGTGATGAACCACAACCTCGAGACGGTGCCGCGGCTCTATAAGCAGGCCCGTCCGGGCGGGAACTACGAGCATTCGCTCGAGCTGCTGCAGCGCTTCAAGCGCAGCCACGCTGCGGTGCCGACGAAGTCCGGGCTGATGGTCGGTCTTGGCGAAACGGACGAGGAGATCATCGCCGTGATGCACGATCTGCGCGCGCACCAGGTCGACATGCTGACCATCGGCCAGTATCTGCAGCCCTCGCCGCATCACCTGCCGGTCGAGCGCTACGTCGAGCCGGCAACGTTCCGGCGATTCGAGGCGCGCGCCGCCGAGCTTGGCTTCCGGCATGCCGCCATCGGGGCGCTGGTGCGCTCTTCCTATCACGCTGATCAGCAGGCGCAGCAAGCCGGCATCGGCTAGAGCACCTTCTCCACACCGGCTCGCCGCCCTAATGCGCAACTCCATGCGAGCCATGTTTTTGTCGATGCTGCTGGTCACCGCGAGCGCGAGCGCGCTAGCGCAGCTGGAGGGCATCTCGCGCCAGGACGCGAGCGCTGCGCTAAGAGCGGCGCTCGAGAAAGGCAGCCTCGCCGCGGTGGCGAACCTCGGACGTCCCGACGGCTTCCTCGGCAATCCGCAGGTCAAGATTCCACTGCCGGAATCGGCGCAGCGCATCGAGCACACGCTGCGCCGCTTCGGCATGGGAAGCTACGCAGACGAGCTGATCGTGGCCATGAACCGCGCCGCCGAGTCGGCGGTGCCCGAGGCCAAGGCGCTCTTCATCCAGTCGGTGAGGAAGATGACCGTTCAGGACGCGAAGGGCATCATCACCGGCGGCGATACCGCCGGCACCGACTACTTCCGCCGCACCACGCGCGATCAGCTGCACCAGCGATTCCGCCCGATCGTCGAGAAAGCCACGGCGCGCGTCCAGCTTGCGCAGCGCTACGAGCAAGTCGCCGACAAGGCGGTCGCGATCGGCATGCTGAAGAAAGACGACGCGGACCTCGACGAGTACGTGACGCAAAAAGCCCTCGACGGGCTGTACCTGATGGTCGCCGAGGAAGAGAAGAAGATCCGCAAGGACCCGATCGGCACCGGCTCCAGCATCATCCGCAAGGTGTTCGGCGCGATGCTCTAGTGCGCCTGGTCCCAGTTGCCGGCGACGCCGACTTCGACGACCAGCGGCACATCCAGCTTGTGAACCGCCTGCATCAGCTCGCGCACCCGCGCCTTTACCGTCGCCACCTCGCCGTCCGGGACTTCGAGCACCAGCTCGTCGTGCACCTGCATGATGAGCTTTGCGCCCGAGCCGGATTCATCCAGCCATTGCTTGACGGCGATCATCGCGAGCTTGATGAGATCGGCAGCGGTGCCCTGCATCGGTGCATTGATCGCGGCACGCTCCGCCGCCTGACGCCGCACCGGCGCGCCGCTGCGTAGCTCCGGCAGCCACAGCCGCCGGCCGAACACGGTCTCGACGTAGCCCAGCTCGCGCGCGCGCCGCCGCGTCTCGTCCATGTAGCGCCTGGCACCCGGATAGCGCGCGAAGTAGCGCTCGATGTAGGTCTGCGCCGTGCCGCGGTCGATGCCGAGGTTCTGCGCCACGCCGAACGACGACATGCCGTAGATCAGGCCGAAGTTGATTACTTTCGCAATGCGTCGCTGGTCCGCCGCGACGTCGCCGAGCGGGACGCCGAACACCTCGGCCGCCGTGGCACGGTGCACGTCTTCACCCTCGGCGAACGCGCGGCGCAGGTTCTCGTCGCCGGAAAGGTGCGCCATGATGCGCAGCTCGATCTGCGAGTAGTCCGCCGACATCAGCTTTGCTCCCGGCGGCGCGATGAAGCAGGCGCGGATGCGCCGCCCCGCCGGCGTGCGGATCGGGATGTTCTGCAGGTTGGGCTCGTTGGAGGCGAGCCGTCCGGTCACGGCGGTCGTCTGCGAATACGTCGTATGGACGCGCCCGGTCGCCGCATTGATGCTCCTCGGCAGCTTGTCGGTGTAGGTGGACTTCAGCTTGGAGAGCGCGCGGTGCTCGAGGATCAGCCGCGGCAGCGGGTGGTCGAGCGCGAGCTCCGCCAGTGAATCCTCGTCGGTCGACGGCTGTCCGGAAGGGGTTTTCTTTTTTACCGGCAGCTTCTGACGCTCGAACAGGATCTCCTGGATCTGCTTCGGCGAGCCGAGGTTGAAGGGCTGGCCGGCGGCCTGGTAGGCCTGCTGCTCGAGCGCAAGGATTTCTCTGCCGAGCTCCTGGCTCTGCGCCTCGAGCTTCTCGCGATCGATCAGCACGCCGTGGCGCTCCATCGCCAGCAGCACCGGCACCAATGGCAGCTCGATGCGCTCGTAGACGAAGGCGAGCTTTTCGTCCGCCGCGATGCGCGGTTGCAGGATCTCGTGCAGCGCGAGGATGCAATCGGCCTGCTGCGCCGTGTATTGCGTCGCCCGAGCGATGTCGACAGCGGAGAACGCGATGCGCGAGGCTCCTTTGCCGGTCACTTCATCCAGCGTGAGCGTGCTCCAGCCGCAATGGCGCTGCGCAAGAGACGCGAGCTCGTGCCGCTCGTGCACCTCGAGCACGTACGACTCGATGATCGTATCGTGCACACAGCCGGTGAGCCGGATGCCGTGATTGGCGAGCAGGTGCGAGTCGAGCTTGGCGTCTTCGGCGACCTTGCGGCAGTCCGCGCGCTCGAGCCACGGCTTGAGGAGCGCGAGGGCCGTGTCGATCGGCATTTGGGCCGGGGCGGCGGGATATTGATGGGCGAGCGGCAGGTAGACCGCTTCGTCGCCGAATGCGAATGCCATGCCGACGAGGCGTGCGCGCAGCGGGTCCTCAGCCGTGCCGAGGCATGCCAGGCCGACGAGCGGCACGGCCTCGATTTTCACCAGCACCTCACGCAGCTCGTCCTCGGTGAGAATGGTGCGGAAGCGCCGCTGTTTTACCACCGCAGCCGGCGGCGCCGAAACCGGCGCAAGCGGCGCGTCCTCCACTTCCTTCAGCCAGGTCTTGAAGCCGAAGCGCTCGTATTGCGCGCGCTGGCACGCCGGATCGCGCTTGCCCGCATCACCTCCGTCGGTGAGCTGCTCGAGCGTGACCGGGAGCGGTACATCACGCCTTACCGTGAGAAGCTCGCGCGCCTTGGGCAGCCAGTCTTTCATCTTGCGCAGGTTCTCGCCGGCAAGGCCGCTGATTTCATCGGCATGGGCGATTACGCCTTCGAGCGAGCCGTACTGCACGATCCATTTGCATGCGGTCTTCGGCCCGACCTTGTCCACGCCGGGAATGTTGTCGATCTGGTCGCCGATCAGCGCCAGATAGTCGACGATCTTCTCCGGCGGCACGCCGAACTTGGCCTGCACGCCCGCGACGTCGAGCTTTTCGTTCGACATCGTATTGACCCACAGCGTGCGCGCATCGACGAGCTGGGTGAGGTCCTTGTCGCCGGTCGAGATGACCGTGCGCCAGCCCTGCGCCCTCGCCTGCTCGACCAGCGTGGCGATGACGTCGTCCGCCTCGACCCCGTCGATCAAGAGCAGCGGCCAGCCGAGCGCGCGGATGGCGTCGTGCAGCGGCTCGACCTGGCGCGACAGGTCGTCGGGCATCGCGGTGCGGGTCGCCTTGTATTCAGCGTAGAGATCGTCGCGGAAGGTCCTGCCCTTGGCGTCGAACACGCAGGCGCGCGCCCGCGCCTTGTAGTCGGTGGCGAGCTTGCGCAGCATGTTGAGCACGCCGTAGATGGCGCCGGTAGGCTCGCCGGTCTTCGGGCTGCGCAGCTCCGGCAGCGCGTGATAGGCGCGATACAGGTACGACGAGCCGTCGACCAGCAGCAGCGTATTTTCCGGACTTTCTCCCGACACGATGGCGGAACTACCGAAGGCCGCGCCAGCGAGATGCCGGGCGCGAAGCGTGGAAGCCGAACGGCATTATAAAATGGGCTGATGCGCCGAATGGCGGTGTTCATCTTGATGTGCGCCGCTGGCGCGGCGCTTGCGCAGAACAAGGTGGAGGACTTCCCCGAGCCGCCACCACCGCCGCCGATGCCGGAGAGCGACGAGCCGGCAGTGCGCATCCCGGTGCCCGAGCAGGCGAAGGTGGAGGAGATCCGCGACGGCGGGCGCGTCGTCATGCTCAAGGTGACGCCCGCGGGCGGGCGCCCTTACTACCTCGTCGACACCACCGGCAACGGCAACTGGATGCGCCGCGACGCGCTCGACGACGGCGTGCGCGTGCCGATGTGGCCGATCACTACGTTCGAATAGTTTGTCGGTCTACACCCCAGTATCGGAAGCCGAGCTCGCGGCCTGGCTCGCCAATTACTCGGTCGGGCGTCTGGAAGCCTGCGAGCCGATCGAGGCGGGCATCGAGAACACCAATTACTTCGTCACCACCACGCAAGGGCGCTACGTCCTCACGCTGTTCGAACGGCTGCCGGCGCAGGAGCTGCCGTTCTATCTCGGGCTGATGGCGCACCTTGCGCGCCACGGCATCCCGGCGCCGGCGCCGATCGCCGACCTCGCTGACCAGTACCTCGGGCGCCTCAACGGCAAACCCGCCGCGCTGGTCACGCGGCTGCCGGGCGGCTCGCTCGAGCAGCCGGGCGCGGCGGAATGCGCCGAGCTCGGCGCGCTGCTCGCGCGCATGCATCTCGCGGGCCGCTCGTACTCCGCCTATCTGGAGAACCCGCGCGGGCCGAAATGGTGGCGCCTCGCAGCAAGCGAGGTGCGCGGCTTCCTCGCTGCCGGGCAGCGCGCCCTGCTGGAGGACGAGCTCGCCTTCCACGCCGGCCAGCGCTTTCCCGACCTGCCGCGCGGACCGGTGCATGCCGATCTCTTTCGCGACAACGCGCTTTTCGAGGGTGGGCGCATCTCCGGCGTCATCGACTTCTACTTCGCCGGCGTCGATTGCCTGCTTTATGACATTGCCGTCTGCGTCAACGACTGGTGCCTCGCCGACCCGCAGCGCGACCCGGCGATGGACCCTGAGCGCACGCGGGCGCTCTTGGGCGCCTACGAGGCGGTGCGACCCTGGACGCCGCTTGAGCGCGCGGCATGGCCCGCGATGCTGCGTGCAGCGGCGCTACGCTTCTGGCTTTCGCGCCTGCACGACTTTCATTTGCCGCGACCCGGAATGCTGGTGCACGCGCACGACCCGGAGCACTTTCGCCGCATCCTGGAATGCAGGCGCGCATCGTAGAGACGACGCGCGGCGTACGCTGGCTCGCCGAGGGCTGGCGCCTGTTCCGCGCGGCGCCGCTCGGCTGGCTCGCCGCGGTGTTCGGCTATTGGCTGCTGATGACGCTCATTTCGCTCGTGCCGTTTGTCGGCGTGGCGGCCGCGGCCGTGCTGGTGCCGGCCTTTTCGGTCGGCTTCATGGCGCTCGCGCGCGCGGCAGGCCATAAAGCACCGCTCGAGATGACGCTGCTCTTCGACGGCTTGCGCCACGAGCCGCGCGCGCAGTTTGCGCTCGGCCTGATCTACCTCGCGTGCCTCGCAGCCGCGCTCGCGGTAAGCGCGCTCGCCGACAGCGGCGCGCTGGCGCACTGGATGATCTCGGGTGAGCGGCCCGCCGACGAAGTGCTGCAATCGGAAGAGTTCATCACTGCGCTCGCCACGGCCGGCGCGCTCTATCTGCCGGTGATGCTCGCGTTCTGGTTTGCCCCGCCGCTCGCCGCGTGGCATGCGACCGGCGCGGCGAAGGCGCTGTTCTTCAGTTTCGCTGCATCGATGATGAACTGGCGCGCGTTCCTCGCGTACGGCGCAGTGATGGCGCTAGTGACGTTGCTCGTGCCGTTTCTCATCGTCTCGGCGTTCGCGGTTGCGGGCGCCGCCGCGCCGCCCGCCGGCGTCATCATACTGCCGCTCGCGATCGTGCTTTTGCCGACGCTTTTCGCCAGCTTTTACGCAAGCTACCGCGACGTGTTTGGGTATGATGCCGCGCCATGAAGCTTCCCGAGCTCTCGGCAAGCGCGGCGCCGGAGTTCAGCGATGCCGAAAGCTGCAAGCGCTGGCTCCAGCACCTGCCGCTCGCCAACGTCGGCGCCGCGCAGCGCGAGCTCACAGCGCAGCTTGCCGAGTTCAACCGCTTCCCGGCGGCCTCGACGCAGCGCCTCGCCGTAATGGAGGCGTTACGCGAAGCGGTGAGCTTCGTGCAGGTCGAGCAGGCGCGCCGCTTCTCGAACCGCGCGCTGCCGATGAGCGACGTCGAGTCGGCTGCGTTTGGCGGAACGATCCGCCTGTGGGACGAGATGCGCGCGGGCTACGAGCGCTGCCTCGACGCCGCGCTCAACCGCGACGCCGCGATGCGAGCGCAGGCCGCGCTGATTTGCCAGCGCCTGCTTTCGTATATCGGCTTGCGCATGTTTCATCACTATCGTGCCTACCGGCAGGTTGCCGCAGGCGACTGGCAAGCGCTGCATCTCGCCTATGCTGCCGCCGAGAAGCTGGATATTGCCGAGGACACCATCAAGGATTTTCTGAATCGCGATATTCAGGACACCTCGCCGCGCATTGCCTATGCGCGCGCGGTGCTGTTGGGCATGTGCTCGCCGAACGAGCTCGCGCAGCGCCAGCTCACCTTTGTCGGCTTTCTCCTCGAGCGCTGGGGATCGAAGCTCGAGGTGGCGGCGAAGCCGGTCGATGAGGGCGCGGGTGTGCCGCCACTCATCGCCGATCTGGCAAGCGATTCCTGCCCGACGCGAGCCGAGCGCGAAGGCGCGCGCGAGCCGCGCTACCTCGATGCGCGCAAGCTGGCGAAGAGCCTGCGCAACCGGGTGGCGCTGCTGCGCAAGGGTGAATCGCCCGCCAAGCTCGCGCTCGGCGAGGACTGCGTGCAGCCCTCGTGCGAGCAATTGCTGGTGCACCTTTACCGGCAATGGTGCGCGGCGCGCACCCCGCGCGCGCCAGACCGGCGCGCTGGTGGACCGGCTGCGGAGCTCTGCAGCGAGCTGCCGGCCATCAGCCACTACATCTCCGGGCGCCTGTTCCGCACGCCGGGCGAGGCGCAGACCGAGCTCACACAGCAGCAGCGCGCAGAGATCGCCACCTTCGGGCGGATCAGCACGCGGACGGAAGAGGACTACAGCGGCGACCACGGGTTCTTCATCGAGCAGTGGCAGATCGAAGACCAGAGCGCCCAGGGGCTGCGCCTGGTGCGCGCCGCCGGGCAGGCCGGCAAGCGCCTGGCGCACGGGCAGCTCGTCGCGGTGCGCCCGGCCGATGGCAAGCAGTTCATGCTGGCGCAGGTACGCTGGCTGATGGCGGCGGACAACGGTGACCTGCATGTGGGCGTGAAGCTACTGCCCGGCATACCGACGCCGCTCGCCGTGCGCCCTACCGGGCTCAATGTCCAGCAGGAAAGCTGGGTGCCAGCACTTGCGCTCAGCGCCGCGCCGGCCCTCAACTCGCCGGCGTCGCTGGTGCTGGCATCCGGATCGTACAAACCGAAGCGCGTGATCGAGCTTCACGGCGACACCCCGTCGCGTGTGCGCCTCACCGAGCTCGTGGAACGCGGCGCCGACTTCGAGCGCGTGGCTTACGAGCCGGTGTCGTGAGCGAGCGCGTGCCGACGCTCATCACGCTGCACCAGAAATCGCGCGTGCTGGAGATCGCGTTCGCCGATGGCAAGAGCTTCCGGCTGCCTTACGAGTACCTGCGCGTCTACTCGCCTTCGGCTGAGGTGAAAGGCCACGGGCCCGGACAGGAAGTGCTGCAGACCGGCAAGCGCAATGTCGAGATCCGTTCGCTCGATCCGGTCGGCTCGTACGCCGTGCAGCCAGTCTTTTCCGACGGCCACAGCACCGGCATCTATTCCTGGGACTACCTGTACGAGCTTGGCGAGAACCAGGAGAAACTTTGGGCGCAATACCTCGCCAAAGTAAAGGAGGCGGGTGCCACGCGCGAGTAAGCCATGACCAGGGAAGTCGACTTCGGTTTTCGCAAGGTCCGCGAAGCGGAGAAAGCCGACCGCGTCGCCGAGGTGTTCGATCGGGTCGCCGAACGCTACGACGTGATGAACGACCTCATGTCGCTCGGCCTGCATCGCTACTGGAAGGCATTCGCCATCGCCTGCGCGCGCCCGCGTCCCGGCGAGCGCGTGCTTGACGTCGCGGCGGGCAGCGGCGATCTCGCCGCGGCGCTCGCGCGGCGCGTGGCGCCGCAGGGCGAGGTCTGGGCGACGGACGTCAACCGCAAGATGCTGCAGCGCGGGCGCGATCGCCTGCTCGATGGCGGCGTGCTGGCGCCCGCGGTGCAGTGCGACGCCGAACGCCTGCCCTTCGCGGCCGGCTATTTCGACTGCGTCACCGTCGGCTTCGGCCTGCGCAACATGACGCACAAGGAGCGGGCGCTTGCCGAGATGGCGCGCGTCCTGAAGAAAGGCGGCCGCCTCGTGGTGCTCGAGTTCTCGCGCATCTGGGCCCCGCTCAAGCCGCTCTACGATCTCTACTCGTTCCGCATGCTGCCGTGGCTCGGCGAGCGCGTGGTGGGCTCGGGCGAACCGTATCGCTACCTCGCCGAATCGATCCGCATGCATCCGGACCAGGCGGCGCTGAAGACCATGCTCGAGGCCGCGGGTTTCGGCACGGTGGAGATCTACAACCTTGCGGCCGGCGTCATCGCGGTGCATCGCGCCGTGCGATTTTGATAGCATGGGCCACCGGAGGTCTGTATATGCGTAAGTGGTTACTTGGAATTTCGCTCATCTTTTTCGGCGCCGCCCTGGTGGCGACCGATGCTGACGCGCGCCGCCTGGGCGGCGGTCGATCGGTTGGCACCCAGCGCAACGTCGCCCCACCGCCCGCTTCCGCGCCGGCAAAGCCGGCGCAACAACCGCAGGCCGCGCCGCAGCAGCCGAGCCGCTGGGGCGGGATTGGCGGGCTGCTTGGCGGCCTCGCACTCGGTGGCTTGCTCGGCTATCTCTTCGGCGGCAGCGGCTTGCTCGGCCTCCTGCTTCTGGCGGCAGTCGCTGTGGCAATCGTCTTCGCAATTCGCAGCGCGATGGCGCGGCGCGCCGAGCGGCCACGCCCGGTGCAGCTCGCCGGTCTTGGCGACGAGACGGTGCCGGCGCCGCCGCCCTCGCAGCCGACGAGCGCCAGCAGCGCGAGCGCCTCGCACGTGCCGGCGGGCTTCGACACCGCGGGCTTCCTGCGCACGGCAAAGATGAACTTCATCAAGCTGCAGCTCGCGAACGATGCGGGACGGCTGGACGAAATCCGCGAATTCACCACGCGCGAGATGTTCGACGAGCTGCGCCGTGACCTGCCGGCCGGCGCGCAGCAGACGGACGTCGTGGCGCTGAATGCCGACCTGCTCGAGCTCGCCAGCGAGCGCGATCGGCATTGGGCCGCGGTGCGTTTCTCCGGCATGGTGCGCGAGACCCCGGGCACCGACGCCGTGGGCTTCGAAGAAGTATGGAACCTGGTCAAGCCCGCCGACGGCTCGAGCGGCTGGCTGCTCGCCGGCATCCAGCAGATGCATTGAGCGACGCGACTTCTCCGGCAAAGGCCACCCCCGCGGTGGCCTTTTGCTTTCTGCTTAACCAGCTTCTCGACCGCGAGCGCTGGGCGCGCGAGCGGCTGGTGCCGTTTGCCGGCGAGGCGACCGAGCTGCGCCTTGCGCTGCTTCCCCCTTTGCGCGTGCAG
>DASREB010000106.1:0-3347 GCA_035652275.1 Burkholderiales bacterium
CGACGCCGATCCGAGCGTGCGAGTCGTGCTGCTCGCCGGCAACGGCCCGGCGTTCTGCGCGGGTGCCGATCTCAACTGGATGAAGCGCATGGCCGGCTACGGCTACGACGAGAACCTGCGCGACGCTCGCGCGCTCGCCGACATGCTGGCGTCGCTCGACCGGCTCGACAAGCCGACCGTCGCGCGCGTGCACGGGCCGGCCTTCGCCGGCGGCACCGGGCTGGTTGCGGCCTGCGACATCGCCATCGGCACGCCGGAGGCGAAGTTCTGCTTCTCGGAAGCGAAGCTCGGTCTTTCGCCCGCCACCATCAGCCCCTACGTGCTGCGCGCGATCGGACCGCGCGCGGCGAGCCGCTATTTCCTCACAGCCGAGGTCTTCGACGCGGCGGAGGCTGTGCGCATCGGCTTGCTCACTGCCCTGGTGCCAGCCGCCGAGCTGGACGCGTTCATCGCCCAGTTGCTCGAGCACCTGCTCGCCGGCAGCGCCGCCGCCCATGCGCGCATCAAGGACCTGGTGCGCGACATTGCCGGCCGGCCGATCGACGATGCGCTCAAAGGCGACACCGCGCGGCGCATCGCCGAGATCCGCGCTTCGCCGGAAGGCAAGGAAGGCATCGCGTCGTTCCTCGAGAAGCGCAGGCCGAAGTGGTTTTCCGCAAAGTCCTGATCGCCAATCGCGGCGAGATAGCCTGCCGCGTAATGCGCACGGCGAGGCGCCTGGGCATCGCCACCGTGGCGGTGTATTCGGACGCCGACCGCAACGCGCTGCATGTGCAGCTCGCCGACGAAGCAAAGCGCCTGGGCCCGCCACCGGCGGCCGAAAGCTATCTCAACATCGATGCTGTACTTGCCGCCGCCAAGGCCACTGCCGCGCAAGCCATCCATCCCGGGTACGGATTTCTCGCCGAGAACGAGGACTTCGCCGCCGCCTGCCAGCGCGCGGGCATCGTGTTCATCGGCCCGACGCCGGCGGCGATCGCGGCGATGGGCGACAAGGCCGCGGCCAAGCGCCTGATGGAGAAGGCCGGCGTGCCGCTGGTTCCGGGCTATCACGGCGAAAACCAGGAGCCGGCGTTCCTCGAGAAGGAGGCGACGCGCGTCGGCTATCCGGTGCTCATCAAGCCCTCGGCTGGCGGCGGCGGCAAGGGAATGCGCATTGTGAGCGAGCCCAAAGCCTTCGCCGGCGCGCTGGAGGCGGCGCGCCGCGAGGCGAAGGCGGCGTTCGGCGACGAGCGCGTGCTGATCGAGCGCTATCTCGAGCGGCCGCGGCACATCGAGATGCAGGTGTTCGGCGACACCCATGGGAATGTGCTGCATCTCTATGAGCGCGATTGCTCGGTGCAGCGGCGCCACCAGAAGGTGCTGGAAGAAGCGCCGGCACCGCGCTTCGCGAAGCGCGAGGAAATGGCCGCGGCTGCCGTGGCGGCGGCAAAAGCCGTCGGCTACACCAGCGCCGGCACGGTCGAGTTCATCACCGAGCAGGACGGACGCTTCTACTTCATGGAGATGAATACGCGCCTGCAGGTCGAGCACCCGGTGACCGAGATGATCACGGGGCTTGACCTCGTCGAATGGCAGCTGCGCGTCGCCGCCGGCGAGCGCCTGCCGCTCACGCAGGAGGCAGTCCGCATCAGCGGTCATGCCATCGAGGCGCGCATCTACGCCGAGGATGCCGAGCGCGATTTCCTGCCGGCGACGGGCCGGCTCGCGCACCTCAGCTTCCCGGCCGAAGCCCGCGTCGATACCGGTGTGCGCGAGGGCGACGAGATCAGCGCCTGGTACGACCCGCTGATCGCCAAGCTCGTCGTGCATGGCGCCGATCGCGCCGCGGCGCTGGCCAAGCTCTCGGCGGCGCTGCGGGAAACCCATATCGCGGGCGTCACGACCAACGTTGAATTCCTGCGCCGCGTTTGCGACAGCGCGGCGTTCGCCAGCGCCGAGCTCGACACCGGCCTCATCGAGCGCCATCGCAGCGAGCTCTTCCGCGGGCGCGGCGCCATTCCGGCGCCGGCGCTCGCGGCGGCGGCGTTGGCCGAGCTCGCGCACGAAGAGACCACTGCACGGGAGCGCGCCGCGCGCTCGGGCGATCCGCATTCGCCCTGGCATGACGTCGACGGCTGGCGGCTGAACGCGGAGTCGCACCATGACTTTGTCTTCGCGAGCGGCGGCAGCGAGCATCGCGTGCGCGTGGCCTTCGGTGAGCACGGGCGCCGGCTGACGATCGACGGCGAGCCCTACGGGCCGAACGTCAGCAAGGCAAAGACGGTGCGCGACGGACACAACTGGCACGTGTTCCACGACGGCGTGCGCTGGACGCTGGCGCTGAAGCAAGAGCTCGCCGGCCTGGACCTCGATGCCGCGAGCGGCACGCTGGCCGCGCCGATGCCCGGCCGGGTCATCAAGCTCCTGGTCCAGCCGGGCGCGAAGGTGAAGAAAGGCGCGCCGCTTCTCATCCTCGAGGCGATGAAGATGGAGCACACCATCACCGCGCCGGCCGACGGCATGGTGAAGGAGATCCACTATGGCGCGGGCGAGCAAGTGGTCGAAGGCGCAGAATTGATCCGGCTGGAATGAGCGACACGGTGCGCATCGTGGAGGTCGGGCCGCGCGATGGGCTTCAGAACGAGCCAGGCGAGGTATCGACGGCCGTCAAGGTCGAGCTGATCGAGCGGCTGGCCGACGCCGGGCTGCCGGCGATCGAGGCAACGGCATTCGTCTCGCCGAAGTGGGTGCCGCAGATGGCGGACCACACGGAAGTTCTCGAACGCATCCGCCGCAAAGCGGGCGTCGACTATCCGGTGCTGGCGCCAAATCTCAAGGGTTTCGAAGCCGCACGCGCCGCGGGCGCGAAAGAGGTGGCGATCTTTGGCGCGGCGTCGGAGGCTTTTTCGCAGAAGAACATTAACTGCTCAATTGCCGAGTCGCTGGACCGCTTCCAGCCCGTGGCGCAAGCAGCGCGCGAGCACGGCATCAAGGTGCGCGGCTACATCTCCTGCGTGCTCCGATGTCCGTACGAGGGCGAGATCGCACCCGGGCGCGTCGCTGACGTGGCCGCCGCGCTGTACGCGATGGGGTGCTACGAGATCTCGCTCGGCGACACCATCGGCGCCGGCACACCGGCGAAGACCAAGGCGATGATCAGCGCCTGCGCCGAACGCGTGCCGGTGGCGAAGCTTGCCGGCCATTACCACGACACATACGGCCAAGCGCTCGCCAACATCTACGCCTCGCTCGAGCTCGGCGTGCGCACCTTCGATGCATCGGTCGCCGGGCTTGGCGGCTGTCCCTACGCGGCCGGCGCTTCCGGCAATGTGGCAACGGAGGACGTCGTCTACATGCTGAACGGC
>DASREB010000107.1:0-14739 GCA_035652275.1 Burkholderiales bacterium
ATTTTCTGGTTAAGCTTTGCGCCCCACCCGCAGCACAAATTCGACACACCGAGGCCGCCATGTCAGCCGTGCCGCAGTTTCCCGCCGCCAACGATCCCGATGCGCTCGAGACCCAGGAATGGCTCGATGCGCTGGAGGCGGTGCTCGAGCGCGAAGGCCCGCAGCGCGCGCACTATCTGCTCGAGCGGTTGATCGACAAGGCGCGCCGCTCGGGCGCCTACATCCCGTTCTCGCCGAACACGGCGTACGTCAACACGATTCCTCCGCACATGGAGGAGCACTCGCCGGGCAATATCGCGCTCGAAGAGCGCATCCGCTCGATCTGTCGCTGGAACGCGATGGTGATGGTGGTGCAGGCGAACAAGAACGACGACGAGCTCGGCGGCCACATCGCGAGCTTCGCCTCGGTCGGCACGCTGTTCGGCACCGGACAGCAGCATTTCTGGCACGCGCCGAGCGACGGACACGGGGGAGATCTGATCTACTTCCAGGGGCATTCATCGCCCGGCGTCTATGCGCGCTCGCTGATGGAGGGCCGCCTTTCGCAGGAAAGGCTGCTCAACTTCCGGCGCGAAGTCGACGGCAAGGGCGTCTCCTCGTACCCGCATCCATGGCTGATGCCGGACTACTGGCAGTTCCCCACCGTGTCGATGGGCCTCGGCCCGATCCAGGCTATCTACATGGCGCGCTATCTCAAGTATCTGCAGGCGCGCGGCCTCGCCCAGACCGACAACCGCAAGGTGTGGGTGTTCTGCGGCGACGGCGAGATGGACGAGCCGGAATCGCTCGGCGCCATCGGCCTTGCTTCGCGCGAAAAGCTGGACAACCTGATCTTCGTGGTGAACTGCAACCTGCAACGCCTCGACGGCCCGGTGCGCGGCAACGGCAAGATCATCCAGGAGCTCGAGGGCGACTTCCGCGGTGCCGGCTGGAACGTGATCAAGGTGATCTGGGGATCGTACTGGGACCCGCTGCTCGCGCGCGACAAGGAAGGGCGCCTCGTGCGCGTGATGGAGGAGTCGGTCGACGGCGAGTACCAGAACTACAAGGCGAACGACGGCGCGTTCGTGCGCAAGCACTTCTTCGGCAAGGACCCGAAGCTCCTCGAGATGGTGGCGCGCTTGAGCGACGAGGACATCTGGCGCCTGAACCGCGGCGGCCACGACCCGCACAAGGTCTACGCCGCCTACGCCGCCGCAGTGAAGCACAAGGGACAGCCGACGGTCATTCTCGCCAAGACCATCAAGGGCTACGGTCTCGGCAAGCAGGGCCAGGCGAAGAACCCGACGCATCAGCTGAAGAAAGTCGACATCGCCACCATCAAGGAGATGCGCGACCAGTTCGCCATCCCGATCCCGGACGAGAAGCTCGAGAAGGAGGTGCCGTTCTACATTCCGCCGCCTGACGCGCCCGAGATGAAGTACATGCTCGAGCGCAGAAAGGCGCTCGGCGGCTTCATCCCGCAGCGCCGGCAGAAGGCGCAGAAGGCGCCGGCCGTGCCGCCGCTCGCCGCCTTTGACCAGCTGCTCAAAGGCTCGGGCGAAGGCCGCGAGATTTCCACCACCATGGCCTTCGTGCGCGCGCTCACCGCGCTGATCCGCGACAAGGAGATCGGCAAGCACATCGTGCCGATCGTGCCGGACGAGGCGCGCACCTTCGGCATGGAGGGCATGTTCCGCCAGCTCGGCATCTACTCCTCCGAGGGCCAGAAGTACGAGCCGGTCGACAAGGACCAGGTGATGTACTACCGCGAGGACAAGAGCGGCCAGATCCTCGAGGAGGGCATCAACGAGGCCGGCGCCTTCTCCTCGTGGATCGCCGCCGCGACCTCGTACAGCCACTCCAACATCGTCACCGTCCCGTTCTACGTCTTCTATTCGATGTTCGGCCTGCAGCGCATCGGCGATCTTGCCTGGGCGGCGGCCGATCAGCGCGCGCGCGGCTTCCTGCTCGGCGCCACCGCCGGTCGCACCACGCTGAACGGCGAAGGCCTGCAACACGAGGACGGCCACTCGCAGGTGCTGTCCTCCGTGATCCCGAACTGCATTTCGTACGACCCGACCTACGGCTACGAGGTCGCGGTGATCATTCAGGACGGTTTGCGGCGCATGGTGGGGAACCAGGAGGACATCTACTACTACCTCACCCTGATGAACGAGAACTACGAGCACCCGGCGATGCCGCAGGGTGCGGAGACCGGCATCCTGAAAGGGGCCTATCTTCTGCGCGAGTCGAAAGCGAAGCACAAGCTGCGCGTGCAGCTGATGGGCTCCGGCACGATCCTGCGCGAAGTGGAGGCTGCGGCGCAGCTGCTCGAGTCCGACTGGGGTGTGGCCGCCGACGTCTGGAGCGCCACCAGCTTTACCGAGCTCAGGCGCAACGGCCTCGCCGTCGATCGCTGGAACATGCTCCACCCGGAGGCGAAGCCGCGCGTGCCGTACATCACCGAATGCCTGCAGCAGCGCCCGGCCGGGCCGGTGGTGGCGGCCTCCGACTACATCAAGACCTTTGCCGACCAGATCCGCCCGTTCGTGCCGAAGGACCGCGTCTATCGGGTGCTCGGCACCGACGGCTTCGGTCGCTCGGATTCCCGCTCGAAGCTGCGCTATTTCTTCGAGGTGAATCGCTCGTTCGTGGCGATCGCCGCGCTGAAGGCGCTTGCCGACCAGGGCGAGGGCAAGGCGAAGACGGTGGCCGACGCAATCAAGAAGTACGGCATTGATCCCGACAAGGCAGATCCGGTCACCGTATGAACCAGGTCGTCGTCCCGGACATCGGCGACTTCAAGAATGTTGAAGTCATCGAAGTGCTGGTCAAGCCCGGCGACGCCGTCACCAAAGAGCAGTCGCTCATCACGCTGGAATCGGACAAGGCGACGATGGAAATTCCGTCGCCCTCCGCGGGGGTAGTGAAGGAGATCAAGGTCAAAACGGGCGACAAGGTTTCGCAGGGCTCACCGATTCTCCTTCTCGATGCGCAGGAGGAGGCGGCGAAAGCGGCGCCCAGGACCGCGGAGGCACCGAAGAAGAGCGAGGCGCCGCGCGCCGCTAGCCCCGCGCCGGCGGCGGCATCGGCATCGCCGGCGGGCGTCGGCGCTGCGCAGACCGTCGCCGTGCCCGACATCGGCGACTTCAAGGAAGTCGAAGTGATCGAGGTGCTGGTCAAGCCCGGCGACAAGGTGGCGAAGGAACAGTCGCTCATTACGCTCGAGTCCGACAAGGCGACGATGGAGATTCCGTCGCCTGCTGCCGGCGTGGTGAAGGAGCTGAAGATCAAGCCCGGCGACAAGGTGTCGCAGGGCGCGCCGATCCTCGTGCTCGAGGCCGCAGACCAGCGCGCCGAGCCGCGCGCGGCCGAGCCGCGGCCGACGCCGAAGCAAGACGCGCCCAAGAGCACGCCGGCTGCCGCGGCTGCCGGCACACGGCCGGCCGCCGCGCCACAACCCGTCCCGGCGGCGCCGCGCGAGGAACCCGGCGCGAAGCCGCACGCGAGCCCGTCGGTTCGCAAGTTCGCGCGCGAGCTCGGCGTCGATCTCGCGCAGGTGCAGGGCAGCGGTCCGAAAGGCCGCATCCTGCACGGCGATGTGCAGGCGTTCGTCAAAGGCGCGCTGGCGGGTGGCGTGGTGCGCGCGACGCCGGCGGCGAAGGGTGGCGGCGCGCTGCCGTTCAATCTGCCGGCTTGGCCCGAGGTCGACTTCGCGAAGTTCGGCCCGATCGAGGCGAAGCCGCTCTCGCGCATCCAGAAGCTTTCCGGGCCTTACCTGCACCGCAACTGGATCTCGATTCCGCACGTCACGCAGTGCGACGACGCGGACATCACCGATCTCGAGGCCTTCCGCAAGGCGCAGACCGCCGAGACCGAGAAGCGCGGCTTCAAGCTGACGATGCTCGCCTTCATGATCAAGGCGTGCGTCACGGCGTTGAAGCAATTTCCGCAATTCAATTCCTCGCTCGACAAGTCGGGCGAGAACCTGATCATCAAGCACTACTACCACATCGGTGTGGCGGTCGACACGCCCGGGGGCCTGGTGGTTCCGGTGGTGCGCGACGCAGATCGCAAGGGGGTGTTCGATCTCGCGCAGGAGCTCGCCGACATCTCCAAAGTTGCGCGCGACGGCAAGCTCAAGCCTGCTGATTTGCAGGGCGGCACGTTCTCGATCTCGAGCCTCGGCGGCATCGGCGGCAACTACTTCACGCCGATCATCAATGCCCCGGAGGTTGCGATCCTCGGCGTGTCGCGCGGCGCGATGCGCCCGGTGTGGAACGGCAAGGAATTTGCGCCGCGTCTCATGCTGCCCGTCTCGCTCTCTTACGACCATCGCGTGATCGACGGCGCCACCGCGGCGCGCTTCACCACGTTCCTGGTCTCGGTGCTCTCGGATATCCGGAAGCTGATCCTCTAGTGGCGAGCTCCGAAGTAAAAGTCCCCGACATCGGGGACTTCAAGAACATCGAAGTCATCGAGGTGCTGGTCAAGCCGGGCGACAGCGTCGCCAAGGAGCAGTCGCTCATCACGCTCGAGTCCGACAAGGCGACGATGGAGATTCCGTCGCCGGGCGCGGGCACGGTGAAGGAGCTGCGCGTCAAGGTTGGCGACAAGGTGTCGCAGGGCTCGCCGATCCTGCTGCTCGATTCCGCCGAGGCGCAGCCGCCCGCCGCCAGGGACGCTGCGCCACCCTCGCGCCCGGCGGCGGCACCGAGCGCGCCGCCCGCGAGCACAGCGAAAGGCGACTTCGATTGCGATATGGTCGTGATCGGCTCGGGACCAGGCGGCTACTCGGCGGCTTTCCGCGCGGCGGACCTGGGATTGCGCACCGTGCTGGTCGAGCGCTATTCCACGCTCGGCGGCGTGTGCCTTAACGTCGGCTGCATTCCGTCGAAAGCGCTGCTGCATACCGCCTCGATCATGGATGCAGCTCGCGCGCTCGCCGACCACGGTGTGAGCTACGGCGAGCCGAAGCTCGATCTCGCAAAGCTGCGCACGTTCAAGAGCAAGGTGGTGGGCAAGCTCACCGGCGGTCTCGCCGCCATGGCGAAGATGCGCAAGGTAACGGTGCTGCAGGGCGTCGCCGCGTTCACGGGTCCGCACGAGCTCTCCATCGAAGCGAAGGGCGACAAGCGCTCGCTGCGCTTTGCCAACGCCATCATCGCGGTCGGCTCGCAGGCGGCCAAGCTGCGCCTCGGGGGAAATGAGCTGCCGGACGATCCGCGCATCCTCGACTCGACCAGCGCGCTCGAGCTGCCGAGCGTGCCGAAGAAGATGCTGATCATCGGCGGCGGCATCATCGGCCTCGAGATGGGCACGGTGTACTCGACGCTCGGCACGCGCCTCGACGTGGTGGAGATGATGGACGGGCTGATGCTCGGCGCCGATCGCGATCTCGTCGCGGTCTGGCAGAAGTACAACGCCAAGCGCTTCGACCAGGTGATGCTCAACACCAAAACCGCCAAGGTGGAAGCAACGTCCAAGGGGCTGCGCGCGTCGTTCGAGGGCAAGGAAGCGCAGACCTACGACATGATCCTGGTCTCGGTCGGCCGGGTGCCGAACGGCAAGAAGATCGGCGCCGACAAGGCCGGTGTCGCGGTTACCGAGCGCGGCTTTATCGAGACCGATCAGCAGATGCGCACCAATGTGCCGCACATCTATGCGATCGGCGACGTCACCCGCAATCCGATGCTTGCGCACAAGGCGGTGCACGAAGCGCATGTCGCCGCCGAAGCCGCGGCAGGCGAGAAGGCGTACTTCGACGCGCGGGTGATTCCCTCGGTGGCCTACACCGATCCCGAGATCGCCTGGGTCGGGCTCACCGAGGACGAGGCGAAGAAGGCCGGCACCAAGGTGGGCATGGCCAAGTTTCCATGGTCGGCCTCGGGGCGCGCGATCGCCAATGCGCGCGACGAAGGCTTTACCAAGCTCATCTTCGATGCCGACAATCATCGCCTGCTCGGCGGCGGCATCGTCGGACTTGGGGCCGGCGATCTGATCAGCGAGATCGCGCTCGCGGTCGAGATGGGCGCGGATGCCACCGACATCGGCAAGACCATCCATCCACATCCGACGACGAGCGAATCGGTCGGCATGGCGGCCGAGCTTTTCGAGGGTGTTTGCACCGACCTGCCACCGCAGCGCAAGCGCTGAAGGATCAAGGTCGCTTAAGCTCTTGTGGCTTCGTCGCGGCGAGGTGTAATCTAAATTTTCCCGCTTGTTTGGAGGAGGTCATGGCCGGCTGGCGCATCGAAGGACAGTACATGGAAAGCTGCAATTGCACCTTTCTCTGCCCGTGCATCGGTTCCAACCTGACCGCGCGCCCGAGCGAAGGCGACTGCAAGGCCGCGATCGCGATGCGCATCGACAAAGGCGAGAAGGACGGTGTCAAGCTGGAGGGTCTATCGTTCATCGTCCTGCTGCATTCACCGGGTGCGATGGCCGAAGGCAACATGACGGTGGGGCTGATCGTCGATCAGCGCGCCTCGGAGGCGCAGGTCAAGGCGATTGCCGACATCGCCACCGGCGCCGCAGGCGGACCGATGGCGGCGCTCGGGCCATTGGTCGGCAAAGTGGCGGGCGTCGAGAAGCGGCCGATCCGCTTCGAGAAGGACGGGATGCACTTCCGGGTGACCGCGGGCGAGCTGATCGATCAGTCGATCGAAGGGGTGCCGGGGCCGGCGCGTCCCGGCGAGCCGATCTATCTCGACAACACCTGCCACCCGGTGAACAGCCGGCTCGCGCTCGCCAAGGCGACGCGCAGCAAGTTCGACGCCTTCGGCATCCGCTGGAACGATTCGAGCGGCACGCGCAACGGCCACTTCGCGCCTTTCGCGTGGAGCGCCTAGCGCGCGAGCGTCTCGTCGTCGTCCTCAGCCTGGCGGGCGTCGTCGCCCTCGCCTGGCTGTGGCTGTGGCGGCAAGCCGCCGCCATGCACATGAGCGCCGTGGAGATGCCCGGCATGGCGATGAACATGCCGGCCATGACGACGCCGGACGCGCTCGGCGTGGCCCTCGTCTTTCTCATGTGGGCGGTGATGATGGCCGGGATGATGCTGCCAAGCGCCGCGCCGACGATCCTGCTCTACGGCGCCATGGTACAAAAGCACGCCGAGCGCGGCAGCGTGCTGCCCGCGGTGTGGATCTTCGTTGCCGGCTATCTGCTGGTGTGGGCGGCGTTCAGCCTGGGCGCGGCGCTGCTGCAGGCACTGCTGCAGCACGCATCGCTGCTCGATGCCATGTTGAGCTCGTCGAGCAAAGCCTTGAGCGCGCTACTGTTGAGCGCTGCGGGCATCTATCAGCTCACGCCGCTCAAAGACCGCTGCCTGAGCAAGTGCCGCGCGCCGCTGCCGTTCTTTATGACCCACTGGCGAGCGGGGAAGCTCGGCGCGCTGCGCATGGGGATGAGCCATGGCGCGTACTGCGTGGGCTGCTGTGCGCTGCTGATGCTCCTGCTCTTCGCGGTAGGCGTCATGAACCTTGCGTGGGTAGCGGCGATCGCGGCGTTCGTTCTCGTTGAGAAGCTGCTGCCCGCGGGGCGCATCACCGCGCGCGCCTGCGGCGCGGCGCTCATCGCGCTCGGCGCCGGAACGCTGCTCCTCTCATGAGGCAGGATGACCTGAAGCGGCAGGTGGCCCAAGCCGCTCTGCAGTATGCGCAGGAAGGCGTGATCGGCGTGGGTTCGGGCTCCACCGTCAACCTGTTCATCGATGCGCTCGCGACGATCAAGGGTCGCATCGACGGCGCCGTCGCGGCATCGGAAGCGAGCGCCGCGCGGCTGAAGAGCCACGGCATTCGCGTCTACGACTTGAATGCGGTCAATGAGCTGCCGGTCTACGTCGACGGTGCCGACGAGGTCACCGAGCACCTGCAGATGATCAAGGGCGGCGGCGGCGCGCTGACGCGCGAGAAGATCGTCGCCGCGGTGGCGAAGAAGTTCGTCTGCATTTGCGATGGTTCGAAATTGGTTCCCGTACTGGGCAAGTTCCCGCTGCCGCTGGAAGTGATCCCGACGGCGCGCAGCCACGTGGGACGCGAGATGCTCAAGCGCGGCGCGCAGCCGGTGCTGCGCGAAAACTACAAGACCGACAACGGCAACCTGATCCTCGACTGTCACGGCCTGACGCTGCTCGATCCGCCGGCGATGGAAGCGGAGCTCAACAATATCGCCGGCGTCGTCACCAACGGCATCTTCGCGCGGCGGCCGGCAGACGTGCTGCTCCTCGCCGAGCCCGCCGGCGTGCGCACGCTGACGGCCAAGCGCCTTTAGTTGCGGCGCGACGTCTTTCTCCTTTCGCTCGCGGCGTTCACGAGCTCGGCGAGCCTGCGCGCCACCGACCCGCTGCTGCCGCTGATCGCGGAGGACTATGAGGTCACTACCGGCGCGGCCGCCGCCGCCGTGACCGGCTTCGCGCTCGCGTACGGTCTTCTACAGGTGGTCTGCGGGCCGCTTGGCGACCGCTATGGGCGCTATCGCACGATCGCGGCCGCGGCATTCGTCTCGGCCCTGGGCTCGCTCGCCTGCGCGATCGCGCCCGATTTGCGCACGCTGGTGGCGGCGCGCTTTGTGGCCGGAGCGACGATCGGTGCCTTTATTCCGCTGTCGCTCGCGTGGATCGGCGACACCTTTCCGTACGCCGAGCGCCAGTCGGTGCTCGCGCGATTTCTCATCGGCCAGATGGTGGGCATCGGCTTCGGTGCCGCGGCGGCCGGCTCGCTTGCCGAGCGCTACGGCTGGCGCGCCATCTTCGTGCTGCTGGCGGCGGTGCTGCTTGTCATCGCCGTTCTGCTCACCGTCGAAGCACTGCGGCAGCCGCCGCCACCGCGGCGCGCCGGCATTCGCCAGAGCTTCGCCCGCATGCCGCGGCTGCTGCTGGAGCGCTCGGTGCGGGGTCTGCTCGCGATCGGATTTTCCGAGGGATTGCTGATTTTCGGCGCGCTCGCCTTCGTGGCGCTGTACTTTCAGCGACGCTTCGCGGTCGGGCCGGCCGCGGCGGGCGGCCTGGTTGCGATCTACGCGATCGGCGGACTGATCTATGCGACCGTGGCGCCGCGGGCGCTGCGCCGCTTCGGCGAGATCGGCCTCGCCACGCTTGGCGGCGGCGCGCTCGCCGGCGGTTACGCGCTGCTGGCGATGAGTCCGTGGCTCGTGCTGGCAGCGCTTGCCCTGGGGGCGATCGGCGGCGGCTTCTATATGTTCCACACCACGCTGCAGGCGAGGCTCACGCAGGTGGCGCCGACCGCTCGGGGTTCCGCCGTCGCGCTCTTCGCGACGTTTCTCTTCATGGGGCAGGCGAGCGGTGTGTGGCTCGCCTCGCAGCTCGCCGATACCTTCGGCATCACGCCGGTGTTCGGAATTTCCGCTCTGGGGCTGGCAATACTCGCGGCAGCGTTTCGCCGCCGGCTGCTCAGGTCAAGCTGAGTAAATACTTACGAGTTCGCGTGCGCTGTGACCACGTCGGCGACGCACGCGGTGAGGCGCTTGGCGTAATCGATGTGCAGGAACTCGTTCGGCCCGTGCGCATTCGAGTGCGGACCGAGCACGCCGGTGATGAAGAACTGCGCCTGCGGAAACTTCTCGCCAAGCATCGCCATGAACGGAATGGTGCCGCCTTCGCCCATCCACATTGCGGGCGCGCTGTAATGGCGGCGTGACGCCTCGTCCACCGCGCGCTCGAGCCACGGCGCGGTCGGCGGCGCATTCCAGCCGGTTGCGGCCTGGCCGTACTCGAAGCGCACGCGGGCGCCGTACGGGGCATCGGCTTCCAGCAGCGCCTTCACCCGCTGCGCGGCGCGCTCGGCATTCAGGGTCGGCGGCAGGCGCAGCGACAGCACAAGCTCCGTCTTCGGCCGCAGCACGTTGCCGGCGCTCGCCGGCAGCGGCAGGCCATCGGCGCCGGTGATGGCGAGCATCGGACGCCACGTACGATTCAGGATCAGCTCGGCGATGTCGCTCGCCATCGGGCGCATGCCGTCGACGAAGGGGAACTTGCGCCACACTTCTTCGCCGAGCACCTTCGCCGCATTGCGCGCCTGTTGCTTGCGCTCATCCGGAATGGTGGCGTGCAGCGCCGCGTCGCGCACCAGGCCGGTGGTGGAATCGTCGATACGGTCGAGGAGCGCGCGGGCGATGCGGAAGCTCGAGGCGACGACGCCGCTCGCGTCGCCGGAATGCACGCCTTCGGTCAGGACCTCGACTGTCAGCACACCGTTGACCAAACCACGCAGCGACGTCGTCCCCCAGAGCTGCTGGTAGTTGCCGCAGCCGGAATCGAGGCCGATGACGAGCGACGGCGTGCCGATGCGCGGCGCGAGAGCATCGAGGTACGCCGGCAGATCGTAGCTGCCGCTCTCCTCGCAGCATTCGATGAGAATCACGCAGCGCCGGTGCGGGCGCTGGTCCTCGCGCAGCTGGCGCAGCGCTGCCATCGCACAGAACACCGCATAGCCGTCGTCCGCAGCACCGCGGCCGTAGAGCTTTCCCTCCTGCAGCACCGGTGTCCACGGCCCGAGGCCGCTGCGCCAGCCGACCATCTCCGGCTGCTTGTCGAGGTGGCCGTAGAGCAGCACCGTATCGGCGGATTTCTGGGTGCCCGGCACGTCGATGAAGAGGCACGGCGTGCGTCCGGCGAGCCGCACGATCTCGAGCTGCATGCCCTGCAGCGCGTGCCGTTCGCACCACTGGGCGGCAAGGCGTGCCGCCTGCTCGATGTGGCCGTGCGCCTGCCAGTCGCGGTCGAAGTGCGGCGACTTCGCGGGGATGCGGATGTATTCGGTCAGCGCCGGGACGATCGAGTCGTCCCAGAGCTCGGCGATGCGCTTCACTTGTCCGGCGGCACGTAGCCCGAAGCGACGTCGGCGCCCGCGCCGAAGAAATGCCGCTCGGTCTGCTCCATCAGGTATTTGCGCGCCCGCGGATCGGCCAGGTTGAGGCGGTTCTCGTTGACCAGCATGGTCTGCTGGCGCAGCCATTGCTGCCACGCTTCCTTGGAGACGTTCTGCCAGATGCGCTTGCCGAGCTCACCCGGGTAGGGCGGGAATTCGAGGCCCTCGGCTTCGCGGCCGAGCTTCACGCACTTCACCATCCTAGGCATCGCACGATTATACGAGGGGTGTGGCGAGGATCCCCGCTCCTAGATGCGCTTCAAAAACACCTTCGAGCCGCGGCGCCAGTTGTAGAGCGCCTGGCGCTGCGAAGGCAGCGCGGTCACGTCCGCGGGCCGAAAGCCCTGCTCGAGAAACCAGTGCGCGGCGTGCGTGGTCAGGGCGAAGAGCCTGCGCAGCTTCAGGCTTTTGGCGCGCTCTTCGCAGGCATGCAGCATCCGTTCGCCGTAGCCCGCGTCCCGATACTCGGGTGCCACCGCGAGGCAGGCGAACTCGGCGCTCTTCGCGTCGGGAAATGGATAGAGCGCGGCACAGCCGCGGATCGCACCATCGTGCTCGACCACGACGAAATTGCCGATCTCGGCTTCGAGCAGCTCGCGGCTGCGTTTCACCAGCGTGCCGTCCGCTTCGAGCGGCTCGATCAGCGCCAGCATGCCGCCGACATCCTCGATGCGCGCCGGCCGCAGTTTCTCCAGCGTGTCCGCGGTGATCATGGTGCCCACGCCGGTATGCGTGAAGAGCTCGAGGAGGAGCGAGCCCGGTACGCGGCGCGACAGCAGATGCGCCCGGCCGACGCCGGCGCCGAGAGCGCGTACCGCGTGCTCGATCGCCCGCATGGTCTGGGCGGTGAGGTCGCCCTTCTTTGCCAGCGCCTCGGCATCGTGCGCCGTCAATTCGCTCACCACGTCGCCGCGTCGATTAGTCGGCAGCTTGTCGGTGAACATGAGGAGCTTCTCGGCGCGCAGCGCTGCCGCCACGTTCTCCGCGACGTCTTCCCACGCGATGTTGAAGACCTCACCGGTGGGCGAATAGCCGACGTGCGCGACCAGCACCACTTCGCCATCGTCCAGTGCGCCGCGAATCGCGGCCGCATCGACCTTGCGCACCGCGCCCGTGTACTGGAAGTCGACGCCCTTGCGCACGCCGATCGGCCGGGCGGTGATGAAGTTGCCGGAATTGACGCGAATCTGCGCGCCCGCCATCGGCGAGCTCGGCAGCCCCTGCGACAGCACCGCCTCGATCTCGATGCGCAGCACCCCGGCCGCTTCCTTGACCGCGGTGAGCGCCGCCTCGTCGGTAATGCGCAGGCCCTGCGCATAGCGCGAGCGCACGCCCTTCGCCTTCAGCGTCGCCTCGATCTGCGGGCGCGCGCCGTGTACGAGCACGAGCCGGATGCCAAGCGCGGCGAGCAGGTTCAGGTCGTGGACGAAGGCGAGAAAGCGCGTGCGCTCAGTGAAGAGCTCGCCGCCGAACGCCACCACGAAGGTGCGGCCGCGGAAGGCGTGCACATAGGGCGCCACCTGGCGCAGCCAGCGGACGAACGCTTCAGGATGCTGAGGCGTAGCCATTGTATTTTTTTCAAATTGTACGGGCTAATCCGCGGCGCGCTCGGCGCGCTATGCTTCGCACCGGAGGAAGCAATCATGAAATTGATCCGTACGCTCTTGATCGCTCCGGTGCTCGCGCTCGCCATCCCCGCTCACGCGGCGGCGAACGACGACCCGGACTGGACCGCTTTCGGCAACATGCTCACCCTGATGCAGACGGTCGTGCGCATCGGCATGCAGCCCAACCCCGATCAGGCGATGGCCGACCTGCTCGCCGGGCGCAACTTCGAGGCGAACCAGGCGCTCGCGAGCCTGTTTGCCGGCGCCACCGCGGAGATGCCCGAGGAGTATCGCGCGCGCATGGCGTCGATCGGCCGGGACATCGCCAGCTATGCGCTGAAGAATCCGGTGTCGTCGGTGGCCGATCGCGTGTCGGTCGATCGCAGCCTTCAGGCGCGCAAGGACCTCACGGCGATGGGTCTGCGCTACTACGACGAGGGGCAGTTTCTCGACGCCGTGAAGCGCAATGACCAGCTTGCGGTCGAGCTGTTCATCGCCAGCCGCGGCGTGAATCTCGGTGCGCATACCTGGAATGGTCGTAACGCCGTCGACATCGCGCGCGAAAACGGCAACACGCAGCTCGCCGACCTGCTGTCTAGAAGTCTCCCCGTAGCGCGCTAAGCGCCGACAGGGCTGCAATCCCCGCCGTCTCGGTGCGCAGCACCCGCGCGCCGAGCCGCGCCGGCACGAAGCCCGCGTTCGCGAGCGCTGCTTCTTCCTCGGCACTGAAGCCCGCCTCCGGGCCGGCGGCGATGGTGAATTCGCTGCCCGCCTTGCAAGCCGCGGAGAAGCGCAGCTCCGCCGACGGTGCGAGCAGGATCCGGGTTCCAGCGCCGCCGCGGTAATCCAGCGCTGCCACCGGCGCTTGCACCGTTGGAATGCGATTGCGGCCGCATTGCTCGCAGGCGGCGATCGCCACCTTCTGCCAGTGCGCGTGGCGCAGAGCCGCGCGCTCGCCCTTCGGCCGGGCGACTGACGCCGCCGCGAGCAGCGGTTGGATCTCCGCTACGCCGAGCTCCACGCTTTTGCGCACGGTGAAGTCCATGCGCTCGCCGCTCGAGATGCCTTGCGCCAGCACCATGCGCAGCGGTGCTTCGCGCTCGATAGGGTGGTGTGCGAGGACGTCGACCAGCACCTTCAGCCGCTCGATCGACGCGATGCGCGCCGCGTATTCGCCGCCTTGACCATTGAAGAGCGTGATGTCGTCGCCTGCGCGCACGCGCAGCACGTGCACTGCGTGATGCGCGCTTTCTTCGGGCAGCACGCAGCTCATGCCCGCGCGCAGCGCGGCGTCGACGTAGAAGCGCGGCATGCTAGGATTTTTGCATGAAGGCACCGGACTTCGACCTGCTGGGCGTCGATGGCCGCCGCTACAGCCCGGCGAGCGCCAGCGGAGCGAACGGCCTGCTGGTGATGTTCATCTGCAACCATTGCCCGTACGTGAAGGCGGTACTCGATCGCATCATCCGCGATACCCGGGAACTTGCCGCCAAGGGCATCGGCTCGATCGCCATCATGCCGAACGATCCGAGCGACTATCGCGAGGACTCGTTCGACAACATGAAGCGCGTCGCCGCGGAAAAGCGCTTCCCGTTCCCTTACGTGATCGACGAGACCCAGGACGTCGCGCGGGCCTATGGCGTGGTCTGCACGCCGGAGTTCTACGGCTACAACGCTGCTCTCGAGCTGCAGTACCACGGCCGGCTCGACGCCTCGCGCCGCGAGGCGGTGCCGAGCGCGCGCCGCGAGCTCTTCGACGCCATGGTGCAGATCGCCACTACGGGTAGCGGCCCGCAGGAGCAGCATCCCTCGGTCGGCTGCTCGATCAAGTGGCGGACCTCTTCGTGAGATGCTGAACGCCGCGCCATAGCAGGCGGAAAAGCATCACCACCCCGACGAGGCACGCGGCGAGCAGCACAAAGAAAATCAGCGGGTGCGCGACCGCCAGCCAGAGTCCCAGCGGGACGAGCGCATCCTCGGAGAGCGATGCCGCCCAGTTCGAGAACGGTTCAGGCGACAAGTTAATGGCGGCGCGCGCGCCGGCCTTGGCCGCATGCATCGCAGCCGCGACGCTGCCGCCGAGGATCGCCGCAGCGACCATCACGGCGTTGCTGGAATCGCCAAACGCGAGCGCTGCGAGCGCTGCACCTGCCGGGATGCGGATGAAGCTGTGCACCGCGTCCCAGATGCTGTCGAGCCACGGCAGCTTGTCCGCGCCGAACTCCACCAGCGTCATCAAGCCGCTCGCGCCGATCACCACCGGG
>DASREB010000108.1:0-36852 GCA_035652275.1 Burkholderiales bacterium
GACGAGCCCTGGACGGGGCACAATCGCTGGCATCCGGACATCCCTCCCATTCTCTCTGTTGAGCCCGGCGAAGAAGTCGTGCTGGAGACCCGCGACGCCCGAGACGGTCAGATCCACCCGACGACAAAGGTGGATGATCTCGCCCGGCACGACCAGAAGGTCGCGCATCCCCTCACCGGCCCGATCTACATCGATGGCGCGGCGCCCGGAGATCTTCTCGAGATCGAGTACCTCGACATCGAGCCTCAGGCTCACGGCTGGACACGGTTTTATCCGGGAGCCGGGCTGCTCCGGGACCTGTTTCCGACCAGCTTCCTGGTCCATTGGGACATGGCCGACGGTTGGGCCAAGTCAAAGCAGATCCCCGGCGTCAGAATTCCCTGCGGTGCCTTCATGGGAACCGCCGGTCTTGCGCCCTCTCGCGAGCAACTCCAGCAGTGGAGCCGGCGCGAGGCGGATCTTCGTGCGCGGGGCGGCATCGCCTGGCCGCCCGATGCCGAGGACGCCATACCCACGACTGAGGCGATCGCGCGCGAAGGCCTGCGCACGGCGCCGCCACGCGAGAACTGCGGCAATGTCGACATCAAACAACTCACCCGCGGCTCGCGTCTCTACATCCCCGTCAGCGTGCCGGGCGCGCTCTACTCGGTCGGCGACGCCCATTTCGCGCAAGGAGATGGCGAGTGTTGCATCAGCGCCATCGAGATGGGTGCCACGGTGGCGGTGCGCTTTCGGATTCACAGCGGCGAAGCCGCGCGCAAGAGCATACGCTGGCCAAGGTTCGCGCACCCCGGCCAGTTTGCGCCGCCTGAGTGGGCCGCACCGAGCAATTTCATCGCTACCATGGGGATGCCGGTGCGCGATGATGGAACGCAAGAGTGCGAAGATCTCACGCTCGCGGCGCGAAACGCGGTCATCGAGATGATTCAACTGCTCGAGGAACGGGGCTATTCGCGCGAGCAGGCCTACGTCATCTGCAGCGTCGCCGTCGACCTGCGCGTCTCCAACGTGGTCGATGTACCGAACGTCACCGTGTGCGCGCTCCTGCCGGAAGACATCTTCCGCGGCTGAAGGCCCGTTTCGGTATAGTGCGGGGTCCATGAAAAGGACTCTGCTTTGCGTGATCGGCATGGTGGTGGCCGGCACGGTGCAGGCTGGCGACATCACCGGGACGGTGAGCTTCACGGGACAGCTCCCCGAGCGCCCGAAAGTGCCGATCACCATCGACCAGTACATCTGCGGCAAGGAGAAGGAGCCGGACGATCTGGTGCTCGGCCCCAAGCGCGGCGTGCAGTCCGCGGTGGTATGGATCGACAATCCGCCCGCGGGTGCGAAATGGCCGGCCGAGCTGCCCAAGATCGAGATGGATCAGAAGGGCTGCGTGTTCGCGCCGCGCGTAGTGGTCGTCCCCGTGGGCGGCACGGTGGACTTCCTCAACAGCGATCGGCTGCTCCACAACCTGCATAGTGCGAGCAGGGAAAACCCCTCGTTCAACCGCACCCAGCCGCGCGGACGCACGATCCCGATCACCTTCACGAAGCCGGAGCTCGTCACCATCACCTGCGACCTGCATTCATGGATGAAGAGCTGGGTGGTGGTCGCCGAGCACCCGTACTACGCGGTGAGCGATGGCGCGGGCGCCTTCCGCATCGCCGGCGTGCCGCCCGGCCGCTACCGGCTGCGGATGTGGCACGAGGTGCTCGGTGAGCTCACGCGCGAAGTCGAGGTCGGCGAGCAGGGTGGCGCGGCGAGCTTCGAGGCGAAGACGCTCAAGGCGTCACGGTAATTTTCTTCGAGCTCTCCCAGGCGGCCGAGTGGGTCGGCTCGGCGAGCGCGCGCAGCGTGCCGCTTTCGTCCAGCGCAATGGTGAACGTCACCCGCGGCGCCGAGTAGACCGGGTGCAGGTAGACGCGCGCGATCTCGGCCGAGTCCTTGTAGAGGGCGATATAGCGAATGTGGTGCTCGGAGAGCGAGGGGTGCTCGCCGCCCGCGCCTACCGCGACGCTGACGTCGAACCACTCGCCGCGCTTCACCTTGTCGGGCGCGGAGAGCTTCGGCGTGTGCTTGGCGTCGTAGGAGGAATGGATCTCCTTGAACTCCGGCGTGAACTGCTCCTCCTGGCCGGTGGCGGCGGCGAGCGACGCCGCTGCCGTCGCGGCGACGAGCGCCGCACTGCGCATCAATCTCATGTGCGCCTCCGTATAGGTCAGGCTTCGGGAATGATCTCGCGGATCTTGGCGAGCAGATCGCGCGGGCTGTAGGGCTTCGCCAGGTAGGCCGTGGCGCCGGCGTCCTTCGCTTTCTGCGCGTCGCCGTCGAGGGCGTAGGAAGTGACGATGATGATCGGTACCGCCGCGGTCCGCGCATCGGCGCGCAACCGCCGTGTCGCTTCGAGCCCCGAGATCTTCGGCAGCTGCACGTCCATCAGGATGAGATCGGGCAGCTCCTCCAGGGCGGCGCGCACGCCACTCTCGCCGTCGTGCGCCTCGCGCAGGCGATAGCTGGTCTGCGCGAGGAGCTGGCGGATGATCTTGCGGTTGAACTCGTTGTCCTCGACATACAGGATGGTCTTCTGGCTCATAGCGTGCTCGCCACCGCGGCGCTCTCGAGCGGTATGGTGAAGTGGAAGGTGGAACCCTCGCCCAGCCGGCTTTCGACCCAGATACGGCCGCCGTGCATCTCGACGAACTTCTTGGTGATGCTGAGGCCCAGACCCGAGCCGCCGAACTCGCGCGTGACCGTGGCATCGACCTGGCGGAACTCGCCGAACACCTCGGCCAGCTGTTCCGGCGGGATGCCGATGCCGGTGTCGGCGACGCTGTAGCGCACCGCTTCGCCGTCACGAGCAACGCGGATGGTGACGCCGCCGCGCTTGGTGAACTTGAGCGCGTTGCCGGCGAGGTTCAGCAGGCATTGGGTGATGCGCCGAGCGTCGCCCAGCATCACCTCGGGGAGGCCGGCGTCGAGCTCGGTCTTGAATTCCAGCCCCTTCTCCTCCGCGAGCGAGCGCAGCGAGGTGCGCACCATGCCGACGATTTCCTGCGCCGAATACGCCTCCACCGCGAGCTCCATGCGGCCCGCTTCGATCTTCGAGAGATCGAGCACGTCGTTGATCAGGCGCAGCAGGTGGCGGCCGTTGGTCTGGATGTCGGCGAGCGGCTCCTTGAACTCGGCCGGCACCGGCCCGTAGAGGCCGTCGGCCAGCATCTCGGTGAAGCCGAGAATGGCGTTGAGCGGCGTGCGGAGCTCATGGCTCATGTTGGCGAGGAACTCCGACTTCGCCTTGCTCGCCTGCTCGAGCTTCGCGTTGAGCGCGACCAGCTCCTGCGCCGCGCGCCGCTGCTCGCTGTCCAGCCGTGCCAGCTCGCGCGAAGTGGCGCTGAGCCGCGCGGCGAGCTCACCGAACTCGTCGCGGTTGGGCACGACGATCGTGCCGCCGAAGCGGCCGCTCGCGAGGTCGTTCAGGAAGCCGTGCGCCGCGTACACCGGCTGGATCAGCGCCCAGGAGACGACGAAGCCGCCGGCGAGCGCGAGCAGCACCGAAATTGCGGCGAAGGTCGTCATGACGAGGAGCGAGCGCTGCTGCGCGGCGCGCAGGCCGTCGCGCAGGCTCACCATGCGCGCGTTCTCCCGCTGCACCATTTCCGACACCCGCGCGTCGATCGAGCGGTACAGCGGATCCTCGCGGCTGCCGTGCAGCTGCGTCGCGGCGGCGATCTTGCCGTCGCGCACCAGATTGGCGATGTCGGCGACGACCGCCATCGCCTCCTCCTGGCTCGCGCGCACCTTCTGGATGGCGGCGCGCTCGGGTTCCTCGACCGCGGCCTCCAGACGCGCCAGCGCCTCGTTGAAGCGGTTGTTCTCGCGCAGCACCGAAGCGACCGCCGCCTCGTCGCGCACGAGCAGCGCCATCGCCGTGAGGTGCATCTGCATGGCGAGCGAGTGATGAATATCCTGGGCGCTCTCGAGGCGCTGGTGCGCGCGGTCGAGCAGCTCGCTCTGACGCGACATCTCGCGGATCGTGAACAGGCTGAACGCGCCCATCGCCATGAAGAGCAGCGTGATCAGGAGGAACGCGACCAGAAGCTTGCGCTGCACCGAGGCGCGCACGCGCGCGACCCAACGGACCAGCGCCCCGATCGGAGTACGAAGCAGAAATGCCGCCAGCGGATCTGTGCGATCGAGCCGCATCGGAGCGCGGCGAGTATACTCCCACGCGCTTGAGGAACCCCGCCCGCATCCTCGTGGCGGACGACACGCCCGCGAACGTGCGCATGCTCGAGGCCCGGCTCGCGCGTGACGGCTACGAGGTGCTCGTCGCGCGCGACGGCGAGGAGGCGCTCGCGCTCGCGCACGAGGCGACGCCCGATCTCGTCCTGCTCGACATCATGATGCCGAAGGTGGACGGCATCGAGGTGTGCCGACGCCTGAAAGGCGATGCCAGCCTTTCGTTCATGCCGATCATCATGGTCACTGCGCTCACGGACGCCAAGGACATCGTGGCCGGCTTCGAAGCGGGCGGCGACGACTACCTCACCAAGCCGATCGACGGCCAGGCGCTCTCCGCGCGCGTCAGGTCGATGCTGCGCATCAAGTCGCTGCACGACACCGTGAAGGCGCAGGCGGTCGAGCTCGAGCGCTGGAACGCGACGCTCGAAGAGCGCGTCAGGACGCAGCTCGCCGAGCTCGAGCGCCTTGGCCGCTTGAAGCGCTTCGTCTCGCCGCAGCTCGCCGAGCTGATCGTGCAGGGCGGCGCCGGCGACCCGCTCGCCTCGCATCGCCGCGAGGTGACGGTGGTGTTCCTCGACCTGCGCGGCTTCACCGCGTTCGCCGAGGTGGCCGAGCCGGAGGACGTGATGAGCGTGCTGCGCGAGTATCACGCGCGCATGGGCGAGCTGATCGTCGCGCACGGCGGCACGCTCGAGCGCTTCGCCGGCGACGGCATGATGATCTTCTTCAACGACCCGGTGCCGGTCCCGAACCCCGCGGAGCGGGCGCTGCGCATGACGGTTGCGATGCGGGCCCAGGCCGAGGAGCTCGCCGCGCGGTGGCACAAGCTCGGGTACGAGCTGCGTGCCGGCATCGGCGTCGCGCAGGGCTACGCCACCATCGGCACCATCGGCTTCGAAGGACGGCTCGACTACGGCGCCATCGGCACGGTGACCAACGTCGCCGCGCGGCTTTGCGCCGAAGCGGCCGGCGGCGAGATCCTGATCAGCCAGCGGGTGCACGCGGCGACCAGCGAGCTCGCCGAGGTCGAGCAGGTGGGAGAGCTAAACCTGAAGGGACTGCGCCGCCCGGTGCCCGCGTACCGGGTGCTGCGGCTGCTGTCGAAATAACTACGTACCGGTCCCCGATTTCCCGCGCAGCTTCAATATCAGCGCCGAGATTCCCGCCGCGACCAGCACGAGTGCCGCGACCGCCGCGAGCTTCTCCAGCGAGGTTGGCGGGAAAGCGATCGCGAACGGCAGAAACAGCGCCGTGATGGCGCCGGCGATGATCAGGAACAGGGGATCACGCCGCATCTTCCGATAATCGGGGTCAGGCACCGATTTCCCGATTAATCGGTGCCTGACCCCGGATCAGGCAGCGAGCTGCCGGGCGATGAACGCCTTCACCATCTCGTGCGCGCGCGTCGTCTGGGGACCGGGCTCGGCGACCCATTCGTGCACCGAGTCCTTGAAGAGCTCGTACTGCACGTCGCCGCCCGCGGCGCGATAGGTCTTCGCGAACTTCTCCTGCACGGCCGGCAGCACGTTGTCGTCGAGGGCGCCCTGCATGATGAGGAGCGGCCGCAGCACCACCTTCTCCTTGCGCTCGAGGATCTCCAGCGGATTGCCCTCGTGGATCGTTTCCCAGGGATTGAAGAAGGTCGTGCTCGCCTTGACGAGATTCGGATTGGGCTTGCGCTCGGCCTGCTGCCAGCGCGCGAACGGATCGCTGATCGGCGAGCGCGTCGCCACATAGGCAACGGCGGTGTCTCCTTCGTGCGGGATGGCGTTGTAGCGCGCATCGTTCGGCCGCAGCGCGAGGAGCTCCGCGACGTGGCCGCCGCTCGAGCTGCCGTAGATGCCGAGGGTCGACGGATCGCCGTTCCATTGGCGCGCACGCGCTTTCAGCCAGCGCACGCCGTAGCTCGCGTCCTGGATGCAGGCGGGGTAGGGCGCCTCGCCCGAGATCGTCATGTCGATCGCCACCACCAGCACGCCGCTCGTCGCGATGGCGCGGTCCATCGGCTCCTCGGCCTTGCGGTCCTTGCGCTGCCAGGCGCCGCCATGCAGATCGAGGAGCGTCGGGAACGGTCCCGCGCCCTGCGGCTGGTAGATGCGCGCCATCAGCTGGCGGCCGGCGCTGTTCTTGCGGAACGGCACCTCGCTCACTTTGAGGTCGTACTTCGCGGCCGGATCGTATTTGCCCGCGGCGCGTGCGCCGAGCGGAAGTCCGGCGGCTGCGCCAAGAGCGCTCATCGTTTGCAGGAAGCTGCGCCGTTGCATTGGGATCCTCCTCCGGGAATCACTTCAGCACGACCTGCTTGCCGTTGTAGCGGCCATGGTACTCCTTGCCGCCGGCGGTGAAGACGATCTCGTCGCCGCGCACCTTGCCTTTGATCGGCACGGTGCGTTCGCCATTCGCGAGCGTGCCCGAGAGCATCTGGAAGGACTGCTTCAAGGTGAGCTCGCCCTGCGGCAGCTTGTACTGGCCGGCGACGCGCGCCGGCACGATCCAGAAGAGCGCCGTGCACCACGAGCCGTCGCACGACTCGACATTGGTTTTCACGTCGGGCTGCCAGTCGCCCATCGTGAAGGTATTGGACGCGATGCGCGTTCCGGGTTTCAACCCGAGAAGCTTGGGCCTGAGCTTCAGATTGATGTCCGGCAAGAGGAACATGGTGATGACGGTGGCTTTGGAGAGATCGGTCTCGAAGAGATCGGCCTGCACGAACTGCGCGCGATCGGTGACGCCCGCGGCTTCGGCGTTTCGCTTGGAGAGCGCCACCATGTCCGGGTTGTACTCGACGCCGAGCGCATGCGCGCCGCGCTTCGCCGCGGTGATCACCGTGCGGCCGTCGCCCGAGCCGAGGTCGATGACGTAGTCCTTCGCCGTGACGTGCGTGAGGTCGAGCATCTTGTCGACTACCGCCTGCGGCGTCGGCACCCACACGACGTCCTTGCCCGGCTGGCCGACTTCCGGCTCGAAGCTGGGGGTGGCCGGCGCGCGCTGCGCCTGGGCCCGCGCGGCGCCGGTAGCGACAGCGAGCCCGAGGAGGGCGAAGCGTAGGAAAGCTGAAAGGTTCATGCCGAAGCTCCGAAGAAAGTGCGCATTGAACACCAAAAATGTGTGACGCGAGCGGTGTATTTTGCGCGCATGCTCCAGCATCCCGGTGCCTTCGCCCTGCGCGCACTCAAGGCGTTTCGCGCGAACCAGGGGCTGCTCCTTGCAGGCGCGGTCGCCTATTACGCGCTCCTTTCCACCATTCCGCTCCTGATCCTCACGCTGATCGGCCTGTCGCACGTCGTCGACCAGGCGCTGCTTTTCGAGACCATGGAGCGCTACCTCGGCTGGCTCTTTCCGGGCGAGGGGCGAGCGGTGCTGGCGGAGCTGCGCCACTTTGTCGAGCACCGCGAGGTGCTGGGCTGGGTACTGGGCGCGACGCTGATCTTCTTCAGCTCGCTCGCCTTCACGGTGCTCGAGAACGCGATGTCGATCATCTTTCACCACCGCGTCAAGGTGCGGCGGCGGCACTTTCTCGTCTCGGCCATCCTGCCGTACTGCTACATCCTGTTCCTCGGCGCCGGCGTGCTGGCGGTATCGCTGGTCGCGGGCGCGCTGGACGCGCTCGGCGAGCGCAGCGTCGACTTCCTCGGCCGCTCGTGGTCGCTCGGCGGCGTCTCGGGCGTCGCGCTCTACCTCGTCGGCGTTGCCGGCGAGATCCTCATCGTCACCTCGGTCTACCTGGTGATGCCGGTCGGGCGCCTGTCGTTCCGGCATGCGCTCATCGGCGGGGCGGTGGCCGCGGTGCTGTGGGAGGCGACGCGCCACTTCCTCGTCTGGTACTACGCGCGCCTCTCGCAGATCGGCGTGGTGTACGGGTCGCTCGCCACCGCGATCGTCGTGCTGCTCTCGCTCGAGATCGGTGCCGCGCTGCTCCTCTTCGGCGCGCAGGTGATCTCCGAGTACGAGCGGCTGCGGCGCGGCGCCGGCAGCGAGGCGCCGCTGCGTACCGGCTAGCCTAGCGACCTTGCCAGGCGGGTTTGCGCTTGTTGAGGAACGCTTCCATGCCTTCGCGGAAGTCCTGGCTCATGTAGCACATGAGGACGAGGTCGTTTCCTTCGCCGTGCGCAATTTTCGGCCGCAAGCGCAGCAGCGCTTCTTTGGTCGCCTGCAGCGTGAGCGGCGCCATGCCGGCGACGAGGCGTGCCAGCTCCTCGCCGCGCTTGAGCAGCGCTGGCTGGTCCTCGCAGAGCTCGTTCACGAGGCCCTTGGCGAGCGCTTCCTCGGCTTCGATGAGACGCGCCTGGAACACGATGTCCTTCACCAGCGCCGGCCCGACGAGATAGACCAGCCGGTTGTAGCTTGCGAGCGAGAGGCAGTTGCCCAGCGTGCGCGCGACGGGAAAGCCGTATTTCATGGTGCGCGACGCGATGCGCAGGTCGCAGCACGCGGCGATCGACGCGCCGCCGCCGGTGCAGGCGCCGTGGATCGCGGCGATCGTCGGCACGCGGCAGCGCTCGATCGCGTTCATCACGCGGTCGATGCGCTCCTCATAGGCGAGCGCGTCCGCTTCCTTGTCGAAGGTGCGAAATTGCGAGATGTCGGTGCCGGCGGCGAACGCCTTGTCGCCCGCGCCGGTCAGCAGGATGGCGCGGATCGCGCGGTCGTTGTTGGCGTTGTTGCAGATTTCGGCGAGCCGCTCGTACATCGCAAAAGTCAGCGCATTTCTCGCCTGCGGGCGGTTGAAGCTGACGTAGGCGACGCCGTCGCGCAGTTCGTAGAGGAGTTCTTCCATGGTCGGCACTTTAAAGCGGGACGGACGCTATTTAAATGGGTCTCGCCCATTTAGCGCAGCCAGCCCTTCGCGAGGAAGGCGTAGAGCACGCAGAGCATCAGGATGAAGGTGCCGAAGGCGACCTGCGCGAGCGTTACCGGCCATGGGTTGCCCAGGACGTTCAGGCTCGACACCACGGCGAGGAGCCGCATGAAGCGATTGACGTCGTAGGACGCGATGTTGAGGGGCAGATCAAGCAGCGTCAGGAGCTGCTCATGTGCTTTCTCGATCGTCTCGTGCAGGTAATCGGCCTGCGCGGCGAGCCGCTTGAGGCATTCATTGTCGCCGCCGAGGCCGGGGAGCTCGCGCTCGCCGCCCGCCAGGTGGCCGAGCAGCCCGCGCAGGCGCCACAAATCGCCTTTCGCCAGCGCGAGGTTGCGCTTCAGCCGGAAGATGGTCTGGAAAAAGCTCTCGGGGCTGTCCTGCGCTCGAGCACCTGGTGGATCACGTGCAGCGTGCAGCGCGTGCCCCACGGCAGCTCCTGGTTGCCCGGCGCGCTCTGCAGCTCGACCGCATGCAGCGAGAGCGAAAGGAGGTGCCGCTCGGAGACGAGGAGCAGCACCGGCGTGCGCGGCGCGTCGCCAAAGCCGGGGAGCGACATGGCGAAGGCCGCCCAGCGCGCGCTCGATTCGAGGCGCGGGTAGCTCGACTCGCGCAGCGCCGCATCGACCATCACGTCGGGGAGCTCGACGATGCGCGCCACCTCCTTGATGTGCGCCGCATCGAGGTTCGCCGCATGCACCCAGCGCTCGTCGGGCCGCGTGCTCCAGGCGATGAGCTCGCGCCACTCGAGCGGCCGCGCCCTGCCGTTCGGCGAGAGCTCGCCGACCTGGGGCGGACCGCTCGGCGCGGCGCGCGCGATGCCCATGTCGGCGCCGGCCGCCAGGCCGTGCCGCGCCCGCGCGCCGAAAAGCAGCACGCGCGCAAGGCGCAGCACCCGCAGCGCCGGCGAGGAGCGCAGCGCACAATGCAAGTTCACGACATACTCGAGCGCGAACGCGGCGATGATCAGCCAGCCACCCGCATCGAGCGAGCGCTCGAGCGCCGGCGGCAGGACGAAGAGCCACGGCACGGCGCCGACGCAGATGGCCGCGAGGGCGAGAAAGCCCATCACCGGCTCGTTCAGGACGCACGCAATGCGGCGCAGCACGCTTGGGCGCTGCATGTCTTGTGCCGCGCGACAAGGAACAAGTTTTGCTGTCCCTTCCTTCGCCTAAACCCACGAAGGAGAGAGCCATGAGCAAACTCAGTGTCATTTCCATCGCCGCGGTGGCCGCCCTGACGGGCTGCGCCACCGAGGACAGGGTCGCGCCCGCGCCGGCCCCTGTCGTCGTGCAGCCGGCGCCACCGGTCGTGGTGCAGCAGCCCTCCGCGCAATCTCCTGCGGTTGTCGTACCGCAGGCCGGAAGCGGCGCCGTGCTGGTGACGCCGGTCGCCACCGGACCGCTGCGCGCCGGTACCGGCCGTATCGACTCGATGATCGATCTCACGCCGAGCGCCGCCTCCGGCTCTACCGTGCCGGGCGCGAACAAGCGCGTCGGCATCCGTATGGACGACGGCACGCTGCAGTATCTCGATACCGCGGCGAACGACCTCGCGGTGGGTGATCGCGTCTCGATCACGAGCGACGGCTACATGCGCCATCCGGCGCCGTAATGCCCAAGCCGTAGCAGAATTTCGGGCGCCGTGGAACAAAGCCCGTCGCCCGAAGTTCGCAAGCCGCATCCGCCGAGCCTCAGCCCGCGCGCGTTGACGATCGCGGGCTGGACGGCATTCCTCATCGCGGGGCTGATTTTTTTCGGCCTCGCCTGGAACATCACCGCGCGCAGCGCGCTCGTCGCGCTCGATGGCCGCATCGTCAACTGGATGCATGCGCGCACCGGCGGCGCGGCGCTCAGCTTCCTCTACGCGGTGACGCAGCTGCATTCGCCGCCCGCGATGATCGTCATGAGCGTGCTCTTTGCCGCAATGCTTGCGCGGCTACGCCAGTGGTACTGGCTCCTCACGCTCGCCGCCGCCGTGGCGGGCGGCATGCTCGTCAATCTGGTGCTGAAAGAGAGCTACGAGCGCCTGCGGCCGCATTTCGACAACCCGCTGCTCGTGCTGTCGAGCTTCAGCTTCCCGAGCGGCCACGCCGCCGGCGCGACGCTCTTCTACGGCGTGCTCGCCGCCTTCCTCGTCTCGCGCGCCTACGACTGGCGGCTTCGAGCCGGCGCCGTCGGCAGCGCGATCGCCATGGTGGCGCTGCTGGCGTTCTCGCGCATGTATCTCGGCGCGCACTATTTCAGCGACGTGCTGGCCGGCGTTTGCTCGAGCACGGTATGGCTGGTGCTGTGCCTCTCGGCCGGCCATGCGCTGGTGCGCGGCCGCCTGCGCCTCGAGTGGCTCGCCGGCGCCGTCTTCTTCGTTCTTGTCATCGCCGGCGCGGCGCTCGTGCCCGACGAATGGTGGAGCCGCTTCGAAGACGCGATGGAAAGCATGAATCCTTTCGCGGCGGTGCTGGCGTTCAGCGCGGTGTATGCGGCCGCGCTGCTCCTGCTTCTGCCGGCGTGGATCTTCCCGATCGCCGCCGACGCGGTGTTCGGCTTCTTCGGCGGCCTCGCCGCGGCGCTGGTGGCGATCGCGATCTCGGCGCTCCTCGGCTGGGCGCTGTCGCGCTATGTGCTGCGCCGCTGGATCGAGCGCCGCGCCCGCGCGAGCCGCACCTACAAGGCCGTCAATCACGCGGTCGCCAAGGAGCCGCGCAAGATCGTGCTGCTCCTGCGCATGGCGCCGGCGATCCCCTGCGGGCTGAAGAGCTATCTCCTCGGTCTCACGCGCGTGCGGCTCGATCACTACATGGTGGCGACGCTCGTCGGCGTGCTGCCCGACCTTGCGGTGAAGGTCTATCTCGGCGCCGCGGGGCGCGACGTGCTCGCGCGCGGCAGCGCGGCGAGCTGGGCGCTCCTCGCGCTGGGCGTCGCCGCGCTTGTCGCGCTGACCTTCATCGTCGGGCGCAAGGTGCGCGCGAAGCTCGCGCTCTAACTACAGGCAGGCTGCAGCGCGGGCCGCCTTCGCGGCGAACGCCGGCAAGCTGCGTGCGTCGGCGCTCGGGTAGCCGTAGCTCGACAAAGCCCAGAGGATGGTGAATGTCACGCCGACTGCCATCGCCAGGGCGCCGAATTTGACCATGCTCACGTCGCGACTCCGCTGATGCAGAGCTCGGCGCGCGCGCTTTCGCTGCTGATGAGCACGAGGCCATCGCCGTCCACGCGATAGCGCTGCGCGGCGCCAACGAAGCAATCGCCGGCACGCCCGCATTCGGTGACCCAGACGCGGCCGTCCAGCACTTCGATGGTCGCGCCGGCCGCGCGCTCGAGGCGCAGGTGCTGGTTGCCGGAGAGCCGCAGGACCATGGCGCCATGCTAGGCGAAGGCGCCCGCCCGGCACAGATTCACCTCGGCTAAACTGTGACGGTAACAGTCGCGGCGCCGGACGAACTGTACTGGTCGCGGCGCGCGCCGACTGTGCCTGTGCCGCCGCGCGCGGCCGTGGGAGGATGGCTCATGCTGGACGCAGCGCCGCTCTATCAGCAGGTTGCCGAGGCGATCGGGCACCTGATCGCCTCCGGCACACTGCGCAGCGGCCAGCGCGTGCCCTCGGTGCGCCGGCTCTCGCAGCAGCGGCGCGTCAGCGTCTCGACCGTGCTGCAGGCGTATAAGCAGCTCGAGGACGCCGGCCTCATCGAGGCGCGCCCGCAGTCGGGCTACTACGTCAAGCGGCGCGCGCTGCCGGCGCCGGAGCCGGAGCTGTCGCATCCGCCGCAGCGCCCGCTCGCTGTCGAGGTGAATGCGCTTGCCGACCTCGTGCTCTCGGCGGGGCATGATCCCGAGGTGATCACGTTCGGCATTGCCTGGCCGCGCGCCGACAACTTCCCGCTCGAACGTATCCGGCGCGTGCTCTCTGCACGCGCGCGGCGCAGCCGCGACGCCATCGGGCGCTACGGCGGCCCGCCCGGTTCGGAGGAGTTTCGCCGCGCGATCGCGCGCCGTGCACTCGAGTGGGGCTGCCATCTCGACTACCGCAACATCGTCACCACGATGGGCTGCATGGAAGCGATTAACTTGGCGCTGCGCGCCGTGACGCAGCCGGGGGACACGGTGGCGCTGGAATCGCCGACCTACTACGGGTTCCTGCAGATTCTAGAGTCGCTCCGCCTGCGCGCGCTCGAGATTCCGACGCATCCGCGCGCCGGCATCTCACTCGATGCGCTGGAGGTCGCGCTGCGCGCGCATGACGTGAAGGCCTCGGTCGTGATGCCGACTCTCTCGAATCCGATCGGCGCAACCATGACCGACCGCGCGAAGCAGCGCCTTGTGGCGCTGCTCGCCGCGCGCCGCGTGCCGCTCATCGAAGACCAGGGGTACGCGGAGCTGCACTCGGGCCGCGGCACACCGCGCGCGGCTAAGAGCTACGACCGCTCGGGCAACGTCATGCTTTGCGGCTCGTTCACGAAAACGCTCTGCCCGGGACTGAAGGCCGGCTGGATCGAGCCCGGGCGCTGGCGCGACCGAGTGCGCATGCTGAAGTTCGTCGCGAGCGGCGGGCACAACGAGCTTGTCGAGCTAACGCTCGCCGAGCTCCTCGAGTCGGGTGGTTATGAGCGCTCGCTACGGCAGCTGCGCCGCTACAACACGCTGCAGGTCGAGCACGGGCGGCGCGTGATCGCCGAGTCCTTCCCGCGCGGCACGCGGGTCACGCAGCCCGCGGGCGGCTACATCCTCTGGGTCGAGCTCCCCCGGCGCTGCGACTCTATCGTGCTTTTCGAAGAGTTGCTCGAGCGGCGCATCAGCATCGCGCCCGGGCCGATGTTCTCGGCGACGGGGCGCTATCGCAATTGCCTGCGCATTGCCGTTGGCCAGCCCTGGAGCGAGCGCACCGAGAAGGCGCTGCGCGAGGTCGGCCGGCTCGCGAGCGGGCTTTAGCCCCCGAAGCCGTCGGCGACGCGCACGTCCAGGAGATTCGGTTTGCCGCTGGCGAACGCTTCGCGCAGCGCCGGTGCGATGTCGTGCGGCTCGGCGACGCGCCGCGCGGCGAGCCCCATGGAGCGCGCGAGCGCCACGAAGTCGAGCTCCGGCTCGCGGATGTCCATGCCGGTGAATTGGTCGCTCTTGCGAAACGACACCAGGCGCTCCTTGATGATGCGGTAGCCGCGATTGTTGGCGATGACGTACGTGATCGGCAGGCCGAGGTGCGCCGCGGTCCACAGTCCCTGGATGCTGTACATCGCCGCGCCGTCGCCGACGATCGCGGCGATCGGCCGGCCGGGCAGCGCCAGGCTGATGCCGACGGCGCCCGGCACGGCGAAGCCGAGACCGCCGCTCGCGAGGCCGTAATAGTCGCGCGGCCCGCGCATCGCCAGGAACTTCGGCAGGCTGTAGGTGCTCACCAGACCTTCATCAACGACCACCGCGTCGCGCGGCAGCGCCTCGGTGAATCGCAGCGCCAGGTACTGCGGGTCGATCGGCTTGGTTTCCGCGGCGAGCATCGCATCGATGCGCGCCTTGTCGCGCTGCGCGCTCCAGTTGCGCGCGCGCAGCTCGCCCAATCGGCGCGCGGCGGTCGCGCGGTCGATCTTGAGCAGCGGCAAGAGCGCGCGCAGCGTCTGCTTGACGTCCGCCTGCACCGCGAGGTCGGTGCGATAGTTCTTGCCGAGCTCGTGCGCGCGCTCGGAGATGTGGATCACCTTGAGCTCAGGCGGCAGCGGCTCGACCGGGCTGTAGACCGACATGCGCAGAAGATCCGCGCCCAGCACGAGCAGGAGGTCATGCGCTTCCAGCGTCGCCCGCACCTGCTTTTGCTGCCGCGTGAGCGCGCCCATGTACGCCGCGTGCTCGGTCGGAAACGGTGCGCTGTATGGGATCGACGAGCCATACACCGCCGCGCCGAGCAGCTCGGCGCATTGCGCCGCCTCGGCGAATGCGTCGTGCTGCGCGAGCTCCTGCCCGGCAAGGATGGCGGGACGCTGGGCTGTCGCCAGCATGTTCGCAATCTGGCCTAGCGCTTCATCGCCCGGTCGCGCCGCGGCGTCGACGCGCACCGACCGGCCCATCTCGAGCTCGAGCGTCTCATCGAGCACGTCGCCCGGCAGGCTGAGGAACACGGGCCCGGTCGGCGGCGTGAGCGCAATCTTCGCCGCGCGATGGATGATGCGCGGCAGATCGGCGGCGCGCGTCACTTCGATCGCCCATTTCACCAGCGGCTGCGCCACCGGCACCAGCGGTTCATAGAGCATCGGCTCGAGCAGTCCATGGCCTTGCTCCTGCTGGCCGGCGGTGAGGATGAGCGGCGAGCCGGAGAACTTGGCGTTGTAGAGCGCGTCCATCGCGTTGCCGAGCCCTGGCATCACATGAACGTTCGCCGCCGCAAGGCGCCCAGACGCGCGCGCGAAGCCATCGGCCATCGCCACCACCACCGCTTCCTGGAGGCCAAGCACGAACTTGAGCTGCGGGTACTGCGGCACCGCTTCCATGATGGCGAGCTCGGTGGTGCCGGGATTGCCGAAGAGATGCGACACGCCTTCGTCGAGCAGGAGCTCGATGAAGGCGCGCCGCCCGGTGGTGCTCTTCACGGTGAATAGAGCCAGAAATCGGCCGTCAGCGCCGCGCCCGGCGCGGGCAACGGCCCGGGCGGCTGCACGCAGACGAACGGATGCGGCGCGTTTGCGAACCGCCGGGTCCACGCGAGCTGCACGCCGGCGAATTGCGTGACGTCGGCCATGAACCATTGCGCGCGCACCATATTCGCCGCCGTCGTGCCGGCGGCCCTGGCAACGCGCTCGGCATAGTCGAGTGCCGCAGCCGCCTGCACCTGCGCCGGATGCGCGAGCGCGTCGAAGCGCGCGTCGCCGCCGCGCGGCATGACGCCCGAGGCAAACACCAGCTCGCCCGCGCGCACCTGCGAGCCATAGCTCGTCATCGGCGGCAGGTCGACCTTCAGCACCTCCTTGCGGCGCTTGGCGCCGTCGCGCAGCGCGAGCAGGTTGATCTCGACGATGCCGTCGACGAAACCAAACCCCTTGGTGGGCACCGCCGTCAGCGCACAGGGATGGGGCACCAGGTTTTGCCAGACATCGAGCGCGTCGGGAATGTCCGCGGCGCGCGGCACGTAGATCTGCGCCTTGAGCGCGTTCGGCCACGACGAGTCGCCGGCTTTCAGCGCGGGCTCGAGTCGCTTGCGGATGATGAACTCGGTCTGGCGGCGCACCGCGTTCGGCCCGCCCCAGTTGCGCGTCTCTTTCGGCAATCGCACGCTCGCATCGAGCGCGTTCTCGTCGCTCGCCATCTGCCCGGCGACGAACACGAAGTCGTTGCAGGTGATCGCCGGCACGAAGAACGAGCCCACCGGCACGGGCACTTCCTTCGGATAGAGCTTGCCGATCTCATAGCCGGCCTGCGGCGCCACCGCGATGAGAGACATCGAGATGTGCGAGTCGCGCTTGAAGAGGCGCTCCATCAGCACCGACGTGGAAGGCGGGATGTAGTCGCCGAATTCGCCGTGGCGTGCGAGCTGGTAGGCGCGTACCGCCTCGAACACCGGGTAGTACTGGTCGACGCGGACGCTGTGGCGAAAATCCGAGCCGAGCTCGGCGAGCTGCTTTCGCATGCGCGCGAGGATGTATTGCGCTTCGCGCTTGAGGCGCGGCGCGCCGAACGCCGGAAACTCGGGCGCGCCTTCCACCTCCGGCGCACCGCCACCGGCAAAGTCGAACGCTTCGTGCCCGGTGAGGAAGAGCCACGGGCCGGCTTGCACCGCAGAGGCAAAGGCGACGCCGCTGCCGGCGAGATGGTCGACTGCGCGCACTACGATCCCGGCCATGCCGCTCTCCGCAAATTTTCGCGAATTTCGCCGATGGTACGATAGGACGCGAGGAGGGAGTCGCGTTGCTCGCGGTGCGAAACGTGCGGAAGCTCTACGGCGTGGACGCGCGCGCCTATCTCGCGCTCGAGGGCATCGACCTCGACGTGGCGCAAGGCGAGTTCGTCTGCCTGGTCGGCCCTTCCGGCTGCGGCAAATCGACGCTCCTCAACATCCTCGCGGGCTTCGAGCAGGCGAGCGGCGGCAGCGTTGATTTCGAAGGCGCTCCGGTGCGCGCCGCGGGCAAGGACCGCGTCATGTTCTTCCAGGATGCGGGTGCCGCGCTGCTGCCGTGGCTCACGGCGGAGGAGAACGTGCGCTTCGCGCTCCGCGTGCGCCGGCTGCCGAAGAGCGAGTGGCCGGCGATCATCGACAAGTACCTGGCGATGGTCGATCTCACCGAGCACCGGCACAAGTTCCCGGCGCAGCTTTCCGGCGGCATGCGCCAGCGGCTGCAGATCGCGCGCGCCCTGGCGGTGGAGCCGAAGGTGCTGCTGATGGACGAACCCTTCGGCGCGCTCGACGCGCTCACGCGCCGGCGCATGCACGGCTTTCTGCTCGACATCTGGCAGCGCACCGGCAAGACCATTGTGTTCGTCACGCACGACATCGCCGAGGCGGTGACGCTTGCCGATCGCATTTGCGTGATGTCGGTAGGCCCCGGCTCACGCATCACGCAGGTGCTGCCCGTAGCGCTCGCCCGGCCGCGCGATCTCGCCGACCCGCGCGCGGGCGAGCTCTACAAGCGCGTGGAAGCGCTGCTCGCGTGAGAGCAGCCGCGCTCTTCGCCGGCTCCCTGGTGATCGCGCTTGCGCTCTGGCAATTCCTCTCCACGGTGGTGTTCAACCCGTTCCTCATCCCGCCGCCCCTCGTCGTCCTGCAAACGGCGGCGCCGATGGCGAAGTCGGGCGAGATCTTCCGCCACGTCGCCATCAGCCTGGCGCGCGTCGGCGTCGGCTTCGCCACCGGCTGCGCCGCCGCGATCGTGCTCGGCGTGATCCTCGGCCGCATCCAGCTCGTGAACGAGCTCCTCGACCCGATCATCGAGCTGCTGCGCTTTCTCTCGCCGACCGCGATGATTCCCATTGCCGTCATCTGGTTCGGGATTGGCGAGCTGTCGAAGTACTTCCTCATCTTCTGGGGCACGTTCTTCATCGTGCTCATCAACACCACCGCGGGCGTGATGCGCGCGCCGATCGTGCGCCAGCGCGCGGCGCAGTGCCTGGGCGCGAGCCCGCTGCAGATTTTTCTGCTGGTCGTGATTCCGTCGGCCGCACCGTATATCGTCACCGGCATGCGCATCGCGATGGCCTCGTCCTTCATGAGCATCATCCCGGCGGAGATCCTCGCCGCGGATTCCGGCATCGGCTTCCTGCTGCAGCAGTCGTCGGTGCTCTTGCAGACCAACCGCATCTTCGTCGCGCTGCTCACCATCTGCGTGCTGGGCTTCGTTTTCGACCGCTTGTTTCGTATCGCGGTCGACCGCATGCTCTCGCGCTACATGTCCTATATCGCCCTTACTTAATGGAGGAGCTATGAGAACCATCGTCGCTTTACTGCTCGTCGCGCTCGCTGCCGGCGCGCAAGCCCAGGCGCTGAAGAAGCTGACGCTCTTCGGTCAGCCGTCGGTCAACAACGATTCGATCTGGATGGCGCTCGAGCACGGCTACTTCAAGGAACAGGGACTTGATGTGGACTATCGCGTCTTCCCGTCGGGCACCACCGCGTTCCAGACGTTCCGCACCGGGCAGGGCGACATCGTGATGACGGGCGACCTGCCGAGCGTGCAGTACTTCTTCAACAATCCCGGCCAGTACCAGACATTCGCCGCGATCGAGCGCGACGCCAAGGGCTACGTCGTGATCGCGCGCAAGGACGTGCGCAAGCCGCAGGACCTGGCAGGCAAGACGGTGGCGACGCGCGTCGGCTCGACCGGCTCGTGGTTCATCTCCGAGTACCTGACGAAGAATGGCGTCGATCCGAAGTCGGTGCCGGTGAAGAACCTCGATACGCAGCTCCTGCCCGCGGCGCTCTGCAAGGGCGATATCGCCGCCTTCTTCATATGGCAGCCGATCGGCTCGCGCACCCTCGAGATCTGCCCGAACGACGCTCACCAGCTCGCCACGGGCGAGGGCTATATCCAGGGCTATCTCGTCGCCGGCGCGCGGCCCGAGTTCCTCAACTCCGCCGATGGCGCCGACAAAGTGGTGCGGTTTCTGCGTGCGGTGATGAAGGGGCGGGCGAAGGCCGAGGGCGACTTCACGGCGGTCGCGGCGTACGCCGCCAAGACCTACAGCCTTTCGGAGAAGGCGACGCGCGACCAGTGGGACACCAACATCCGGCCGATCGCGCTCGACAAGGTGTACTACGACGATTTCTGCAGCCTGTCGAAGTGGGCGCAGGGCGCGGGCCTCACCAGCCAGCCGGTCGACTTCAGCAAGCTCACATGGCCGAACGGCCTGCGCGCCATCGACCCGAAGCTCGTCGCGCCGCCGCCCTCGGCCTGCTGAGCGCATCGCTCGCGCCGTTGGTACTATCGGTAAAACTAGAACAACGGCATGAGCGACACGAAGCCGACCATCCTCGCGATTGACGACGCCGAGGGCGTAAGACGCCTCCTCGAGGTCACGCTCGGAAAATCGTGGGCGGTGAAGACCGCGCCGGACGCGCACTCCGCGCTCGCCTGGGCGCAGCTCGCGACGCCGCCCGACCTGGTGCTCCTCGATACCGAGCCCGCCGGCATGAGCGGCTACGAGCTTTGCAAGGCGCTGCGGGCGATGCCGGGCTTCGCCGAGGTGCCGGTGGTGTTCCTCGCCGAGCGCCGCGAGGCGCCCGGCGTGGTGCAGGCCTTCCAGCTCGGCGCGATGGATTTCCTGGTGAAGCCGCTCGCCGCGCCGCTCGTGTTGCAGCGCGTGCGCGGGCACCTGGAGCATCTCGCACGCGAACGCACTGCGGGCGTGCAGGGTGGTGAACTGCGCATCGGGCGCCTGGTGCGCGCCATGGGCTTGTACGAGCGCTCGCTCGGCGGCAACCGCGCGGCGCGGCTCGCGCGGTACGCGCGGGCGCTCGCGCAGGCGGCCGGCGCGCGCGAGACGGCGGCCGATCTGCTGGCGAAAGCGGCGCCGGTGCACGATGTCGGCAAGCTGATCGTGCCGCCGGAGCTCCTGCACAACGAGCGCGGACTCGCCGGTGCCGAGCGCGAGCAGTTCGAGCGCCATGCGGCGGCCGGCGCCGAGATCATCGGCGAGCACGACGATGCGCTCCTCAAGCTCGCGCGCACGCTCGCGCTCACGCACCACGAATTCTGGGACGGCAGCGGCTACCCGGGACGCCTGCAGGGCAACCAGATCCCGTCGCCGGGGCGCCTGATGGCGATCGTCGACGCTTTCGAGAGCATGACAGCGGCGCAATACGGCGGCTCGCGCATGACGACCGACGCCGCGGTCGCCGAGATCACGGCCGGCGCCGGCATCATGTTCGATCCCGGTTTGGTCGAGGCCCTGCGCAAGGCGACGCCGGAATTCCGCAAGGTGCACGGCGCCTATCCGGAGCGCGCGGCCGATGCCGGCGACGACGTGGTGATCGGCGCGCCGTCTGCGCGGCTGCCGGCCGCCAAGCCCGCGCCGTCGGCGGCGCCGGCCGACGATCTTGTCCTTGGCGCGCCGGCGCGCGATCCGACCGACGATGCAGGACTCACCATGATGGGCCCGCTGCGCCTTGGCGGCGCTGCCGCGAGCTCCGCCGACAAGATTCGCGAGGCGATTCAGCGCGCCGCGGCAAAGGCGCAGCGCCCTGCCGCGCCGCCATCGCCGCCTCCGCCGCCACCGCAGACGCGCTCGCCGGAGCCGCCGCCCGCCCCGCCCGTCGTCGAGAAGCCGGCGGCGGCGCCATTGGATTTGCAGCTCGAGGCAACGGCGCCGGCGGCCATCGTCGCAGCGGCGCTGGCACAGGCGCGTCCGCAGGCGCCTGCCGAGGTCGATCAGCTACGCGGCGAGCTGCAGATCCGCATGAACGAGCTCGAAGCGACCCGCGCCGCGCTCGTCGAGGCGCGCGCGCAGCACGCCGGCGTCGAGGCGCTGAATACGCGCGTCGCAACGCTCGTCAGTGAGCGCGCCGCCGCGGACGCCGCGCTCGCCCAGGCGCGCGCCGAGGTCGAGCGCCTGCAGCGCGAGCTTGCCGAGCTGCGCAACAAGCCGGTCGCCGTCGTCGATCCGCAAACCGAGGCGGAGATGGCGCGCCTGCGCAGTCGGGTCACCGAGGTCGAAGCCGAACGCTCGGCCGCCGTGGCGGCGCTATTGCAGGAGCGGGCGGAAGCCGAGCGCGCGCGTACCGAGCTCGTTGAATTGCGCAAACGACCCGCGCTGGCCGATCGCGTCAGCCAGCTCGAATCGGAGCTGCAGCAAGCGCGTGCGCAGATCTCGCATTCGACTGCCGCCACAGCGCAGCTTGAGGGCGAGCTGGCGCGGGCCAACGCCGCGCGGTCGGATTCGCAGGCTGAGCTCGAGCGCCTCAATGCCGAGCTCGCCGATTTGCGCAGCAAGCCGGTTAAGACGCAAGACTCGGAATCGCAGGCGGAAATTGCCCGCCTGCGAAGCCGCATCAATGATGCGGAAACCGCGCAAGCCGCCGCCGCGGCAGCGCTGACCGAGGCGCAGGCCGAGCGCAGCGGTGCCGCCGCGCTGCTGGTGCAAGCGCGTGCCGAGAGCGAGCGCGGCAGTGCTGAAGTGCGGGCGCTGCGAGCGCGCGTGAACGAGCTGGAGACGCAGCAAAGCGCCGGCGACGTGGCGGCTCAACGCCGCGACGCCGAAGCGGCGGACGCCGAGTCGCGGCTCGCCGAGATCGAGACGGCGCTCCTCGAGCTGCAGACGAAGCGCGAAGACGCCGAAGCAACGCTGACCGCGCTGCAGGCGCGTGTCGCCGATGCGCAGGCCGAGCTGGAAGCGCAAACCGAGCGCGTGCGCACGGCGGCCGCGGAAGCGCCGGGCGCGCCTGCGCCCGAGATGGTGGCAGCGCCGGCCGCCCCGCGACCGATCGCGACGCTGCTCGTGGTGGCATTCCTCTTTGGCGCGCTGGCGATGGGCGTCACTTACCTGCTGCTCCACCCGTGAAGGTTGCGATCCTCGACGATTACCACGACACGGTGCGCACCCTTGCCGTGTTCAAGAAGCTCGCGCAGCACGAGGTGCGCGTCTTCAACGACCACGTGCAGGACACCGAGGCGCTCGCGGCGCGGCTGCGCGAGGTCGAGGCGCTGGTGCTGATCCGCGAGCGCACCGAGATACGCGCGCCGCTCCTCGAGCGGCTGCCAAAGCTCAAGCTCATCAGCCAGCGCAGCGTCTATCCGCACATCGACGTCGAGGCATGCACGCGCCTTGGCGTCGTGGTGTCCTCCAGCATGCATCCCGGCACGCCGTCGTATTCGACCGCCGAGCTCACCTGGGGACTGATCCTTGCCGCGGCGCGCGACATCCCGCAGAACGTCGCCGGGCTGAAAGCCGGACGTTGGCAGAGCGCCATTGGCAACACGCTGCGCGGCAAGACGCTCGGCATTTACGGCTACGGCCGCATCGCGCGCGAGGTGGCGAAGGTCGGCGACGCGATGGGGCTGCGCATCCTGGTGTGGGCGCGCGAGGCGTCGCGTGACAAGGCGCGCGCCGATGGCTACGCCGTCGCGCCGAGCAAGGACGCTTTTTTCGCCGACAGCGACGTCATCACCCTGCACATGCGGCTCGTCGACGCGACGCGCGGCATCGTCACGCGCGCCGACCTCGCGCGCATGAAACCGAGCGCCATCCTCGTCAATACGAGCCGCGCGGGCCTGGTGGAGGAGGGCGCGCTGGTCGCCGCGCTAAAGGCCGGCCGGCCGGGGAAGGCGGCAGTCGATGTCTACGAGCACGAGCCGGTGCTCAATGCCAAGCACCCGCTGCTCGCGATGGAGAACGTCGTCTGCACTCCACACCTCGGCTACGTCACGCGCGAGGAGTGGGAGCTGCAGTTCGCCGACATCTTCGACCAGATCCTCGCCTTTGCGGCGGGGAAGCCGATCAACGTCGTGAATCCAGACGCACTGAAGCGCGCTGGGCCCGCACCGCGGGGATGATCGCCGGCGCGGTGAAGAAGCTCGGCCGGCGGTGCACTACGGCCGGAATGATGTACGGGCCGTAGTAGCTGCCCGTGTCGTAGACCGGCGCCGGCGGCGTCGCGGCAGCCGCGTACGCCATCAGCTGCTGACGCTGCAGCCACTCGGCTTCGAGCGCCGCGAGCCGTTGATCGACCGCGGTCGCCCGAGGCAGTGACGGATCGGCGGCGTAGACCGAGATGCGCTCTTCGACCGGTTGCGCTTTCGCGGCGCTCGGCGGCGGCGTATTGGAGTAGTTCACCACGCCGCGCTCATCCACCCATTTATACGTCTGAGCCTGCGCGAGCGGCGCGAGCGCGGCGAGCATCAGGAGAGCGGAGCGCAGCATGCCCGCTAGCTTAAGCCCGCAGCGCTGACAGCGGGCTTGCGTCATCGCTTGCGCCGCTTGTTGCGCACCCCTGCGGCATCGAGCAGCACTTCGGCCGCCGCCCGGGCAGCACGTGCCGCGCCGGTATCGCCGCGCACCAGCGCCGTGGCGAGCACGCCTTCGACCAGGACCTGGAGCTGGGTGGCGAGCGTATCGGGGTCCTTGACCGGCAGCCGCTCGAGCAGCGCCTTGTACCACTGGCGACGCTGCTCCTTGAACTGCACCGCGAGCGCCACCGCCGCATGCCTGCGATCGCCGATCTCGGTCACCGCGTTGACGTAGGGGCATCCGCGGAAGCTGCCGTCCGCCACCATCGCGGCGATGCGGTCGAAGTAGGCGAGGATCTGCTCGCGCGCCGGCGCGTCGGAGGGCGTGATCTGCTTGAAGCGCCCGGTGAGATACGCCGCAATCAGGTCGTCCTTGGTCGCGTAGTAGTTGTAGAGCGTCCGCTTGCTCACCCCGGCTTCGGCGGCGATCGTATCGACGCCGACCGCGCGGATGCCCTGCTCGTAGAAGAGCTTGTCGGCGGCGGCGAGGATGCGCTCGCCCGGTGCGGAAGACTTATACACAGGTCGGTGTGCTTTCGGGTTGACAACAGTATAGCTGATGGTTAATCATAGGTAAACAGAACGGTTTACTTCGAGCGCTCCATGACCGCCAACCGCCGCGCCATGCTGTTCCTCATCCTGCTCTCGGGCTTCATCATCTCGCTCTGCATGGGGCTGCGCCAGAGCCTCGGCCTCTACATGCGGCCGATGACGCTCGAGCTCGGCATTTCGGCGGCGACCTTCGGCTTCGCCATCGCGCTGCAGAACATCGTCTGGGGCTTGTCGCAGCCTTTCGTCGGCGCCTTGGCGGATCGCTACGGCCCGCGGCCGGTGCTGGTCGCCACCGCGCTCATCTATGCCCTCGGCCTCGCACTGATGGTGTACGCCGGCGCGCTGCCCGGCGTGCTGCACATCGCCGGCTTCCTCGCCGGCATCGGCACCGCCGGCACCGGATTCGGCGTGCTGATCGGCACGGTGTCACGCGCGACGCCGCCTGAGAAGCGAAGCCAGACGGTCGGACTTGTCGCCGCGGCGGGCTCGCTCGGCACGCTGTTTCTCGCGCCGCTCGGGCAGTCGCTCATCAATGCCTACGGCTGGAAAACAGCGATGTTCACGTTCGCGGCGATTGCCGCGTCGATGGCGCTACTCGCGCTGCCGATCCGCGAGCAGGCGCATGCGCTTGCGCCCACCACCAAGCAGAAGCTCGGCGACGCGGTGCGCGAAGCGATGGCGCATCGCGGCTACCTCTACATGACACTCGCTTTTTTCGCTTGCGGCTTCCAGCTGGTGTTCCTCACCACGCACCTCCCGGCGTACCTGCAGCTCTGCGGCGTGGCGCCGGGCGTCGGCGCGAGCGCGCTCGCGCTGATCGGGCTCTTTAATACCGTCGGAACGTACTGCTTCGGTCTATTGGGCGCGCGCTACAGCCAGAAGCATCTGCTCGCGCTCATCTACCTGCTGCGCACGCTCTTCATCGTGGTGTTCTTGCTCGTGCCCGTGAGCGCTGCGTCGACGCTCGTGTTCGCGGCCGCCATGGGATTCCTGTGGCTCGGCGTCGCGCCGCTTGTCACCGGCATCATCGGGCGCGTCTTCGGCCTGGTGCACTTCAACACGCTCTACGGCATCGTGTTCCTCTCCCACCAGGTCGGCTCGTTCTTCGGCGCCTGGATGGGCGGCATCGTCTACGACCGCACCGGGAGCTACAACGTGGCCTGGGGCGCGCTCATCGCCATCGGCCTCGCTGCGTTTACCCTGCAGTGGCTGATGGACGAGCGCCCGCCGCACGAGCGCGCGGGTCTCGCGCCGGCGGCCGCATAGCACAGTTTTAAAGCAAACTCAGGCGACGCCTTCGACCACGCGCATGTCGCGGTCGGCGCCGTTGCCGAGCGCTTTAAGCGCCTGCTGATAGTCCGCGCTGTCGTGCGCGGCGATGGCCTTCTGCACGCTGTCGAACTCGACGATCACTACGCGCTCCTTGACGCCATGCTCGTAGGTCTGCGCGGGCGAGCCGCGCACGATGAAGCGTCCCCCAGCCTTCTGAATCGCGGGGCCGGCAAGCTTCGCGTAAGCCGCCCACTTCTCCTGATCGTTGATCTTGCGATAGCAGGTGACGAGATAGCCCTTCGCCATACGCTCCTCCCGGGTTGGATAAAGGTCAGGCCCGCGACGGGCCTGACGCGGATATTGTTACCGGTCCTTGTCCTTGTTGGCGATGTTCTTAAGGTCGCCGACGCCTTTCTGCAGCTTGCCTTCGCCTTGCTGGGCGACGCCTTTGGCCTGCTCGGAGCGGTTACCGGTCATCGAGCCGATCTTCTCGCGCGCCTTGCCGGCGATATCCTTCATGTGGCCCTTCGCTTGATCCTTGTTCATAAAGCTCTCCAGTTTCCGGACAAAAACTGTCCACCTCGTCTGGAGCAGGCGACGTGCCCGACCTAGACGCGAGGAGGGGTTTCCGGCTGCACCGGGTAATGCGTGGCCGCGGGATCGATATAGGACCAGGGCGGCGCGCTGTTGGTCCAGATGTGCGCGGTGATGCGCAAGCCCGAGGCATCGTCGAGCGTGCCGGCGCGTACGCCGATCACCTCCGGCATCGTCTCGCGGTGGCTGTAGAGCGACGAGCCGCACTCGCCGCAGAAATAGCGCAACAGCGCGCGGCCGCTATCGGCTTGCTTGGCAAAGCGCTTGGGCGTGCCGCGCAGGATCTTGAAGTGCTCCGCTGGCAATCGGTGCAGTGGCAGGCTCGCAGCTCCTTGAGCGGTGCATCCACCGCATAGCGGATCGCGCCGCAAAGACAACCGCCGGTATGGGCCATCGTTCCCTCCTGCGATGAGGTGGGGCTACGATACGGCAAATGCGCGCGCTCTTGCTTGCCTTCACCCTCTTCGTGTCAGCGGCATGGGCGCAAACCTATCCCACCAAACCGGTGCGCGTGGTGGTCGGCTTCGCGCCAGGCGGCGGCACTGACATCGTCGCCCGCCTGCTCGCGCAGAAGCTTGGCGAGCGCTGGAACCAGGCGGTCGTCGTCGAGAACAAGCTCGGCGCCTCGGGGAATATCGCAGCGGAGCTCGTCGCCCGCAGCGCGCCGGATGGTTACAACCTGCTGATGGCCTTCTCCTCGCACGCGAGCAACGCCGCGGTGTCGAAGCTGCCGTTCGACATCAACAAGGATTTCAGCGCCATTACGCTGGTGGGTTCCGGGCCGGCGCTGATCCTCGCGAACCCCGCGCTGCCGGCGAAATCGCTGCGCGAGCTGATCGCGTATGCCAAAGCCCACCCCGGCGAGATCAAGTACGGGTCCTCGGGCGTCGGCGGCACCGTGCATCTCGCCGGCGAGCTGATGCAGCAGCTCGCGGGCATCGAGATGGTGCACGTGCCGTACAAAGGCATCGCGCTCGCGATGACGGCAATCCTCGCCGGCGATATCCAGATCACCTATGCGACCCCGATCTCCGCGTACCAGCATCTGAAGAACGGCCGGCTGATCGCGCTCGCCGCTGCCGGACCGAGCCGCTATCCGACGCTGCCCGATGTGCCGACCGCGGCCGAAGCGGGGCTGCCGGGGTTTGAGATCGACTTCTGGTACGCGCTGCTCGGACCCGCCGGCATGCCGCGCGCCCTGGTGGATCGCATCCAGCGTGAGGTCGCGGCCACCGTGCTGGCGCCGGAAATGAAAGAGCAGCTCCTGGCGCAGGGCTGCATCGCGGTCGGCAGCAAGCCCGCGGAGCTGAACGCGCTCATCAGCCGCGAATACCAGCAATGGGTGAAGGTCGTGCAGGAGCGCGGCGTCAAGGTCGAGTAGCCGGGGCGTCGGGCTGCCCGGGGTGTTGCTTCGCCTGCGGGTCGATGTAGGACCAGGGCCGTGCGCTCTTCGTCCAGATGTGCATGCCGATCTTCATCGGCGGCGGCTCGTCGAACGACCCTGCACGCAGCGAGAGGAACTCGGGGTTCTGCTCGCGCTGGCTGTAGATATGCGCGCCGCAGTCGGCGCAGAAATAGCGATGCAGCATGCGTCCGCTGTCCGCGATGGCGGTATAGCGCTTGAGCGTGCCCTTGGTGAGCTTGAACGCCTCGCTCGGCAGCATGGCGTTGACGGTGCCGCCCGCGCCGGAGACCTTCTGGCAGCTCTTGCAATGACAGGCGCGCAGCTCGGTGACGGGCACGCTGACCGCATAGCGGATGGCGCCGCAAAGGCAGCTTCCGGTTAGCCCCGGCATATCGTCATTCCTTTCGCATCGTTTGCATGAACGTAATGGTGCCCCAATATTCCAAGCTATATGGCTGATATCGCGGTCCTCTACGAGCATCCCGAGTGGCAGAAGCCGCTCTTCGCGGCGCTCGAGCGCCGCGGCGTGCGCTACGCCGCGGTCGATCTCAAGCGCGCGGCATTCGCGGCGGACGATCCGCCGCTCGCGCCGCTCTACTTCAACCAGGCGAGCCCTTCGGCGTACGTGCGCGGCAACACGCGCGCCGTGCCTTACGCGCTCGCCTATATGCGCGCGCTCGAGACGCGCGGCGTGCGCGTGCTGAATGGCTCGGCCGCCTTCGCCTTCGAGCTCTCCAAGACCGCGCAGGCGGCCCTGCTGCGCGAGCTCGACATCCCCGCGCCGCGAACCTTTACGTTCAACGATGTCGGTGCGCTGCGCGAGCGGGCGTCGGAGATCCCCTTTCCGGTGCTCCTCAAGCCCGAGCAGGGCGGCAGCGGCGCCCGCATCCTGCTCATCGAGCGCCTTGATCAGCTCGAAGCACTGCTCGCGGCGCAGCCCGATTACTGGCTGCCGGACAACCTGCTCCTCCTGCAGGAATACATTGCCTCCGACCCGGCGCGCGGCATCGTGCGCATGGAATTCCTCGGCGGTGAGCTGCTCTACGCAATGCGGGTCGTCTCGCATGGACGCTTCAACCTCTGCCCGTCGCCCGTCTGCAATCCCGACGACGGCGCCGGCGTCTGCGAGCTGCCGAGCGCGGCGCCACCGGTCGAGTTCCATGCCTATCGCGAGGTACCGGCGCAAGCCGTCGCGTGGGGCAAGCGCATCATGGCCGCGGGCAAGCTCGATGTCGGCGGCATCGAGTACCTGGAAGCGCCCGATGGCGAGCTTTACTTCTACGACGTGAACGCCAATTCCAACCTGCGGCCGTCGATCGCCGCGCAATTCGGCTTCGATCCGTTCGAGCGCGTGGTCGACTTCCTGGTGCGCGAGCGCAAGCGCGCCCAGCCGGCCGAGGACCAGACCGCCTTCGCCTAGCCCGAGTTCGGGCACCATCGCCGAATTCCGTCTGCGGTACATTGCGGCCCGGGATGAATCTCGAGCCGATCCTCGCGCTTGCCGGCAAGCTCGCGGCGCCGTTCGATCTGCCGACCATGCTCGCCGAGGTGGTGGACGCGGCGACGCGGGTGCTTGGCGCCGAGCGCGCCTCGGTGTGGCTCTACGAGCCCGCGGCCGATGAGCTGGTGCTGCGCATCGCCTCCGACATCGCGCCGGTGCGCCTCGCCGCGGGCGTCGGCATCGTCGGCACCTGCGCCCGCACGCGGCGCTTGATCAATGTGCCGGACTGCTACGCCGATGCCCGCTTCGATCCGAGCGTCGATCGCAAAAGCGGCTACCGCACGCGCTGCCTGCTGGCGCTGCCGCTCATCGATCACCAGGGCGCGCTGGTCGGCGTGATGCAGGTGCTGAATAAACGGCAAGGCGTGTTCGACGCGGGCGACGAGGCGCTCGGCAACGTGCTCGCCGCGCAGTGCGCGATTGCGCTGCAGCGCACGCTCATGATGCAGCAGGTGATCGAGGGCGAGAAGCTGCGGCGCGAGATGGAGACCGCGCGTGCGGTGCAGATGAGCACGCTGCCGGCCGCGATGCCGCAGCTCGAGGACTACGATCTCTACGGCACGTTCCAGCCCGCCGATCTCACGGGCGGCGACACCTACGATCTCGCGCTCACCGAGCAGGGTCTGCTCATCGTGCTGGGCGACGCCACTGGCCACGGCATCGGCCCGGCGCTTTCGGTGACGCAGATGCACGCGATGCTGCGCATGGCGCTGCGCCTCGGCGCCGATCTCGAGGTGGCCTACAAGAGTGTGAATAACCAGCTCGCCGAGCGGTTGCCGGCCGATCGCTACATTACCGCGTTCATCGGCCTGCTCGATCCAAAGACGCACGTGCTGCGCTTTCACAGCGGTGGCCAGGCGCCGATCCTGCGCTACCGCGCTGCCGCCGGCGGCTGGGATGAGTACCCGCCGACCGTTTTTCCACTCGCGGCGATGCCGCTCGAGCGGCTGCGGCCGGCGATGAGCCTCGAGCTAGCGCCAGGCGACCTGCTGGCGCTTGTTTCGGACGGCATCTACGAATGCGAGAACGCTAGGGGCGAGCAGTACGGCGTCGAGCGCGTGCGCGCTTTCATCGCTGAGCGCAGCGACGCATCGATGGCGGAGCTCGCCGGTGAGCTATTGCGCGCCCTCCACGCCTTCGCCGACGGCGCGGCCCAGGCGGATGACATGACGTTGGTGCTGGTGAAGCGCGAGCTGCCGGGCGCGCGGCACGCATTCAGGCGAAACATTGACGCGCTGGCGCAGATCTTTGCCTTCACGGCAGAGACAGTAAAGGCGGCGGAGCTGCGGCGCAGGCTCGATCTCGTGCTGGAGGAGCTCTTCACCAACATCGTCAAGTACGGCCGGGCGAGCGACACCATGATCGGCGTGGACATCCGCCGGCGAACGAATGGTGTGCGGGTGACCGTGACGGATCCCGACGCTGAAGAGTTCGATCCGGCGAATGCACCACGGCCCGATGTGCGCGCGCCGCTCGAGCGCCGTGAGCCGGGCGGGCTGGGGCTGCATCTGGTGCGCAAGCTCGTCGACGCGCTCGATTACCGTTATTCGCCCGAGCAGCGCGCAGGGCGCATCACTTTCACACTAAGGGAGCGCGATGCTCACGATTGAGTCGGGCGCGGCAGGCACCGTGGTGATCGCGGGGCGTTTTGATGCGGCGCAATGCGCCACCGTCCAGGCGTATCTAGATAAGCTCACCGGCGTCGTCACGCTGGATTGCGCCCGCTTGGAGTACATCTCGAGCGCCGGGCTCGGCGTGCTGCTCAAGACGCAGAAAAGGCTAATGGCGACGGGCGGAAAGCTGCGGCTCACTGAAGTCAACCGGCACCTGCGCGACATCCTCCAGTACTCCGGCTTCGACCAGATCTTCGATATCGAGTGACGCATTACCCTGCCGGCGAGTGGCAGAAGCACCCCCGGGCGCCGGACAAATCGGCTAATCTTGCGCCACCTTAACAGGGGAGGAAACAAATGAACCAGCCAGCCAGCCCGGCCGCGCGCAAAAGCGCGACTTGGATCGGTGTTGCAGTGATCGGCGTGGCGCTTGTCGGCGCCGCGAGCTACTACTTCGACATCCCGCCGCGGGGCGACAACCTCGCCGGCACCGTGACGCCGGCGCAGCGCTATCGCGCCGAAACGCAGGTCGGCGCGCAAGACGTGAAACTCGCCGACCAGTCGGTCGCGCAAGCGCTGCAAAGCGACGTGGTCGTGAAGCTGATTCGCGATCCGAACTTCCAGACGCTCGCGGCGAATCCCGAGGCGCTGCAGGCGCTGGCGGCGCATGCGCAGACCTATGCCGTCATGGCGCAGCAGCCGGCCGCCTTTACGGCGATGGCGAGCCATGCGAGCGTGTTCCAGGCGCTCGCGGCGCACCGCGAGGCGCTTGCTGCGATCGCGGCCAACCCGAATGCCTACGCCCAGTACGCCGCCAACACCAAGGCTTTCGCCACCATGGCGGCCAAGAGCGAAGTGTTCCAGAAGCTCGCCGCGGACCGCAACGCCATGGCCGCGATCGAGGCTCAACCGCAGTTCTTTGCCGCGGTTGCGGCGAACGCCAGCGCGTTCCAGGCGCTCGCCGCTTCACCGGCCGCGATGCAGGCGCTCAGCGCCAACGCGCAGGCGTACAGCGCGATGGCCGCGCACTCGGCGGCTTTCCTCGCCCTGGCTCGCGCGCCAGCCAGCTTCGCCGAGGTCGCGGCGAACGCCCAAGCACTGAACGCGCTGCAGCGCAGCCCGCAGTCCTTCGCGCGCGCGGTGGCCGAGGCGGCGCCAAAGAAATAGACGCCAACCTGACGACGCACTAAGTACAACCGCCGGCTCAACGCCGGCGGTTTTGTTTTGGGGGAGGGAACATCCGCTCGAGCATTGCCGGTCTCGCGCTCGTGCTCGCCGCGGCCGCTCACGCGGGCGGCGAGAGCCCGCTCGGCCTGGCCTACGTCGAGACGCCGGATCTGCGCCTCATCTACTTCGAGCCGACGCTCGGCTATCTGGTGCCGCATGCCGTAAGCACGTTCACCAATGCGCTTGCCTGGGAGCGGCGCGTGCTCGGCTGGGAGCCCTACGAGCGCACCACGCTTTTTCTCAAGGATTTCACGGACTACGGCAACGCCTCGGCGACGCCGCTGCCCAGAAACACGCTGCGCTTTGATATCGCTCCGGTGTCTTATGCGTTCGAGACGTACACGGCAAGCGAGCGGTTTTATTCGACGCTGAACCATGAGCTGGTCCACATCGCGACCTCCGACATCGCGTCCGAGGAAGACCGTCGCTGGCGCCAGCGCTTCGGCGGCAAGGTGTTTCCGCAGCAGCCGCATCCGGAAACCCTGCTCTACAGCTATCTCACCGTGCCGCGCTTCACGGTGCCGCGCTGGCAGACCGAGGGCGCCGCAAGCTTCCTCGAGACCTGGATGGCGGGCGGTCTTGGCCGCGCGCAGAGCGGCTTCTACGAGATGGTGTTTCGCGCCATGGTGCGCGACGGCGCGCCGTTCTACGATCCGCTCGGGCTTGAGTCGCGCGGCACGCGCATCGATTTCCAGGTCGGCGCCAATGCCTATCTGTATGGCACGCGCTTTTTCACTTGGCTCGCGTACACCTACGGTCCGGAAAAGATCATCCAGTGGCTGCGCCGCGACCCGGACAGCGCGCGCCATTACGCCGACCAGTTCGCGCATGTGTACGGCATGCCGCTCGAGCGCGCCTGGCAGGACTGGATCGCCTTCGAGCGGGACTTCCAGGAGAAGAATCTCCACCGCGTGCGCGAGCAGCCGATCACGCCGTACCGCGCGCTCGTTGCCACCGCCGTCGGTTCCACGTCGCGCGCCTACTACGACAACGGCGTGCTGTACGGTGCGTTCGACTACCCGGGCTTCGTCGCGCACCTTGGCGCGCTCGATACGCAAAGCGGCGCGATACGGCGCATCGTGGATCTCAAGGACACGCTGCTCTACAAGGTCACCGGCCTCGCGTGGGATCCGGCGAGCCGCACGCTCTTCTACTCGAACGATCAGCACGCGCTGCGCGACGTGATGAGCGTCAACGTCGATACGGGGAAAGAAACGCTGTTGCTGAAAGACGCGCGCATCGGCGAGCTCATCTTCAACCGCGCCGACCGCTCGCTCATCGGCGTGCGCCACGAGAGCGGCTTCGCCACGCTGGTGCGCATCCCGGCGCCGTACACCGAGTGGCACCAGGTCCATACCTTCCCATACGGTGTCGTGCCCTACGACCTCGACATCTCGCCCGACGGGCTGCTGCTCTCGGCTTCGGTGGCGGAGGTGAGCGGCGATCAGTTCCTGCGGGTCTGGGATCTCGCCAAGGTGCTCGAGGGCGACATGAAGCCGCTGAGCGAATCGAGATTCGGCGAGTCGGTGCCGGAGACTTTCGTGTTCTCGCCCGACGGCCGCTATCTCTACGGCTCGAGCTACTACACCGGCGTCTCCAACATCTTCCGCTACGAGGTGGCGACGGGCGACGTGCAGGCGGTGTCGAACGCCGAGCTCGGCTATTTCCGCCCGGTGCCGCTCGCGGATGGCCGGCTGATCGTTTTTCACTACACCGCCGCCGGCTTCGCGCCGGCGATCATCGAGCCGCGGCCGTTGAAGGACGTGAGCGCCATTACGTTCCTCGGCGCGCAGTTGGCCGCGAAGCATCCTGTGGTGACGACGTGGCAGGTGCCGCCGCCCGGCACGGTGGACGACCAGCCGCTCGTCACCGATCGCGGCGCGTATCTGCCGCTCAGGCAGCTCGGCTTTCAGAGCGCCTATCCGGTGCTGCAGGGCTACAAGCACCACTGGGGTCTTGGCGCGCACGCGCATATCGACGATCCGCTCGGCCTCGCGACGATCGGCGTCACCGCGGCGTTCACGCCGTCGCCCGATCTGCCGGGCAACGAGCGGGGGCACATCGATGCGCGCTACAACTATCTCGGCTGGCATGCCGGCGCGGCGTGGAACCGCTCGGACTTCTACGATCTCTTCGGCCCGACGATCCGCAGCCGGCGCGGCTTCCAGATGGATGGCGGCTACGACCGCGCGCTGATCTACGACGAGCCGCGCCGCCTCGATCTGAAGACCGATGTCGCGTACTACCACAACCTCGATGCGCTGCCCGAAGCGCAGAACGTGCGCGCCATTTCACCGCGCCTGGTGACCGGCGAGGCGGGCCTCTACTACAGCGACACGCGCAAGTCGCGCGGCGCGGTGGACGACGAGAAGGGGCTGCTCGCGAACCTGGTGCTCCTCGGCAACCATGCCGAGAGCCGCACGATCCCGCAGCTGCGCGCCGGCCTCGACGTCGGCATGGCGCTGCCGATCGGCCACTCATCGCTCTGGCTGCGTAACGCCGCCGGCGTCGCGCACGGCGAGCGCTCCGATCCGTACGCCAACTTCTTCATCGGCGGCTACGGCAACAACTATGTCGACGCGCGCGTCGACAAGCGCTACCGCGAGTGGTACTCCTTCCCCGGCTTCGGCCTGAACGAGATCAGCGGCCGCAGCTTCACGCGCCACATGCTCGAAGCGAATTTTCCGCCGTACGTGTTCGAGTCGGTCGGCACGCCCGCATTCCATCTCGCCTGGCTGCGGCCGGCGGTGTTCGCGAGCGCGCTCTGGACCGAGCCCGCCGACCCGGCGAGCCGCACGCGCTACGCTAATATCGGCGCGCAGCTCGACCTGCGCTTCAGCGTGCTGCACTGGTACGAGATGACGCTCTCGGCCGGATACGCGGTCGGTTACCGCGCCGGCGTGCGCAGCGGAGACGAGTGGATGATTTCGTTGAAGATCATGTGATGGCCGGGTTCATGCGCCCGGCGCTGGCGCTCTTGCCGGTGGCCGCATTTCTCGTGGTACTGGTGCTCCTTGACAGCTACAAGCTCGTGCGGCTGCGCGCCGTGCTCGGCGTGGTGCTCGCCGGCATGCTCGCCGCCGCCGTCGCCTACGCCGTGAACGGAGCGCTGCTGCCCGGTTTCAAGTTCGTGACCTACACGCGCTACCTCGCGCCGTTCATCGAGGAAGCGCTGAAGGCGCTGGTGATCGTGGCGCTGATCCGTGCTCATCGCGTCGGATTCCTGGTGGACGCGGCGATCTGCGGCTTTGCGGTCGGCGCCGGATTCGCGATGATCGAAAACCTGGACTACCTCGCGCTCGAGCCCGCGTCCGCGCTCGGCACCTGGGTGGTGCGCGGCTTTGGCACCGCGCTGATGCACGGCGGCGCGACGGCGAGCTTCGCCGTCCTCGCCCTCGCGTTCCTCGAGCGCGCCGGGCGCTGGAGCTGGCGGGCGCTCGCCCCCGGCTACGCGCTCGCCGTGCTGCTGCATTCGGCGTTCAACCATTTCCTGTACTGGCCGCTGCATGCGACGATCGGCGTCGTCTTCGTGCTGCCGCTCGTGCTGTGGGGGGTGTTCGCGCGCAGCGAGGCGGCGCTCGCGCAATGGCTTGGCGTCGGCTTCGACGCCGATACCCGGATGCTCGAGCTCATCGGCTCGGGAGCTCTCGCCGATTCGCCGATCGGCCGCTATCTGCACGAGCTGAAGGCGCGCTTCCGCGGGCCGGTGGTCGCCGACATGCTGTGTTACCTGCGCCTGCATACCGAGCTCGGGCTGCGCGCGAAGGGCGTGCTCTTGGCGCGCGAGAACGGCTTCGATGTGCCGCTCGACGCGGCGACGCGCGAGAAATTCGCCGAGCTTGGTTACCTCGAGAAAAGCGTCGGACGCACGGGGCTGCTCGCGCTACATCCGATGCTGCGCCGAAGTCGGCGCGACCTGTGGCAGCTGAACGTGCTCGGCAAATAAATCGGTGTCAGGCACCGATTGAGAATTAATCGGTGCCTGACCCCGATTCGTTACAGCTTCCGGATCATGCCGTCGGGCGTGAGCTCGACGCGCATCCCCTTGGTGAACTGGCTGCTGTCGGTGTCGACGTATTGCAGGTCGCCGCCCGCGTCCATCTTGATCGCGAGGCGCACAAGGCGCCCGGACGAGCTGCTCGGCACGCCCACGGGGGGCTCGGGCCGGTCGGTGCTCGACGGGCCGGCCACGTGTCCCGTGGCGCCGGTGGCGGTGCCGCCGCTCACGGCCGAAATCGGCCCGGGCGCGAGCAGAACATTCTGCACGACGCCGGTACCCGACCGATACGCCGCCTTCTGCGGCACGATCGGCGCCGCGCTGGAAATCGTGCTCGGGGCGGGCGAGGGGTTGGAGCTGCAGGCCATCAGCGTGGCCGCGGCCAGCATGGAAAGCGGTAGTGCGAGCTTGGTCATCTGCGTTCTCCAGTGGTGAGAGCGCACTAGCCGTAGCAATCGGCGGGCCTAGAACTCGCGGCCGAGGCGCCGGTCGAGCGAGTAGCGGCCGCCGCCGCCGATAACGAAGGCGACGCAGACGAGGAAGAGGATCAAGGCGAACTCAGTGCCGCGCGAGGTCCAGAACCAGCCGTTCGGCGCCTGGATCGCAACCACGATCACGCCGAGCTCGATCGCCATCATGAAGGCGACGAGGCGCGTGCCGAGGCCGAGCGCGAGCAGAATCATGCCTACGGATTCGAGCAGCGCCACGACCCAGGCCCAGAACATCGGCGGATAAAAGCCTGTCTTCAGCACGTTACCGGCGGCAATGCGCTCGGCGCCATGCGCGAACACCTTCTCGTAGCCCGAGGGCAGGATGAGGAGCGCGAACCAGACGCGCGCGAGCGCATAGCCGATCGGCAGCAGCTGGTCATTAAGCGCCTTAAGCGAGACGTCGCCTGCGAGCTTCGGCCGGTAGCCCACGGCGTAGCGGCCGGGACCACCGATGGCGAGCGCGAGGCACATCCCGAGCAAAAAGGTGTGGTACTGCACCCCGCCGCGGGTCCACAGCCAGCCCTTGCCGATGTTGGCGGCGATGACAATCAGGGCGTCGATCGCCAGCAGCAACGCGATCGGGCGCACCAGGATGCCGAGGATGAGGAGCAGACCGCCCACCAGCTCGAGCGCGCCGATTCCCATGACGCCGACCGTCTGCGCGCCGCCGAAAAAGAGCTTCTGCACGCCATGCGGGATGAAAAT
>DASREB010000109.1:0-2184 GCA_035652275.1 Burkholderiales bacterium
GCCACGCGTGCTGATGAGGCCGCGCGTCGGCTTGAGGCCGATGATGTTGTTGAAGGCTGCCGGTACGCGTCCCGAGCCGGCGGTGTCGGTGCCGAGGCTGAAGCTCACCAGTCCCGCGGCCACGGCGACCGCGGATCCCGAGCTCGACCCGCCTGGCACATAGGCTTTGTTGAACGTGTTGCCCGGCACGCCGTAAGGCGAGCGCACGCCGACCAGCCCGGTGGCGAACTGGTCGAGATTGGTTTTGCCGACCAGGATGGCGCCGGCGGCGAGCAGCCGCTCGACCGCCGCGGCGCTCGCGCGCGCCTTATAGGAGAACTGCGGGCACGCCGCGGTCGTGGCATGCGCCGCGAAATCGATGTTGTCCTTGATCGCAAACGGAATGCCGTAGAGCGGCAGGCGCGCCGCATCGGCGCGCTCGAGCTCGGCGGCGCGGGCCTCGAGCTCGGAGGGCTGCAGGCGGTCGATCCAGACTTTGTCGTCGCCGCGCCGCGCGATCCTTTCAACGATCGCCGCGGCGAGCTGCGTCGGCCGCAAGCCCGACGCGTATGCGCGCTTCAATGACCCGAGGTCGAGCGGCGCATTGTCTTGCAGCACGGCCGAAGCATATCCTAGTATACAAACCTGTGTACATCTGCAAGATCGTGCCGAACCTGTATCGCGACTCGGTATCGCTGATGCAGCTCTCGGCAGCCCTCGCCAAGCTGCCGGGGATCGAGCAGGCTTCGGCGATCATGGCCACGCTGTCCAACCTCGAGCTGCTGCGCGAAGCGCGATTGCTGAACGGCGACAAGCTTGCCGCGAGCCCGAACGATCTGCTGCTCGCGTTGCGTGGCAAGAGCGAGGCAGCACTCGAGGCGGCGCTCGCGCACGCAGTCGCTGCCCTCGACAAGCCCGCAGCGGCCCCCGCCGGCGGGCCGGCGCAGGCGCCGCTCACCAGCCTGCAGATGGCGCTCGGCGCGTCTCCGCAAGCGAACCTCGCGCTGATCTCGGTGCCCGGTGAATACGCCGCAGCCGAGGCGATGAAGGCGCTGCGGCTCGGGCTCAACGTCATGCTCTTCAGCGACAACGTCTCCGGCGAAGACGAGGTCGCGCTCAAGCGCTACGCGCGCAGTCGCGGCCTGCTGGTGATGGGACCCGACTGCGGCACCGCGATCATCGACGGCGTGCCATTGGGCTTCGCCAACGCCGTGCGCCGCGGCGCGATCGGCGTGGTCGGCGCCTCGGGCACCGGCACGCAGCAGGTAGCCTCTCTCGTGCACCGCGCCGGCGCCGGCATCTCGCACGCGATCGGCACCGGCGGCCACGATCTCTCGCAGGAGGTCGGTGGCATCACCATGCTCGCCGGCCTCGAGAAGCTCGCGGCGGACGAGGACACCAAGGTGATCGTGCTCATTTCCAAGCCGCCCGCCCCTGCGGTGGCCAAGGCGGTGCTCGCCAAGGCGAGCACCGCGGGCAAGCCGGTAGTTGTGAACTTCGTCGGCAGCACAGTGGATGCGAAGGGCCTGCATGGCGCACGGACGCTCGAGGAGGCGGCGCAAATCGCGGTCGAGCTTGCCACCGGGCGTAAGAGCAAATCAGCCAAACCCGGCAAGGCGCCCACGCTGCGCTTTGCAAAAAAGCAGCGCTACATCCGCGGCCTCTTCAGCGGCGGCACGTTCTGCTACGAAGCTTCGGCGCTCATCGGCAATGCCTGGTCGAACGCGCCGGTGGACCCGCAGCGCAAGCTGACGGATGTCTGGAAGTCGCGCGAGCACACGCTGATCGACCTTGGCGACGACGTCTTCACGCGCGGCCGGCCGCACCCGATGATCGACCATCGGCTGCGCAACGAGCGCCTGCTACAGGAAGCGGCGGACGCCGAGGTCGCGGTGATCCTGATGGACGTGGTGCTGGGCTACGGCTCGCATCCCGATCCGGCCGCCGAGATGGTGCCGGCGATGCGCCAGGCGCAGGCGCTGGCGCGAAAGAAAGGCCGCACGCTCGCCATCGTCGGGACGGTGTGCGGCACCGATGAAGACCCGCAGGGACTCGAACGGCAGGAAGCGGCGTTACGCGACGCCGGCATGCTGCTCGAGACGAGCAATGCGCGCGCCGCGCTGCTCGCCGCCGCCATCGTGAGGCAGATCGCCTAGCGATGCTTTTTGCCCGCCCCGTGTCGGTCCTCAATGTCGGCATCGCCTC
>DASREB010000110.1:0-10650 GCA_035652275.1 Burkholderiales bacterium
CATGATCGCCGTCATCTTCGAGTTCACGCCGGCCGAGGGCCGCTTTCCGGATTACCTGGCGCTGGTCGAGACCCTGCGCCAGGACCTCGCCGAAGCCGAAGGCTTCATCTCGCTCGAGCGCTTCGAGAGCATCACCAGCAAGGGCAAGTTCGTCTCGCTGCAGTACTGGCGCGACGAGGAATGCGTGCGCAAGTGGCGCACCCTGCAGAAGCATCGCGACGCGCAAAAGAAAGGCCGCGCTGGCATCTTCAAGTCCTACCGACTGCGCATTGCGCAGGTGGTGCGCGATTACACGATGGACGAGCGCGCGCAGGCGCCGGCCGACTCGGTCCAGGTGCACGGATAGAGCACACTTTTCTCCTGCGGCCGGGCAGCTGGCGCGCCGAGGGCGAGTACCGCGACGCCGCCGGCAGCCGTGGCGCGGTGAGCGGCGAGACCACCATCCGGCACGAGAGCGGCCAGTGGACTTTCGAGGGCGTGCTGCGCGTGCACGGCGAGCGCCCGGCCCTTCAGCACAACCGCTACGAGATCGAGCCACTCGCTCCGGGCGCACGCGCGACGCACTGGACCTCTACCAGCCCGACGCTCGGCACGCTGCGCGGGCGCTTCGTGCTCGCCGGCGACGCGATCCTCTCCTTCTACGCTAACGGCACGGGGCGCTACCGCGGCTTCGAGTGCATCCAGCAGCGCGACGAGCGCTGCTACAGCGTGCGCGGCGCGATGATGGAGGAGGACAAGTTGATCTCGAGCTGGGCGCTCGAGCTCACTGCGGAAAAATAGGGACAGTCCCTATTTTTCTGAGCCGGTCGGCGTAATCAGCGCTTAGCGGGACGAGCAGCGCATCGCTGTTGGCGTTCAGCGCGCCCAGCACGCGCTCACCCACCGCCGGCAGCGCGATGCGGCAGGTCGACCAGAGCTTCCGCGGAATCTCGAGCGTCGCCGTCGGCACGCCCGCCGGTGCCTTGTAGGCCTCGACGACGCGCAGCGACACGATATCGATGCTGCCGCGGTGCTCGACCGCGGCGACGTCGCCGGCGACCAGCACCGTTGCCCACTCGTACCAGTCCTGCGGCTTGGCATCGCGCGCGAACATGCAGGTCGCCTGCGCCGTGAGGACCGTGAATTGCAACAGGAAGAGCGCGAATAACCGCATGGGCGAGAAGCATAGAATGCAGCGCGGCAACAATGAAAGGTAAAAGGAGACGCTGATGATGTATCGCTCGCTCATTGCTACGCTGCTCGTGGGACTGGCTTGCGGTTGCGCGTCCAAGAGCGATCCCGGCCTCGCGCAGGCGGCGCCCGCGCCGACACCGCCGGCGCAGACGTATTCGTGGATGGATTCGCGGGACTACGCCGTCGAGGGCCTGATCCCCTCGATGGAGCGCGGCCGCAAGGTGAACGAGCAGGACTGCACCAAGCCGGTCGACCCGCGCGCCGGCAACCTGCGCTGCAAGTAAGCGGCTAAAGCTCGGGCAGCCTGATCGGGCGCGCGCTCTCGAAGGCGCGTGCCGCGCGCAACACCAGGGCATCGCCGTAGCGCGGCCCGACGAGGTGCAAGCCGACGGGCAAGCCGTCGCGGGTGAGTCCGCAGGGGATCGACGCTGCGGGTTGCTGTGTCAGATTGAAGGGGAAGCTGAAGGGCGTCCAGTCGATCCAGCGGCTCTTTCCCGGCGGACATTCAAGGCCGGCATCGAACGCCGCCACGGCGAGCGTCGGCGTCACCAGCAGGTCATATTCTCGATGAAAGAGATTCATGTGCGTGCCGAGCGCGCCGCGCTTCATCTGCGCATCGTGCAGCTCGGCGGCAGTGATCTTCGCCCCCTGCTCGGCGACTTCGCGCAGGCCCGGATCGACGAGCTTGCGCTTCTCCGCTGGAATGGCGTTCAGCAGCATCGCTGCGCCTGAGAACCAATGCGTGCGGAAGATTCCGTCCGGGTTCGCGAATCCCGGATTCTTCTCTTCCACCCGCGCGCCCAGATCGGTGAACACGTTCACCGCTTTGCGCACGATCTCCGCTACCTCGCGATCGACCTCGGCATAGCCAAGATCGGGCGAGTACGCGATGCGCAGGTCCGTGATGCCTTCGTCGAGACCCATGCGCCAGTCGCGCCGCTCATAGGGCAGCGCGTGCCAGTCGCGGGCATCGGGCAGGGCGAGCACATTGAGCATCAGCGCGGCATCGGCCACGTTGCGCGTCATCGGGCCGACGTGCGCGACGGTGCCGAAAGGCGAGAGCGGCCACGCCGGCACGCGGCCGAACGAGGGCTTCAACCCGAAGAGGCCGGTGAAGCTGCACGGTATGCGGATCGAGCCGCCCCCATCGGTGCCGATCGCAAGCGCGCCCATGCCGGCGGCGAGCGCGGCCGCCGCACCGCCGGAGGAGCCGCCGGGCGTCTTCTTCGGGTTCCACGGATTGCGGGTGATGCCGGTGAGCGGGCTGTCGGTGACGCCTTTCCAGCCGAATTCCGGCGTGGTGGTTTTGCCCAGCAGCACGGCGCCATGCTCGCGCAGCCGTGCGGTCACCGGCGCATCGTCGTTCCACGGCCCCTTCGGATCGACGGTCTTCGAGCCGCGCAGCGTCGGCCAGCCCTTCGTCAGGATGATGTCCTTGATCGATACCGGCACGCCGTCGAGCAGGCCCTTCGGTTGGCCGGCGAGCCAGCGGGCTTCCGACGCTTTGGCGTCGTCCACGGCCCGATCGGAGACCAGGTTGTAAGCGTTGAACAGCGGGTTCAGCCGCTCGATGCGCTCGAGCACCGCGCGGGTCACTTCGACCGGCGAGAGCTGGTGCTTACGATAGGCTTCGAGTAGGTCGGCGGCGCCGAGTCTGCAGACATCGGTCATGGCGACCGATTCTATTTTGATAAGCTGATATGCGCATGCAGCCCCAGACGCGCTTCGCGCAGAGCGGCGACGTGAATATCGCGTATCAGGTGGTCGGCAACGGCCCGATCGACCTCGTATTCGTCATGGGCTGGGTGTCGAATGTCGACGAGTTCTGGACCGAGCCGTCCTTCGCCCACTTTCTCGAGCGCCTCGCGCAGTTCTCCCGGCTCATCGTGTTCGACAAGCGCGGTACAGGACTGTCCGATCGCGTCGACGAGCACAATCTGCCGACACTCGAAGTGCGCATGGACGACGTGCGCGCCGTGATGGATGCGTGCGGCTCACAGCGCGCAGCGCTCTTCGGCATCTCGGAAGGCGGACCGATGTGCGCGCTTTTTGCGGCCACCTATCCGGAGCGCACCGCCGCGCTCATCACATTCGGCTCGTACGTGAAGTCGCGCTGGGCGGCGGACTATCCGTGGGGACGCACGGACAACGAGTGGACCGCCTGGATGGACGTCATCGCCAAGCAGTGGGGCGAAGGCGCGGTGGGCATCGAGGCACGCATCCCCAGCAAGGTGAACGACGGGCCGTTTCGCCAGTGGTGGACGCGGTACCTGGTGCGCAGCGCGACACCGAAGACCGCGCTCGCGCTGACGCGCATGAATTCCCTGATCGACGTGAGCGCCGCGCTGCCCGCGATCAGCGCACCCGCGCTCATCATGCATCGCACCGGTGATCGAGCACTACCGCTCGACGGCAGTCGCTACATGGCCGCGCGCATTCGGGGCGCGCGCATGGTCGAGTTCCCGGGCGAGGACCATCTACCCTGGACGAGCGACGTCGAGCCGGTGCTGAACGAGATCGAGGAGTTTCTGACCGGCGCGAAGCATGTCGCAGAGCCCGACCGCGTGCTCGCCACGGTGATGTTCGCCGATATCGCCGGCTCGACCGAGCGCGCCGCGGCGCTCGGCGATCGCGCGTGGCGGGGCCACCTCGAGCAGTTCTACGGCGTTGTGCGCGGTGAGCTCGGGCGCCATCGCGGGCGCGAGATCGACACTGCGGGCGACGGCTACTTCGCCACCTTCGATGGCCCGGCGCGCGGCGTGCGCTGCGCGCAAGCGATCGCGCGGGAGGTGAAGCAGTTCGGCCTGGACGTGCGCGCCGGTCTGCACACGGGCGAGGTCGAGGTGCTGGGAGAGAAGGTCAGCGGCATCGCCGTGCACATCGGCGCGCGCATCGCCGCCAAGGCGGCTCCGGGCGAAGTGATCGTCTCCAACACCGTGAAGGATCTCGTCGCCGGCTCCGGACTGCGCTTCGAGGACCGCGGCACGCACACGCTGAAGGGCGTGCCCGGCGACTGGCGGCTCTACCTCGCCGCCTAGAAAATAGGGACAGTCCCTATTTTCTTTCCGCTTTGGCGCGCGCGAGCGCCTTTTCCCGCCACATCGGCCAGGCGCGCTTGTAGTCCTGGTGCGGCGTGGAAGCCTGCACCTCTGCGGCGTCCAGGTAGGTGATGTCCTTGGAGAGCAGCAGCGCCTGCATCTGCATGCGCGCGCTGAGCTCGAGATAGACGCTGCGGCCGACCGCGCGCGGCAGGCTTTCGCCGGCGGTGACCGAGCCATGCCCGCGCATCAGCGCAGCGGGTTTGGCGCCGAGCGTCTTGGCAAGCGACGCGCCGAGCGCGGAGTCGCGTACCAGGAGATCGGTCCCTTTACGCACACTGCGGATTTCCCAGTTCGGCAGCCCATCGCCGACGAACGCCGCCATGTGCCAGAGCGCGCGCATCGGGACGCCGGTGACGCTGAACGGCACGACGGAGGGCGAGTGGTTGTGCACCACGGCCAGCACGTCGGGCCGCGCCTTGAAGATCTCGCCGTGGATGAAACGCTCGGTTACCGACTCCTGCCCGCGCGCGTCGAGTGGATTGCTATCGAGGTCGTATTCCAGGATGTCATCGGGCTGCACGCGTTCCGGCGCGAGCGAGCGCGCGAGGAAGTAGCGCTTCGGATTGGCTGGCGAGCGCAGGCTGACGTGGCCGTAGGCATCGATGACGCCGTATTCGGCGAGGATGCGATAGGCCGCTACCAGATCTTCGAGATGTTCCATGTCAGTCCGCCTTTATGCCGGCTGCGTTGACGACCCGCGTCCAGTTCGCGAGCTCGCGCTTGACGCGCGCGCCGAGCGCATCCGGCGTGCCGCCCGCTGGCTCGAGCCCTTGCTTTGCCAGTACCTCACGCACATCCGCTTCCTTCAGCAGCTCGTTCACATCGCGATTTGCGCGGCCCACGATGGCCGCTGGCGTACCCGCGGGCGCGAACATCGCGTACCAGGTCTCCACCTCAAGATCGGGCAGGCCCGCTTCCTTGAGCGTCGGCACCTCGGGAAATGCCTCCGCCCGATGCGAGCTCATCACCGCCAGCATGCGCAACCGGCCGTTCTTCACGTGCGGCGCGACCGTCTGCAGCGCCGAGATCATCGCCTGCACCTGGCCACCCACGAGATCGGTGATGGCGCCGGCCGCGCCCTTGTAGGGCACGTGGATGATGTCCATGCCGGTCTCGAGCTTGAGGAGCTCCATCGCAAGGTGCTGCGGGCCGCCGTTGCCAGGCGACGAGTAGTACAGCTTGCCGGGCTGCGATTTCACGAGCGCCACGAACTCGCGCATGCTCTTCGCCGGCATCTGCGGGTTGATGTAGACGCCGAGCGCGCCGGTCGCGACGAGCGCGATCGGTGCAAAGTCCGCCACCGGGTCGAACGGCGCGGGCTTCAATGCCGGATTGGTGGTGAAGGACGTTGCCGTGAGGAGCAGCGTGTAGCCGTCGGGCGCCGCCTTGGCGGCGAAATCGGCGCCGATGTTGCCGGTAGCGCCGGGCTTGTTATCCGTGACGACTGCGGCTTTCCAGCGATCCGCGAGCTTCGGGCCGAGCACGCGCGCGAGGATGTCGGCGCCGGTGCCGGGCGTATATGGCACGACGATGTGCACCGGACGGCTCGGCCAGGATTCCTGCGCCGCGGCGACACCGCTCAGCGCGACAAAAAACAGGGCGGCAAGCGTGTGCTTCATTCCCCTATTATGGAAGGATGAGCGCGTCCCGGTTGGTGCTGCACGAGCCTGAGCAGCATCGTTTCGAAATCAATCGCGCGGCGCTGGTCGATGCCGCGATTTTCCGCGAGGAGCAGGAGCGCATCTTCGAGCGCTGCTGGCTCTACGTCGGCCACGAGTCGGAAGTTCGCGCCCCGGGCGACTTCCGCACGCGCACGGTGTGCGGGCGGCCGCTGCTCTTGTGCCGCGACAGCAAGAACGAGCTGCGCGTGTTCCTGAATACGTGCCGCCATCGCGGCACTATCGTCTGCCGCGAAGCGCAGGGGAATGCGGAGCGCTATACCTGCTTCTATCACGGCTGGACTTACGACCGCGACGGCCGGCTCTACGCCGTACCGGGGCAGAGCGCCTACCCGCCGAACTTCGATCGCACACAGCTCGGCCTTAAGGAGCCGTCGCGGGTCGAGGCATATCGCGGCTTCGTCTTCCTCAACTTCGATGCGAACGCGGTGAGCTTGCGCGAGTACCTCGGCAGAGCCGCGGAGTACATCGATCTCGTGCTGGATCAGTCGCCGTCCGGTCGCATGGAGGTGATCCTCGGCACGCAGGAGTACGACATCCGCGCGAACTGGAAGCTCCTGGTGGAGAACAGCTTCGACGACTACCACCTGCTGACTACGCACGCGACCTGGCTCGATTACCTGAAGAGCTCCGGTGTCGAGGTAAAGCGGCCCGAGAAGGGCCACGTCCTGCCGTCGCACGGCCTCGGCAAGGATCTCGGCAACGGCCACGGCACCACCGACAATGTCAACTTCCGCGGCCGGCCGGTGGCCGCCTGGATCCCGATCTACGGCGAGGCAGCGAAGCCGGAGCTCGAGCGCATCCGCGCCGAGTTGGTGCTGCGCTTGGGGGCCGAACGCGCCAAACGCGTCGCCGACACCAATCGCAACCTGCTCATCTTCCCCAATCTCGTGCTGCTCGACGGCTCATCCGTGTCGGTGCGCAGTTTCCAGCCGCTCGCGCCCGATCGGATGCGCGTACGAGCCTGGGCGCTCGGGCCGGTGGAAGAGTCGCCGCTCGCGCGCCAGGTGCGCCTCGACAGCTTCCTCACCTTCTACGGGCCGGGCGGCTTCGCCACGCCCGACGACATCGCGGCGCTCGAGTCGGTGCAGGACGGACTCGGCGCCTACAAGGAAGTGCAGTGGTCGCCGCTCACGCGCGGCATGGCGAAGGAGGACGAGCAGCTCAACACGGATGAAGCGCACCTGCGCGCCTTCTGGTTGCAATGGGCAAAGCTGATGCAAGCCGCGTGAGCGAGATTCGGCGCGCCGACATCGAGGACTTCCTCTACCAGGAGGCGGCGCTCCTCGATGCCTGGCGGCTGGACGAGTGGCTCGCGCTTCTCACCGACGACGCGACCTATCGCGTGCCTTCGAACGATCAGCCGCAATCCGATCCGAAAAGCGCGCTCTTCACCATCGCCGACGACATCCGCCGCATTCGTGCCCGGGTGGCGCGGCTTAAGGATCCGCACGCGCACGCCGAGTTTCCGCGCTCGCGCACCCGCCGCCTCGTCTCGAATGTGCGGATCCTGGAGCGCTCGCCGCTGGTCGTGGAAGCCAACTTCGTCATCTATCGTTACCGCGCCAATGAAGACGTCCGCACCTACGTCGGGCGTTATCGCCACACGCTGGTGATGCGCGACGGCGCCATGCGCATCCAGGCGCGTGAGGCGATTTTGGACTCGATGGAGCTCGCCTCGCTCGGCACGGTGAGCTTCATCCTCTGACGCGGGTCGGGCTTATCTCGGACACCCACGGGCTGCTGCGGCCTGAAGCGCTGCGCTTTTTGCGCGGGATGGATCACATCATCCACGCGGGCGACATCGGCAAGCCGGAAATCCTCGACGCGCTGCGGGCCCTCGCGCCCCTCACCGCCGTGCGCGGCAACAACGACCGCGCGCGCTGGGCGCGCGCCGTACCCGAGCGCGCCGAGCTTACGATCGCACGGGTTGCCATCCATGTGCTGCACAATCTTGCCGAGCTCGATATCGACCCGGCCGGCAGATACAACGTGGTCATAGCTGGGCATTCGCACAAGCCGCTGATCAAGGAACGCGATGGGGTGCTCTACGTGAATCCAGGCAGCGCAGGACCACGGCGCTTTACGCTGCCGATCGCGGTCGGCGAGCTGAAGATTTCGGGCGCAAAGGTGCGTGCGCGCATCAAGGAGCTGGCATGAGCGGCGAACGGATCGCGCTGGTGACGGGAACGAGCTCCGGCATCGGTGCCGCGGTGGCAAAGGCGCTCCTCGAGCATGGTTGGCAGGTGGTGGGCGTCGCGCGGCGCACGGCGAAATTCCAGTCGAGCGGCTACAAGCACCTGGCGCTGGACCTCGCCGATGTGGAGCGCGCGAGCGCGGTTATCGAGCGGGAGGCGGGTGCGCGCCTTGCCGAGCGCGCCTGGCAGCGCGTCGGCCTGGTGAATAACGCGGCGCTCGCGCCTGCGGGGCGGGTGCTGACGAACGATGCCGTTGAGCTCGCGCACGCCTATGCGGTTAACGCGGTGATGCCGCTCTGGCTGATGGGATTCGTGCTGCGCCGGCGGCCGGACGGCGCGCAGGTGCGGATCGTGAATATCTCGTCCGGCGCGGCGCAACGCCCGTTTCCCGGGCTCGCCACCTATTGCAGCAGCAAGGCTGCGCTGCGCATGGCGGGCATGGTGGTCGCCGCCGAGGTGGAGGACATCGGCGTCTTCAGCTATGAGCCGGGGGTGGTCGACACGGAAATGCAGCGCGCGACCCGCGAAAAGCCGCTGGAGGAATTCCCGTGGGGCACGGCATTCCGCCAGTACCATGCTGAAGGCCGCCTGGTCGCGCCGGAACTGCCGGCCGCAGACGTCGTAAAATTTTTGGAAAGCGAGCGCACCGAGCGCTTCGTAGAATCGAGGCGTACCTGAAGATGCTGGAACTGAGACCGAACTGCGAACACTGCAATATGCCGCTTGCGCCGGACGCGCTCGATGCGCGCATCTGCAGCTTCGAGTGCACCTTCTGCGCGACCTGCGTCGAGCTGCTCGGCAACGTGTGTCCGAACTGCGGCGGCAACTTCACGTCGCGGCCGATCCGGCCGCAGCGCAACTGGAAGGGCGGCAACTACCTCGGCGATTACCCGCCCGGCAAGACAGTGAAGCACCGGCCGGTCGATCTCGCCGCGCACCAGCGCTTCGCGGCGGCGATCAAGGAAATCCCTCCGGAGAAAAGGTGACCATGGGACCTGAAACCCAAGCGTTTCTGATGAATTGCTGGTACGTGGCGGCCTGGGACTACGAGCTGCTCGACGGCAAATTGCTCCCGCGTACCATCCTCGAGAAACCGCTGGTGCTGTATCGCGGCGACAGCGGGCGCGTGGTCGCGCTCGACAACCGCTGCTGCCACCGCGGTGCCAAGCTCTCGAACGGCCGCCGTGAAGGCGACGACGTGCGCTGCATGTACCACGGCCTGAAGTTCGACCCGACCGGCAAGTGCATCCAGATTCCCGGGCAGGACAACATTCCGCCGAAGCTCGGCGTGCGCAGCTATCCAGTGGTCGAGCGCGACCATCTCATCTGGATCTGGATGGGCGACGCGGTGAAGGCCGATCCGGCGAAGATTCTCGACTTCCCCTATCTTCGCGACCCGGCGTGGCGCGGCAAGCCCGACTATATGCACTACGACGCCAACTACCTGCTGATCGTCGATAACCTGAGCGACTTCGCGCATCTGGCGTTCGTCCATACGCGCACGCTCGGCGGCTCGGAGGAATACGCGTACAAGTCGAAACCTACCGCCATCGAGCGGCTCGACGATGGCTTCCGCGTCGAGCGCTGGCACATGGACGCACCGACGCCGCCGTACCACAAGAAGGTGTCGCCAAAGCCCGAGCGCGTCGATCGCCGGAACATCGCGCGCATGTACGTACCCGGCATCTTCTTCATGGAGACGCTCTTATCGCCGGCGGGCTCCGGGGCGGAGAAGGGCAATGTCACTGGCGCGAAGCAATATCGCAACTGCCAGTTCTTCACTCCCGAGACGAAGCGCTCTACACACTTCTTCTGGGACTACCTGCATGACTACGAGCTCGACAACCCGAACATCGCGCTCTCGCTCAATAAAAGCATGATCGAGGGCTTCATGGAGGACAAGTTCATCATCGAGGGACAGCAGGAAGTGCTCGACGCGGACCCGAACTTCAAGATGAACGCGATCGTCGCGGATGCGCCGCTCGCGCATTTCCGCCGCACGCTTGGGCGTCTGATCGACGCCGAGCGCCAGGCGCTGCAGCCGGCCGCGGCATGACGCGCGCGACCGTCGTCTTGCTGCTGCTCGCCGGCTGCTCGACGGTCTGGGATCCGCATAAGCCGAAAACGGTCAGCGCCGGCGACGAGGGCGGACCGGTCACGGTAAAGCACGGCCAGCGGCTGCACCTGCCGCTCGCTGCCGATCCCGGCGGCCAGTACGAATGGCGGCTTGCCGAGCCGCCGGTGCGCGCCGTGCTCGCCGAAGGCCCGGCCGACGAAAAAGGGCTGAACTTCACCCCGGTGCGCAGCGGCGAAGAGCAGCTGCGGCTGGAGTATCGCCCGGTGAGCGGCGAGGGCGCACCGCAGCGCATCGTTTCCTACGACGTCACCGTGCCGGAGACGGGCTTGCGCGCCTGGCTGCGTTCGCTTTTCAGCAGGCGCTCGCGCTAACCGGCGCTCAGCGCTGAATCTTCGCCCCCTGGATCAGTTCCGCGAGCTTCT
>DASREB010000111.1:0-30434 GCA_035652275.1 Burkholderiales bacterium
AGCTGTGCTTCGGGCTTGAGCGCGCGCACGTAGCAGCCGCGCGCAATGTCGCGGCACTTGAGGAGATCGCGGTCGCGCGTAAGCACGATGCGCGCTTCGGCGAGCGCGAGTGCGCGGATCTCGGCATCGGCGAGGCGGGGCTCGTGCACGGTGTCGAAGCCGAGCATCCGCAGGAAGCGCCCGAGCCCACCGAGATGCGCATCGGCGATGAAGGCGAGCGGGCCTGCTACCGGCGCGGTGGCGCGCGGCGCCAGCACTTCGATGTCGTCGCCTTCGCGCACGATGCGCTGGAGCGTCGCCGGAACGCCGTTCACCGTGAGCTCGCCCACTTCGGTATGGGGTACGCCGAGCGCTTCGATGGCGTTCTTCAGGTTCGCTGCCCGGGCACAGGCGTAGTCGAAGCGCCGGCCGCGATGCGCGGGGCGCAGAAAGCGCGACAGGTCTTCTGCGAAGCGGAAACGCGCGGTGCTCATGAAACGGGTACGCGGTTTGCTCTGCGGGCGCCCATGATGCACCCACGATGGGCCGAGATGTGTGCTCGCATTCTCCAGCAATGCGAATACTTGCAGGGCGGCCGTGACAAGCTCGCCGCCTTCCTTGGTGTGAACAGCGGGGAGCTCGATGACTGGCTCGCCGCGCGCGCCGGTCCGCCGCGCGCCGTGTTCGAGCGCGCGATGGAGCTGATCCTCGCCGAGCACGACCGGCGTGCCGCGCAGGAAGCCGCGGGCGTTCCCAAGCGCCGCCGCACGGATCGGCCCGCGGCCTGAACCGTTCGGAGCGCGGCCTGGGCACGGCGCCTGCAGGGCCGCCGGGAATGGAGCAACGCGCCCGCTATACCCAGGCCCTGCGCGACGCCGCGCGGGCGCTCGGCGGATGTGAGCGGCTCGCCGCGCTGCTTGACGTGGCACCGGCGGACCTTGCCGCCTGGCTGGCGGGCGACGAGATGCCGCCGCTCGAAGCGTTTCTCGGCTCCCTCGACGTGATCGCCGACGGGCCGTATGCGCCGCGGCCGGCCCGGCGGCGCGTGCGCGTCGCTGCGATTCGCCAGTTCTAGCCTTTTTTGCGGTGCGTTGAAAATCGTACCATTGGCGGCATGAGCGCCGCCGACGCCATCTCGCTTACCCGGTCGCTCCTCGCCTTCGATACCATCAATCCGCCCGGCCGCGAGCACGATTGCGCGCGGCACGCCGGCGGTCTGCTCGAGGACTGGGGCTTCAGCGTTACCTACCACGAGTACGCGCCGGGACGCACCAGCGTCGTAGCGCGCGCGGGCGGCAGCGATGCCAAGGCGCCACTCTGTCTCACGGGACACCTCGACACCGTGGCGCTCGGCACGCGCCCCTGGTCCAGGGATCCGTTTGCCGGCGAAGCGGACGGCGACCGGCTCTACGGCCGCGGCGTCTCGGACATGAAGGCCGGCGTTGCCGCGATCCTGCTCGCCGCGCATAACGTCGCGCCGCGCCTCGCCGGCACGCCCGGCATCGTGATCGTGCTGACCGCGGCGGAAGAGGGCGGCTGCATCGGCTCGCAGCGGCTGGCGGAGACCGCGCTCCTCGGCCGCGCCGGCGCGCTGGTGGTCGGCGAGCCGACGGCGAACTATCCGTACGTCGGACACAAAGGCTCGATCAAATTCCACGCGCGCTACAAAGGCGTCTCGGCCCACGGCTCGATGCCGCAGCTCGGCGTGAACGCCATCTACAAGGCTGCGCACGCGGTGGCCGCGCTCGAGCGGTTCGATTTTCACGCGCGCGCGCACCCGGTAATGGGAGCGCCGACCATGAACGTCGGCACGATGACTGGCGGCAGCGGCGTCAACATGGTTCCTGACACCGCGGCGATCGGCGTCGATATCCGCACCGTGCCCGGCATGGACCACGCGGCGCTGATTGCGCGGCTGCGCGAGACGCTCGGTGATGCCGAGCTGGAAATCTTCTCCGACCTGCCGCCGGTATGGACGCCGCCCCAGCAGGAATGGATCGAGCGGGTGTTCGACATCGTGGGAAGCGAGCTCGGCACCGAAGCCGAGCCGCGCACCGCGACCTATATGACGGATGCCGCCAACCTGCTGAAGGTGTACAAGGGCGCGCCTACGGTGGTACTGGGCCCGGGCGAGCCCGAGCTCGCGCACCAGACCGACGAATGGTGCAGCCAGGAGCGCATCCGGCAGGCCGTCGCGCTCTACGAGGCGCTGATCAAGGACTGGTGCCGGCTGTGAGGGCGCTCCTTTTCGCGCTCGTCCTCGCAATGGGAGGCGCGCGGGCACAGCCGGTGGTGCACATCGTGGTGCCGTTCGCCGCCGGCGGCGTGCAGGACATCGTCGCGCGCTCATTCAACGCCGAGCTCGGCGCGCTCCTCGGCCGCAATGTGATTGTCGAGAACCGCGCCGGGGCCGGCGGCACCATCGGCACGGGCTATGTGGCGAAGAGCGCGCCCGACGGCAATACGCTGATCCTTGCCGCCGCGAGCCACACGATCGCGGGCTCGCTCTACGCGAGGCTGCCGTACGACCCGCTGAAGGACTTCACGCCGGTCGCGCACATCGGCAACGTCGACTATGTGCTGCTCGTCTCAAGCACGGTGCCGGCGAAAACCACGGCGGAGTTCATCGCCTACGCGAAAGCGAACCCGGGCAAGCTGAACTATGCGAGCGCCGGCAACGGCTCGGCAACGCATTTGTCGATGGCGTATTTCTGCGCCATGGCCGGGATCGAGATGGTGCATGTGCCGTTCAAGGCCACCGGCGAGGCGGTGAACGAAGTGCTCGCGGGGCGCGCGCAGGCCGTGATCGCGGCGAACATCGGCGCGATTCCATACGTCAACGATCCGCGGGTACGCGCGCTCGCCTCCACCGGCGCCGGGCGCTCGAAATTCCTGCCGCAGCTGCCGAGCGTCGATGAAGCCGGCGTGCGCGGCTACTCGTTCGATTCGTGGATGGGGCTGCTCGGTCCGGCGGGCATGCCGCGCGAGACGGTCGAGACGATCAACGCGGCGGTGGCGAAGCTGCTGAAGGACCCGGTAATCCTCGAGCGCCTCGACAAGCAGGGCGTCGTGCCGCAGGCGATGAGCCCGCAGGCCTTCGGCGACCTGCTGCGCGCCGATTACACGAAGATGGCGCGGGTGGTGAAGCTCTCTGGCGCGCGCATCGACTGATCAGGCGCGCGGAATATAAAGCTTGACGGTCGTGCCGGCGCCGGGCGCCGAGGCGAGCTCGATGCGCCCGCCCGCCTGGCGCATGCACGCCTCGACGATCGGCAGGCCGAGTCCGCCGAGCTTGCCGCGCTCGCCGCGCGCGAGGAGCGGTGCCTGCGCCCGGGCGAGCACCGCGGCCGACATGCCGGCACCGCTGTCGCTCAGCTCGAGCACGAGCAGACCGTCGCGCCCGGGTGCCGTGCGAATCAAGAGCCGCCCGCCGTTCGGCATGGCGGCGCGCGCATTTGCCACGAGCTCGAGGAGCGCGAGCTGCACGGCCCGCGGATCGGCGAACGCGCTCGCGAGATCGGCTGCCAGGTCGAGCTCCACGCGAATGCCGTCGCCGAAGGTCGGCGCCATGCTGTCTGTCAGCTGCCGCACGAAGTGATTGAGGTCGAAGTCGCGTACCGCTTCGGGCTCAAGCCGCCCGAGCGCGAGCAGGCGGTCGGCGAGCGCGGCGGAGTGCCGTGTCGCGCCGAGCGCCATTTCCACGATCTCGGCAGCGAACTCGCGCCGGCGGCGCAGGAGCTCGAGGTTGCCCATGACCACCTGCAGGTAATTGTTGAGGTCATGGGCGACCGCGGCGGCAATGTTCTTAAGCTCCGTGTTCATCCCGGACCATCCTACCGGATCAGGGCACGACGACCCGGTCCAAAATTTGCAAGCGGCTCCCCATCATGAGCGGACCGAAGATCGGCATCACCGGCTCCTACGGCGGGCTCAACCTGGGCGACGAAGCAATCTTGCAATCGATCCTCGCCCAGCTCAGGCAGGAAGTGCCGGATGCCGAGATCACGGTGTTCTCGCGGGATGCCGAGGACACCAAGCGCCGGCACAAGGTCGAGCACGCGGTGCCGGTGCGCAAGCTCTCGCGTGCCGAGGTGGTGCCGGAAGTCGAGCGGCTCGATCTTTTGCTTTTCGGCGGCGGTGGCATTCTCTACGACGCCGATGCACGCACCTACCTGCGCGAGGTGCTGGTCGCCAAGGAGCACGGCGTGCCGGTGATGCTCTATGCCGTTGGCGCCGGCCCGCTCGGCGATCCGAACGTGCAGAAGGCGGTGCGCGATGCGCTCGACGGCGTCGCCGCCATCACGGTGCGCGAGAAAAGCGCGCAGCAGCTTTTGGAAGAAGCGGGCGTGCGCCGCGAGGTGATCGTCACCGCGGACCCGGCGCTGCTTCTGAAGCCCGAGCCGCTGCCGCGCAACATCCTGAAGATCGAGGGCCTCGAGGGCAAGCGCAAGCTGATCGGCATGTCGGTGCGCGAGCCGGGCGTGGCGGCGCCGGACCTCGATCCGAACGTCTACCACGGCCTGCTCGCCAATGCCGCGGACTTCATGGTGGATCGCTTCGACGCCGACGTGGTGTTCGTGCCGATGGAGCGCTCGGTGCTCGACAGCCAGCACAGCCACGCAGTGATCGCGCGCATGCTGCGCGCGCAGCGCGCGCGCGTGCTGAACGGCGAGTACAGCTCTGCGCAGGTCCTCTCGCTCATGAGCCACTTCAGCTTCGTGGTCGGCATGCGGCTGCACTTTTTGATCTTCGCGGCGCTGCGCGGCGTGCCGTTCGTCGCGCTGCCCTACGCGGGCAAGGTGGCCGGGTTTCTCGAGGACCTGAAACTGCCTGCGCCGCCGCTCAACCTGGTGAACCCCGGGCGCCTTTGCGCGCACCTGGATGGCTCCTGGGACGAACGGCGCGCGCTGCGCGCGACGATCAACAAGTCGCTGCCGGCGCTGCAGGAGCGCTCGCGGCGCACCATCCAGATCGCGCTCGAGGTGCTGAACAAGGGCAAGACGCTTGCCGTCGCTAAAGCGGCCTGAGAACGCTGCGCGGATCGAGCTGCCGCCGCGCCGTGCCATCGTCGCGGCCGACACCGATGTGCTGGTGGTGGGTGGCGGCCCCGCCGGACTCGGCGCCGCGCTTGGCGCGGCGCAGGCCGGCGCGCGCGTGGTGCTCGTCGAGCGCTACGGCTTTCTCGGCGGCAATGCCACCGCGGCGCTCGTCATGCCGCTCATGTCGTTTCACACCGCGCATCCGACGAAGGAGAAAAAGGGCGCGACCACCCTGCTGCCCACGGATCACGGCCCCGGCGAAGCGATCATTGCCGGCGCGCTGAAGCTGCTGCTCGAGCGCCTGGTGAAGGCCGGCGGGGCGATCGAGCCGTCGCTCGAGACCGGCTATGTCGTGCCGTTCGATCCCGAATGGTTCAAGCTGATCGCGCTCGAGCTGCTCGATGAAGCGGGCGTGCAGTTCCTGTTCCACTCGTTCGCGAGCGGCGTGCTGGGCGAGCGGCGCGTCGAGGGAGCGGTGCTCGAGACCAAAGCCGGCCCGCTCGCCATCCGCGCGCGCGTCACGATCGACTGCACGGGCGACGGCGACGTCGCGGTGCAGGCCGGCGCGCCCTCCGAAATCGGCCGCGCGGACGGCCTGGTGCAGCCGATGACGCTCATGTTCCGCGTCGTCGAGTTTGCGCGGCAGAACTTCGAAGCCTATGTGACGCAGAACCCGAAGCAGTGGCGCGGCGTGCATGGTCTGTGGGACCTGGTGCGCGAGGCGAGCCAGCGCGGCGAGCTCAGGCTGCCGCGCGAAGACATCCTGTTCTTCGCCACGCCGCACGAGGAGGAGGTGAGCGTCAACAGCACGCGGGTGACCCGGGTCTTGGGGACCGACGTGTGGGACCTGAGCTACGCCGAATGGGCGAGCCGCAAGCAGATGCGCCAGATCGCCGAGTTCCTGCGCCGGTACGTGCCGGGGTTTGAAAAGTCCTATGTCGCGCAAAGCGGCGTGCAGGTCGGCGTGCGCGAGACCCGCCGCATCATCGGCGACTATCAGCTCACTGCCGATGATGTGCTCGCCGCACGCAAGTTCGACGACGCGATCGCGCGCGGCGCCTACCCGATCGACATCCACAATCCGACCGGCACCGGCACGGTGCTGAAGCGCCTGCCGCCGGGCGAGGCTTACGACATCCCGCTGCGCGCGCTCCTGCCGCGCAACACCGACGGGCTGATCGTCGCCGGGCGCTGCATTTCCGGCACGCACGAAGCGCATTCGTCATATCGCGTCATGCCGATCGTGATGGCGACCGGCCAGGCGGCGGGCGTGTGCGCCGCGCTCGCCGCGCGGCGCGGCGTGATGCCGCGCGAAATGCCGGCGCGCGAAGTGCAGCGCGAGCTCCTGCGCCAGGGCGCGAGCCTGCGTGCGGAGCTCGTGCGCGAGCGAGAAGCCGCGGCGTAATTCTTCTTTGCAATTTGTAGTGGAAACGGCGATATGGGGGCGCGCGCCGGTTCGCTACCATGCGGCTCCGCGATGCAGAACACACCAGGGGAGGAGCCGCCCCGCGTCGTCACAGACACGGTGCCGGTTGCGGCAGTGCGCTGCGACCGCGACGGCCGCTATCTGTGGGTGAACGCCACCTACGCGCGCTGGGTGTCGCGCCCGGCAAAGCAGATCCTTGGATTGCGCATCGGTGAAGTGATCGGCGCGCGCGCCGTGCGCGAGATCGAGCCGTTCGTCGCGCGCGTGCTGGCCGGCGAGCCGGTGCAGTACGAGCGCCTGGTCGAGCTGCCCGGGCTCGGACGCCACTGGATCAAGTGGGCCTACACGCCGACCTTCGACGCTGCCGGGCGCGTCGAAGGCTGGGTCGCCACCGGCATGGATATCCACGGCACGAAGGAAGCCGAACGCAAGCGCGACGAGTTTCTCGCCACGCTCGCGCACGAGCTGAGGAATCCGCTTGCGCCGATCCGCAACGCCGTGGCGATCCTCGGCCGCAAGGGCTCGCAGGATCCGGAGGTGGCGTGGAGCCGCGGCGTGATCGACCGCCAGGTCGAGCAGCTCTCGCGGCTGATCGACGATCTCCTCGACATCGAGCGCATCTCGCGCGGCAAGTTCGTCCTGCAGCGCGAGCGCGTGCCGCTCGAAGTGACGATCGACATGGCGCTCGAGGCGAGCCGGCCGGTGATCAACGCCGCCGGGCATCACGTCTCGGTGCTACTGCCGAGCGAGCGCGTGGTGATCGACGCCGACCCGCCGCGCCTCGCGCGCGTCTTTGCAACGCTGCTCAAGAACGCCGCGCGCAACATGCAGGCGCGCGGCTCGATCAACCTCACCGCGACGGTAGAGAGCGGCGCGGTGCTGGTGCGCATCGAGGACACGGGCGGCGGCCGCATCGAGGCCGACTCGCCGGCGGGCGTCGAGCTGACGCTCGTGCGCGGCATCCTCGAGCTGCACCAGGCGAGCGTTGAAATCCGGGCGCCCGATTCCGGCCCGGGCACCGAGGCGCTCGTGCGCCTGCCGCTCGCGAGCGGCGCGCCGGCGACCGACTGGCGCGCGCCGCGCGTCGAGCCCGAGCCTGGCGTGCCGCTGCGCATCCTCGTCGCCGACGATAATCGGGACACTGCCGATTCGCTGCAGCGCGTGCTCGCCCTCTATGGACACGAGGTGCAGGTGGCGTACGACGGTGCGGCGGCGGTCAGCATCGGCGAGCAGTTCCGGCCGCGCGTCGCGATCCTCGACATCGCCATGCCGGGCACCAATGGCTACGACGTTGCACGCGCGCTGCGCTCACGGCACGGCGGCGAGGTGACGCTGGTGGCGTTGACCGGCTGGGGGCAGGACGCCGACCGGCGGCGCGCCTTGGAAGCGGGTTTCGATCACCACCTGATCAAGCCGGTCGATCCGAACGAACTGAACAGCCTGCTCGGGCGGCTTACCCGGCAGTAGAGCAGTAAAGCTCAGTGCTCTTCGATGCGCGGGACGTGGTCTTCCGCCGGCCCGCCCGTGTCGGGATCGATCCACTCGTTCACGCCGAGCTCGGATTCGGCCTCCTGCAGCGCCCCGGCTTCCACGTCGTCCTCCTCGGTGGCGCCGTCGGCGAGCATGTCGGCTTCGGCTTCGGCGAGCGACTGGAACGGGCCGTGCGCCTCGCCCTTCTTCGCTTCCCAATAGAAGCCGTCGGGTCGCTCGATGACGCGGCCGGCGAGCGGCGCGCCCTCCTTGACGTTGACGGGCGCTTGCGCTTTCGGCGCGACGGCGCGCCGTTTCGCCGGTTTGGAACCGCTCCCCTTGCGCTTGCGCGGCATGAGCACATCCTACGCCAAAACCGGCGCGGATGGCGCAACACTCTCATGCCACTTCGCGCTTGTCGTCGACCGGCGGCGCGAGCGCAGCCTCGGCCGCGAGCAGCTGCGCGATGTCGCGCCGGCCCTGCTCGGTGAGCGCGATGAGCTTCTTTTCGTCGTGCCGGTGCGGCGCCGCTTCCGCGATCTGGCGCTCGTCGTATTCGCGGAAGCGGCTGACGATGCGCTCGGCATTCTCGGGCGTGTAACCGAGCGCAACCAGCATGCGCGACGCCGCCTCGAGCGACGAGGCGAAGAGCTCGCGCACGAACGGCACGCCGAGCGTCGCGTACTCGTAACCGTCGGTGCGGCTATGCGCGCGCACCAGCAGCGGCAGGCGCGGAAAGCGCGCGCGCACGCGCTTCACCAGGCGCATCGCCGCCTGCGGATCGTCGAGCGCCACGAGCAGGAGCTGCGCGTGGCGAATGCCGGCCGCTTCGAGAAGGTCCATGCGCGTTGCGTCGCCGTAATACGCCTTCCAGCCGAAGCGGCGCACCGTGTCGATCTGCTGCGGGTCGTGGTCGATCACCGTGGCGCGGATGCCGAGGCCGCGCAGCACGCGGGTGACGACCTGGCCGAAGCGCCCGAAGCCGGCGACGATCACCGGATTCGCCTCGGCGATGCGATCGGCGGCGCGCTCCACCTGGCGCTCGGCGCGCGCGCGGTAGCGCATGTAGAGCATCATGAGGAGCGGCGTCGTCAGCATCGAAGCGGCCACCGCGGCGTTCAGCACGGCGATGGTCTCGGCCGGCAGCACGTGCGCCGCCGCGGTAAAGATGACGAAGGCGAACTCGCCCGCTTGCGACAACGCCACCGCGAAGAGGCCCGCGTCGGTCGGCCGGCAATAGCCAAAGAGCCGCGCCATGCCGAAGAGCAGCACGATCTTCAGCGCCACGATGCCGAGCGCGAGGCCGACGACCACATGCGGCATGCGCGCGAAGAGCGCGAGGTCCACCGACATGCCGACCGCCATGAAGAAAAGCCCGAGCAGCAGGCCCTTGAACGGATCGATGTCGAGCTCGAGCTCGTGCCGGTATTCGCTTTCGGCGAGCATCACGCCGGCGAGGAACGCGCCGAGGCCCATTGACAGCCCCACGGCGTTGGAGAGCGCCGCCGTGCCGAGCACGAGAAAGAGCGAGAAGGCGACGAACACTTCGCGCAGGCGTGTCTCCGCGATATAGCGCAGCAGCGGGCGCACCAGCAGCCGCCCGGCGGCGATCAGCGCGACGACGAACGCCACGGCTTTGGCGGCATCCGCCCAGTGGAACACCTGCGCGTCGCCGCCGAGGAAGGCAAGCGCGAGCAGCAGCGGGATCACCGCGAGGTCCTGGAAGAGCAGCACCGCGAACGACGCCTGGCCGCCGGGCGTCGGCATCAGGTTCTTCTCCTGCAGGAGCGCGAGGCCGATCGCATCGGAGGACATTGCGAGCGCCATGCCGGCGACGATGCCCACCACCAGCGGCTGGCCGAACGCGGCGGCGACGAGCGCGATCGCCGCGGTGGTGAGCACCACCTGCGCCGCGCCCAGGCCGAAGATGGCGCGGCGCAGCTGCCAGACTCGCGCGGCGTTGAGATCGAGGCCGACCAGAAAGAGCAGCAGCACGATGCCGAGCGCGGCGAATTGCAGCGCCATCTGCGGATCCGTGATCATGCCCAAGCCGTACGGGCCGATCGCGATGCCGGCGATCAGATAACCCAGCACCGCGCCCGCGCCGAGCCGGGTGAAGATCGGCACGGCGATGATCGCCGCGCCGAGATAGATGAGCGCCTGCTGCAGGAAGCCGTTGGTGTCCATGGTTAAAATCTTCGCATGGAACAAAAGCCTGCCGCTGCATCACAGCCTGTGGATGCGGGGCAGTTCAAGCTCGGCATGCGCACCCTCGCCGGCGCAGTGAACATCATCACCAGCATGCATGCCGGACATCGCTACGGCATGACCGCCACCGCGGTGTGCTCGGCGAGCGCCGAGCCGCCGACCGTGCTCGTCTGCATCAACAAGCTCGCCTCCACCCACAACGCCGTCTCGAAGAGCAAAGTGTTCTGCGTCAACGTGCTGCGCGCGGAGGACTGGCAGCTCTCGACCGCGTTCAGCGGCGCGCAGAGCGGCGACAGCCGCTTCAAGCACGGCAACTGGACGCGGCTTACGACCGGCGCGCCGGTGCTGATCGAAGCGCTGGTGTCGTTCGATTGCCGCGTGGCGAAGACGCTGGTCCACGGCACCCATACCGTGTTCCTCGGCCAGGTCGAGCAGATACTGATCGGGCAGAAGGGCAAGCCGCTGCTCTACTCCGAAGGCCAGTACGCCAAGCTCGCCTCGCTCACGCTTGGCGAGCCGCTTCCCGAAGGGCTCGATTACTGGGGCTTCTAGACCGGCGTATCGCAGTCGTAGTGGCGGCGAGCTTCATCGCGGTCGCCGCGCGCATGAGCCTGGTGCAGTTCCTCGGCATCTACTTCGTGCACCGTGCCGGCATCGATGTCACCACCGTGGGGCTCGCGTTCCTCTGCGAAAACCTGGCGCGCGGGCTCGCGGCGCCGCCCTTTGGCGCGCTCTCCGACCGCGTCGGACGCCGGCCGCTGCTCATCGCTTCGTCCCTGGTCACGGCGCTCGTGCTGCCCGCCTTCCTGCGGGTGCACGATCCGCTCGCGCTCATCGCCTGGAGCCTCCTCCTCGGCACCGCCGGCGCGGTCAACATCCCGGTGTCGAGCGCGCTGCTCCTCGATCTCGCGCCGCCCGAGCGCCGCCAATCAGTGCTCGCGCTCAACTACACGACGATGAGCATCGCCTATACGCTCGGCGTGGTGCCCGCCGGCTACGTTGCCGAGCAGGGCTACGGCATCCTCGCCGCGGCGAGCGCTGCGGGCTACGTGCTGGTCGCGGTGCTTTACCTCGCGGCGCTGCGCGGGCCGCTGCCGCGCGAGCAGCCGGCCGCCGGGCCCGGGATGGTGCGCGATAGCCTGGCGGCGTTCGCCGACCGGCGCTTCGCGCTCTTCGCAGCGATCGCCTGCGTCTTTCCGCTCAGCATGGGAATGCTGGTCACGGTGACGCCGCTCTATGCCACGGCTCGCGGTCTTGGCGAGAGCTACATCGGCATCGTGCTCGGCGCGAACAGCATCCTGGTCGCCGCGCTCGCGCTTCCGGTCGCCACACGCATCGAGGCACAGGGGCCGTTTCGGCTGCTCGGCGCCGCTGCCGCGATCATCGCGCTCGCGCTCGCTTCCTTCGCGCTCGTGCCAGGCGCGGCGGCGGCGCTCCTCGTCGGCACGGTGATCTACAGCTTCGGCGAGGTGGTGTTCAGCTCCGCCGTGCCGGCGGGGGTCGCGCGCCTCGCGCCGTCGGGCCGGCGCGGCGCGTACCAGGGCGCCTGGACTTTCGTCGCATCGCTCAGCCTTGGCAGCGCGCTCGCGGTCAGCGGCGCGATCAGCAAGCCCTATGGCTGGGGAGCCGCCTGGCTCGCGTGCGCCGCGCTAACCGTTCTCGCGGCTGCTGCGCTCCACCTGTTGCGGCCACGCTTCGCCGCCATCGCCTAGCTCGGCGAGCAGCTCGCGCTCCCGCACTTCCGGCGCGTATGTGATTTCCCAGCTGAAGTGCGTGGCGCCGCTCTCATGCTCGAGCAGCCGCTCCACCAGCTCGCGGCGCAGGCTATGGCGCGTCGCGCCGAGATGCATGAGCTGCTCATCGTCCCAGAGCTCGTACACGCCCGGCGTATCGGGAGTGGCGCTCACCAGGGCGGCGAGTACCAGCCACTTCGGGCTGCGGATCGCCATGCGAGCGATCTTCCGCCCGCGACCTTACAAAGCGCTTAAGGACCCTATTCGCTAAGCGAATTCAGGAACGTCACCAGATCGGCACGCTCGCGCGCGGTGAGCTTTGCTGCGCCATGGTTGCGCAGGACATCGTCAAGCGTCGCCGAGCTGCCGTCGTGCATATAGGGCGCGGTGAGGGCGACGTTTCTCAATCCCGGCACGCGATACCCGCGTGCCACCTCGGAGCTCGTGAACTGCGGCCCGGCATGGCAGGCGCTGCAACCGGCTCTGCCGACGAAGAGCGCGGCGCCGCGCTGCGCGGCGAGCGGATAACGCGCGGCGGCTGCCGCATCGTCTTGCGCGAGCGCGTCGCGAAATTCATCGAACGGCGTGCGGCCGCTGACCAGCGTCTCCTGGAAGGCGGCGAGCGCCTGGCCGACATGGGCGAGCACCTCGCCATCGACAAAAGGCACTGCGGCACCGAAGGCGCGCTCATAGTCGGCAGCGTAGCGGGTGCGAACCAGCGCGGCGACATGCGCCGGCGTGGAGCGCATTTCGCGGGCCTCGAGCAGCGGACGGATGCTCTGCGACGACAGGCTGTCATGCGCGCCGTCCCAGCCATAGCGGCGATAGAAAGCGACGTTTACCAGCGTTGGCGTGTTGCGCTCCACCTGCTCGAGTCCGAAGGCGCGTGCGCGCGCATCCTGGAAATGGCGAAACGGCTCGTGGCAGCTCGCGCAGAGCACCGAGCCGGGGCCCGAGAGCCGCGGGTCGTAGAAGAGCCGCTCGCCAAGCGCGATGGCTTGCGGCTTTTGCGACACGCGCTGCGGCGGCCACGGGCCGTGCAGCAGCAGGCGCGCCTTTTCGCCGGCCGAGAACTGCGCCTGCGCACCGAGCGCCAGCGCGGCGAGCGCGATGAAAACGGCGGTGCGCATATGCTGGTATTGTGCAAGAAAGAATGCAGGTCGTGCCGCCCCGCACACTCACCGAGCTCTTCACCGGGTTTCTCGCCATCGGTGCGCGCTCGTTTGGCGGCGTGCTGCCGTGGGCCTATCGCACCATGGTGGAGGAGCGCCGCTGGCTGACGCAGGCGGACTTCGCCGAGACTATCGGCCTCTGCCAGTTCCTGCCCGGCCCGAACATCGGCAATGCCTCGATCGTGCTCGGCAAGCGCTGGTTCGGCGTGCCGGGCGCGCTGGTCGCGTTTCTCGGCCTGATGGCGCTGCCGTTCGTGTGGGTGATGCTGCTCGGGGTGCTGTACCTCGAGTGGGCGTCGAACCCGACGGTGCGCGCCATCGTCACCGGCGTCGGTGCGACCGGCGCCGGGCTTTTCATCGGCACGGCGCTCAAGCTTGGCAAGGCGATCGTGCGCAAGCCGGCGGCGCTCGCGCTGGTGGCGGCTTGCTTCCTGACCGTCGGCGTGGCGCGCTGGCCGCTACTTATCGTGATGCCGCTTGCCATCGTGCTCGGCGTCGCGTTTGCGCGGCGCGACTGGCTTTGATCCTCGCCGATCTCGCGCTCACCTTCGGCGTGCTCTCGCTCATCGCCTTCGGCGGCATGCCCTCCGTCATGCCCGAGATGCAGCGCCTGGTGGTCGACGTGAAAGGCTGGACGACGCACGCGCAATTCATCCAGCTCTTCGCCATCGCGCAGGCGGCGCCCGGCCCAAACGTGCTGATCGTGAGCCTGATCGGCTGGCGCGCCGCAGGCCTTCCCGGCGCGCTCGTCGCGCTCCTCGCGGTCTGCGCGCCGGCGGCGGTGCTCGCCTGGTGGATCGCCGACCTGTGGGAGCGCTTCAAGGATTCGCCGTGGCGTCGCGCGATCCAGCGCGCCATCGCGCCGCTGGTGGTCGGCCTGATGCTCTCGGGCGGCTACGTGCTGTGCACCCCGGCGACGCCCGACTGGCGCCTGTGGGCGATCGCTGCCGGCGCGGCGATCGCCGTATTCACGCAGCGCGTGAATCCGCTGTGGCTGCTCGCCGCCGGCGGCGCCGGGGGCGCGTTCCTGCTGCAGTAAAAAGCAACGGGGCCAGGCTCGCAGGCCTGACCCCGTCGTTTGCTGCACTCGTTTCGCTAGATCGGGCGGATCACGCCGTCCGTGCCGACGCGGACTTTGTCGCCGCTTCGCCAGGAGACCTGGTTGCCGCTCTCGTCGGTGATCGCCTTGGTCGAGCCGTCGTTCATGCGCACGGTGATCTCGTACTTCTTGTGCTCGCGCGCCTTGCGCTCGATCTGGTGACCGGCGACTGCCCCGACCACAGCGCCAACCGCGGTACCGGCGCGGCTGCCGTCGCCGATCTCGTGACCGAGCACCGCGCCGCCGACACCGCCGGCGATGGCGCCGACGCCGGTGCCTTTGCCCATCACCTCGACCTCTTTCACTTCGACGATCACGCCGCAGTCATGGCACGCGGCCGCGACATGCTGGCGCGAGTCGCTCGACTTCGCCGCCGCCACGTGGCGCGGCTGCGCCGGATGCGAGGCCTGCGGCGCGCTCGCTTTGTCGGTGGGCGCGATCTCGGCATTCGAGCCGGGCAGGTAGCCCGTAATTGCCGCGACGGCGACGCCGGCCGCGATGATGACCGCGACCGCGGCGCCGGCGAGCAGGGGATGTAAGCGGGATTTGGCTTGCTCTTCCATTTTTTTCCTCCGTGGATATGCAGGGACTTTACTTGGCGGTTCCGCTTGCGTCTGTGACGGAACCGACGAACGGCCGGAGCTGCTCGACTCGCGGGCAGTAAAAATTACCGGTCGTCATGCTGCCTATTGTCCGCGGCGCACGTTACGCGCGAATGTCGCGAGTGCAACGTGCGTAACGAGCTGTTACGCCGTCATTCCTGCTTCGCGCGAGGCATGCGCCGTCCTGCGCCGAACAGCTCTGTCAGCGAAGCGGATCCCGTAAACAACGCCACCACCAGCCACATCGCGGCTGCAATGATCGCGACGATCGCGATCCAGTTGTACGCCTGCTGCCACGCTTTGTTCATCAGCGGTCCGAGCACGAGCAGCAGCACCGCCTGTCCCGACGCCACCACGATCAATGTCGCGAGCGGCACGAGAATGCTCTTCAGCACGCTCCAGCGCTCGTCGCCGGAGGGCAGCAGCGCCGCCGCGCGTCGCGCCATCAGCCAGAGCACCACGAGCGCGCCGCCGTAGCTCAAGAACTGCACCAGGCGGGCCGCGTTGAGTCCGGTCTTGCCGAACCGGGTGGTTTTGAAGAGCTCCATCTCACCCAGCGCCGCGGCCAGGATGAGTGCAAGGATGATGACGACGACATAACGCACGAGCCACATCCAGCGTTCTTTCATTGGCATCTCCCTTCGACGCGTAGGTGCGCTGGTGGATCGAGACTAGCAGACTTCATTGGAGCCCGCTGCGCGCGAGACGCGCAGGCAAAAATTCACGCTAGCCCGGCTTGATGCCCGCCGCTTTGAGGACGGCGCGCCACTTGTCGATCTCGGCGCGGATGAAGGCCTGGAATTCTGCCGGACTATTGCCGACGAGCTCGAGGCCCTGCGCGGCGAGCCGCGCTTTCATCGCCGGGCTCTGCGCGATTCTTGCGACCTCGGCCTGCAGCCGCGCGATCACCGCGCCCGGTGTGCGCGCCGGCGCCGCGATGCCGTACCAGCCGTAGGCCTCATAGCCGGCGAGCCCGCTCTCGGCAATCGTCGGGATGTCCGGCGCAAGCGGCGTGCGCTGCGCGCCGGTGACGCCGAGCGCCTTCAGCTTTGCGGCCTTCACGTGCGGCAGCGCGCTGATGTTGGATACGAACATCACCGGGATCTGCCCGGCGAGGAGGTCAGTCAGCGCCGGTGCCGTGCCTTTGTAGTAGATCGGCGTGAGATCGACGCCCGCCATCATCTTGAAGAGCTCGGCGGCGAGATGCGGCGCGCTGCCGGCGTCCGAGGCGCCGTAATCGATCCTGCCCGGCGCCGCCTTCGCCGCGGCGACCAGCTCCTGCACGGAATTCGCCGCGAACGCCGGATTGGCGAGCAGCACCATCGACTGCCGGCCGACCAGCGACACCGGCGCGAAATCGCGTAGCGTGTCGTACGGCAGCTTGGCGATCAGCGACGGATTGGTGGCATGCGTGATGTAGATGAACGCCAGCGTATGTCCATCGGGCTGCGCCTTGGCCACCGCATCGGTGGCGATGACGCCGCTCGCGCCGGGACGGTTTTCGACCACGATCGGCTGGCCGAGCGCCTCGCCAAGCTCCGGCGCAATCGCGCGGGCCACGGTGTCGGTCGGCCCGCCCGGCGGCACGCCAACCAGCAGCTTGACCGGCCGGGACGGATATCCCTGTGCCAGCGCCTGCACCGCGATCAAGAGAAGCGCCGCGGTGAGACCCTGTTTTGCCTTCATTCGGCGCGCCGGTAGACGTGGCGCTCTCGCGAAGCGAGGAGCGGCACGGCTTGCGCGAGGTACTTCTTGAAGTGCGGGGTCTGCTGGTGCGCTTCGAACGCCTTCTCGTCGTTGTAGATCTCGTAGAGCATCACCTTGGTCTTGTCCTGCGGATCGACCAGCACGTCGAACTGGCGGCAGCCCGGCTCCTTGCGCGCCTCGCGCGCGTTCTCGAGTGCCTGCTTCATGAAGCGCTCGACGTTGTCGGGCTTGATGCGAAGGTTGACGACCAGGACGAACATGCAAGGCTCCTCGATGGGGTGAAACCGGAGCTTACTTCGGTTCGATCCCCTGCATCAGCAGTTGCACCAGGAGCTCGATGCTCGAGCGGGTCTTGCTGGTGATGGCGGTGAACTCGATGCCGCACAGATAGCGCTCACCCTTTAAGGTGCATTTCTTGACGCGGCCGTAGATGTCGGCGGCGCGGTGGTTAACGAGCGGTAAGTCGATGCGGATCTTGACTTCGGCTGACACGTCGAGCGGCTCGGCAATCTCGGCAAGCAGCCCGTGGTAGCCGAGCACGCGGACCACGCCCTGGTGGACCTGCGGCACCGTCACATCCGCATGAATCACCTGGTAGGAGAAGCCGATCGCGACGTCCACGCGCGGGCTCTTGCGGATATCGCGGCGCGGCACGGCCTTGCCAAGGCCGGGCAGCTCGAGGAGCTCGCGCACCACGATTGGGTCGGACTTGCCTTTCACATACAGCGAAAACGGTTCACCGGTCTTGATATGGCCGTTGCAGCGCCGGAACGTGCTCTCCGAGAGCAGCACCTGTCCGCGCAGACTGAAGGCTTCGATGCGCGCGGCGAGCGCCACCTCTTCGCCGATCACCGTGTGCGCCTCGTAGAGCTCAGAGCCAAGCGTTCCGACCAGCACCGGCCCGGTATTGATGCCGATGCCGAGATACACCTCGGGAACCGCGCTGTGGCGGTGCTGCGCGTTCAGCTTGTCCATCGCGATCTGCAGGTCCACCGCGCACGCCGCGGCGCGCTCGGCCGGGTCGCGGCCCGAGGGTGCGTCGCCGAAGCGCGCCATGATCGAGTCGCCCATGAACTTGTCGATCGTGCCTTCGTGCGCGAACACCACCTCGGTCATGGTGATGAGGCAGCGGTTCAGCACCTGCAGCACCACCTCGGGCGGATGGCGATCGGAGATCGACATGAAGCCGCGCAGGTCGGCGAACAGGATGGTGAGCTCGCGATAAGTGAAGCCGTCCTCGCCGTGCGGACTGCCGCTCGCGACGTTGCGCAACACCTTGGAAAGCGCCGCCTCGGCGCTGACGCCGAGCCGCCGGCCGGTTTCGGCCGACACGAGGCTCTGAATCCGGTCTACGGCGCGCCGCAGATCCATGCCGCGTTATTCCCTTCTTATTGGAAGCGCGCGGATTCTGGCACATTCCCGCGCCGCCCGCTTTTAGCTCAGCTCGGGCGGCAAGTGGCGAAATGGCAGCGCGGCGAGATCGGCCGCGGCCGGCCCGGGCGTGTCGACCTCGATGATCGGGTCGCACAGCGCGCCGAAGGCGGCACGGAAATGGTTCTTCGCCTTCGCGCAGACGAGCTCGATTGCACTGAGCTCCACTCCATGCAGGCGAAAGTACTCGGGATCATTCGGCGCCTGGCAGGACGCTGTGACGATTACGCGCAGCGCGCCGGTCCTCAGCACCGCCGTGCGGCCAAGATTCACCTCCAGCCCGCGTTCCATCGGCCCGGCGTTGCGAAAGCGCCCGTCGGTGACGCGCTCGACCTCCACCTCCAATGCGACCGGCGGCCCCCATGTCGGCGAGAGCCGCCCGCCCAGCTCGACGCGCATCCGCTTGCCGGGTGCAGAGCGGCCGACGAGCTCGGGATCCCAGAAGAACGCGAACACCGCGCGCCGTCGGGTTGCGAGCAGCTCGCGAAGCAAGCCAGTGCTGTCGCCCACTCCGCCGGAGAGCGGATTGTCCGAAGGCTCCAGGATGGCGGCCGGCTTTGGTCCCTGCACCACGGCGCGCAGCGCCTCGGCCGGCGAGCGAAGACGCACGGCGAAGCGCTCGCGCCGCGCGCGCATCTCGGCGGCAAGCTCCGCCGCGACCGCATGCGCCGCAGCGCCATCGCCATCCGCCGTCACCGCGACCGCCGCGCCAGCACACGGTGTGTCGCCGTAGGCGAAGCCGCCGAACGGCGTGGCATCGAGCAGCGCGCCGCCGGTACGAGCCGCGGCGAGCGCCGCGATCTCGGCCATCGGGCCATCGGCGGTACGCATGTTGAAGCTCGGCAGGATGGCGCCGACCTTGGCGATCGCGACCACCGGTTCGATCTCGCCGCCGAGCGTCCGCTCGAGAAGCGCGAGCGTCTTCCACCCGGTCTCGTACATGTCGACATGCGGATGCGTCTTGTAGCCCACCACGATATCGGCGAGGCCGCCAATCGCCGGGTCGAGATTGGCGTGCAGATCGAAGCTCACCGCCAGCGGTCTTTTGCCGAGCGCCGCACGCGCGGCGCGGATCAGCTCGAAATCGGCGCGCAAGGTACGCGTGCCGATGAGCGCGCCGTGCAGCGAGAGGTAAAGGGCGTCGGGCGCTGCGCCGCGTACGCCGTCAACCACCTCGCGCACCATCGCCTGCAGATCCGCTTCGTCCACCGCGCCGCCGGGACCGGCCGCAGCGCAGCGCAGGTAAATCGGGGTCAGGTTCGCATTTGCAGCGAAAAAATCGACCGCGGCGCCGATTTCCGTGCGCGTGCCGCGATAGAACTCGGGCACAGCGTCGCCGGAGTGCCATTCACGCCGGTGAAAGTCGGCGAGCCGCGTCGCGACCGGCGTAAACGAGTTTCCTTCGTGCCACAAACGGGCGATTGCGATCCGGAAGCTCATGACTGCTTTGTTATAATGCCGCCCCTCCAGCGCCCGTAGCTCAGTTGGATAGAGTACCTGGCTACGAACCAGGGGGTCGTGGGTTCAAATCCTGCCGGGCGCGCCAGATTCCCATGGCTACAGAGGATCGCGCTGGTCCTCTGTGCCACAACTCCCTAGAATTTTCGTAACAAAGGGAGGCTACCCATGAGAAAGGTACTTTTCGCTGCGGCGATGCTGTTTGCTGCCACGGCGCTCGCCGCCGGTTACGACGACCAGGAGGCGCTCGCCGGACTGAAGGAGGTCAAAGTGGCATTCGATCTCACCGCGGGCGATCCGAAAGTGCTGCTCGCACGGTTGAACATCATCGATGAGACGCGCCAGTCGCTCATCCAGCAGGGGGTGACGCCGCATTTCGTCGTCACCTTCCGCGGTCCGGCGACGCGGCTTACCCAGACCGACCAGTCGAAGATCAAGCCGGAAGACCGCGACGGCGCGGCGAAGATCGCCGCCAAGCTGGCTGAGATGCGCCGCGCCAAAGGCGTCGACAACCTCGAGCAGTGCGCCGTCGCGGTGCGCGAGCAGGGCACGCGACCCGAGGACGTCGTACCGTCGGTCAAGGTGGTGGGCAACGCCTGGATCTCGCTCATGGCGTACCAGGCGAAGGGTTACGCCTACATCGCGCCGTGATCGCCATGCGCGTTGTTGCCGTAGCGATCATGCTGGGTGCGGCCATCGGCGCGCGAGCTGAGCCGGATATCTCCGCGCCGCAGGCGCTCGAGCGTGCAAAGCAGGGCAAGCTCGTGATCATCGATGTGCGTACCCCGGAGGAATGGCGCGAGACCGGCGTGATTCCCGCCGCCCGGCGCGTTGACTTCTACCGCGGGCCGCAAGTGATACTGAAGTCCGTGCTGGAAATGGTCGGCGGCGACAAGCAGGCGCCGATCGCGCTTGTCTGCCACAGCGGCAGTCGCAGCAGCGAAGCGCAAAGGTTCCTGCAGGCGCAGGGCTTCACGCAGGTCTACAACCTGAAGGAAGGAATGGCCGGCAGCGCAGCCGGGCCCGGCTGGTTGAACCGCCACTTGCCGCTCGAGCCGTGCCCGCGCTGCTAGGCTAGCCGAAGACGCTGCGCTGGCGCGCGATGTCGCGCATCGTGGTGGCCACTTCCTGCGCGGCCGCAGCGAGTCCCGGCTGATCGGTGACCCATTCGACGATCGGCAGAAATTGGCGGCGCTCGGCGGCCGCGAAGCCGGGATTCAGCTCGAAGATGCCGGTGCCGCTCTCCGCGGCTCGCAGGAACACATCGGAATCGATCAGCCGCGCGAGGAGCTTGAGACCGAGCGAATCGAGCAGCGTCTGCAGCGGCGCATAAGCCGGCATCGAGCGGCGCACCTTGTTTGCCACGACCGCCATGCGCACATGGCCATACTTCACCGGCCCCATGGCAGTGAGCTCGCGCAGGAAGTTACCGGTCGCGTGCAGATCGATGGTCGCCGGCACGAGCGGCACGATGACGCTCGTCGAGCGCGCCAGCATCTCCTGCAGCAACACGCCGCCCGAGCCGGCGGGCGCATCGATGATCATGTGGCGCGTCTCGGGCGGCACGTACATGTCGAAGCTGCGAAGCCGTCCGTACTTCTCGGGCGCGGCATTGGCGGCGTGGATCCTCATCACCTCGGGCGGCCGCAGCCGCAGCCAGTGCAGGCTCGACCCTTGCGGGTCGTAATCCATCAGCGCGACCGGAATCTGTTCGGCGGCGAAATAGCTCGCCAGGTTGATTGCAACGGTGGTCTTTCCCGCGCCACCCTTCGGGTTGACTACCAGCGTGGTCTTCATTTCCGCGGAGGGTCCGCGCCCCCTTCTTGTTTACTTACGCGCGGATGATGCTGTGCGCGCAGCGGAAAAGCAAGCGTGGGTTGCGATTGCGGACCCGCGGATAAGCGCTACGAAGCGGTGAATCCCTTGCTGATGACGCGCAGTGGCGCGCGGCCCGGTACCGAAATCGCCGGATGGAACGGCATCGCGGCGGGCGCTTTGGTCTCGACGATCAGCGTGCGCGAGTCGACCCATTCAGCGATCGGCGCAAACTGCTGGCGCTCGGTGGCGCTCGCCGCGAACTCCATCTCGAACACGCCAATGCCCATCTCGGCGGCGCTGACGAAGACTTCCGAGTCGCCCAGGCGCGCGAGCAGCGGCAAGTTGAGCGAGGCGAGAAAGCGCTCGAGCGGCTGGTAGACGCTGCCCGCCTTGCGCACGCGGTTGGCGACGACGCCGAGGCGAATGTTGGCGGTGCGGATGCGGCCCGCCAGCAGCAGGTCGCGGATGAAATTCGCGGTGGCGTGAATGTCGATCGGTGACGGCGCCACCGGGATCAGGATGCAATGGGTGCGCGCGAGCATCTCCTGCAGTAGCAGCCCTGTGGTGCCCGCGGGCGCGTCGATCACCAGCTGTCGCGTGTCTTCAGGAATGCGCATGTCGAGGCTGCGCATGCGGCCGGCTTTGGCCGGCGCGGCGTTCGCCCCGTAGATGCGCGGCACGCCGGCAGGGCGCTGGCGCAGCCAATTGAGGGTCGACCCCTGCGGGTCGTAGTCCATCAACGCGGTTGGAATGTGGGCGGCAGCGAAGTACGCGGCGAGGTTGGTCGCGATCGTGGTCTTGCCCGATCCGCCCTTCGGGTTGATGACCAGCGTCGTGTTGGTTCTCATGGCCGCAGGGGCAGCGTAACCGCTGGCGGCCTGTTCAGGTATTAATTAGTGCTCTTTGCAGCGCCGCGGCAAGCTTTTCCCGTAATTCCTCAAGCTGTTCCGGCTCAATCGTGTAGGGCGGCGCGAGCAGCACATGGTCGCCGCGCACGCCGTCGATCGTGCCGCCCATCGGGTAGCAAAGCAGGCCCTGGTTCAGCGCTTCCTGCTTGACGCGGGCGTGGACCCGCTCGCGCGGGTCGAATGGCTGCTTCAAATCGCGCTGCCGCACGAGCTCGAGCGCCCAAAGCAGTCCACGGCCGCGAATGTCGCCGACATGCGGATGCTCCGCAAAAGCGCGGCGCAGTTCCCGTCCCAGCAGCTCGCCCATTGGTTGCACGCGCGCAAGCAGCCCGTCGTCGCGCAGCCGACGCTGGACCGCGAGCGCGCCGGCGCACGCGGCGGCATGACCGATGTAGGTGTAGCCGTGCTGGAAGGCGCCGCTGCCCCTGGCGAGCGCCTCGTACACAGGGCTGCCGACCAGCAACGCGCCGATCGGCTGGTAGCCGGCGCCGAGTCCTTTGGCGATCGTCACCATGTCGGGCACGACGCCTTCGCGCTCGAACGCCCAGAGCGTGCCGCAGCGTCCCATGCCGCACATCACCTCGTCCAGGATGAGGAGCACGCCGTGCCGATCGCAGACCTCACGCACTCGCTTGAAGTAACCGGCGACCGGGGGCGCCGCGCCGAGGGTGGCGCCGGCGACCGTCTCGGCGACGAACGCGATCACCGTGCGCGGCCCGAGGCGCTCGATTTCACGCTCGAGCTCGCCGGCCAGGCGTTCCCCATAGGCGGCGTCGCTTTCGCCGGCACGCTGGTCGCGGTATGCATAGCACGGCGAGACGTGCGTTGCGCGCATCAGCAGCGGCTCGTACGGCGCACGCCGCCAGGCGTTGCCGCCGACTGCGAGTGCGCCGAGCGTATTGCCGTGGTAGGACTGACGCCGGCCGATGAAATGCACGCGCTCGGGCTCGCCTTTTTCGAGGTGGTACTGCCGCGCGAGCTTGAGCGCCGCTTCCATCGCTTCCGAGCCGCCGGAAGTGAAATACACCTTCGCGAGCGGGCGCGGCGCGCCTTCCACCAACCGCGCGGCAAGTGCCTCCATCGGCTCGTTGCTGAAGAACGAGGTGTGCGCGAATGGCAGCGTCTCAAGCTGGCGCGCGATCGCATCGGTGACGGCGCGGTCGGAATGGCCGAGGCAGGAAACCGCCGCGCCGCCGGAAGCGTCGAGATAGCGCCGGCCGTCGCGATCGTAGAGGTACACGCCTTCGCCGCGGACCGCGAATGGATATTCATGTCGGAGACTGCGGTGGAACACGTGGCTCACCCGGCGATACTAGCGCCGCCATAGCTCGAACGGCGCACTGCCGCGCGCCAATCGTGCGCGAGCGTCCTGCCTATGATCTTCCGGAAATGAAACTCGCGATCATGGCCATGCTGCTCGCCTTTGCCAGCACCGTTTCGGCCAGCGACGAGGCGCTGCGAGGCGACCTCGCGCTGCTCGCCACCAAGCGTATCTACTTCGCTCACCAGTCGGTCGGCGCCAACATCCTGCAAGGCGTGACCGAGCTTGCGCGTGCGCAGGACGTGCCATTGCGCATCGTTCGGGTGCCCCGCGCGAGCGACGTGCCGACGCCCGGCTTCGGTCATTTCTTCGTGCCCGAGAACGGAGCGCCGCTCGAGAAGCTCGCCAACTTCGAGACGGCGCTCGGCGCGGACGCCGGCATCGATATCGCGCTTATCAAATTCTGCTACGTCGACATCGACGCGAACACCGATGCCGCCATGCTTTTCGCGCGCTACCAGGCGACGGTCGCAAAGCTGCGCTCCCAAAATCCGAGAACCATCTTCGTGCACGTCACGCTGCCGCTCACCACCGTGCAGACCGGCCCCAAGGCGTTCGCCAAGCGCCTGCTCGGGCGCGCGCCCTACGGCACGATCGAGAATGTGCGCCGCGAGCAGTACAACGCGCTCATGCGGCGCGCGTACGCGGGGCGCGAGCCGCTCTTCGATCTCGCGCGCCTCGAATCGCACGCGCCCGACGGCACGCTCGTCACTGTCGCCTGGGAGGGCAGCACCGCGCCGGTAATGGCGAGCGACTACACCGACGACGGCGGCCATCTCAATGCGCGCGGCCGTGACCTCGCAGCGCGCGAGCTCGTCCGAGTGTTAGCCGCGGCCGCGCGCCCACTACAAAAAATCGACGGTTTTGCGACTCGCGTGCGCTTGTCGCGTTAGCTAGACTCCCCGGCGGCATGACGGGGAGCGGGGTGGCGGACGAAACGGTTTACACGCGTACAACGCGCAAAGCGCTCGAGGCAGCCGGGGGCCTGCAGCAGCTTGCCGAGCGCCTGCGCCGCACGCTGGAGGAAATCAACGACTGGCTTGCCGGGCGTCAGGTGCCGCCGGACAAGATATTTCTGGAGATGCTCGAGATCGTCTCGCGCCGCCGCTAGACCGGCGGCTTGAGCTTCATCTGCTCGAGCGCCGCGCGACCGGCGAACTGGAACGGGTTGGCGAGCGTCTCTATCACTTCGAAGTGGTTGTAGCCCTCGGCGACGACGAGCTCTACGCGCTTGCCGGCTTTGCGTAGCGCTTCGGCGAATTCGCGGCTCTGGCGCTGGAACTCCGGCGTCTCGAGCGTGCCGTAGACCACGGTCACGGGCGCGCTGATGCGCTCGAGGTGTCGCATGGTGCTCAGCTCATCGAGCGCGCGTTCATCGAACCGCACGTACGACGCGCGCGCGGAAAGCGACACCGGCACGAGGTCGTACATCCCGCTGATCAGCACGTATCCCTTCACCACGTCGGCCGGCAGTCCGGTCTGCTTCCAGTCGGTGGCGGCGAGCACGCCGGCCTGGTGGCCGCCGGAGGAATGCCCCGAGACATAGATGCGCCCGGCGTCGCCGCCAAAGCTCGCGGCGTTGCGCGCGACCCAGCTGATCGCGCGCCGGATCTGCTCGGCGATCGGCATGAGGCTGCCGCCCACGTCCTGCACCCACGCGAAGTCCGGCACCACGTAGTGCGCGCCGGCCTGCACGAACATGTCTGCGGGGAAAGCGTAGTCCTGCGCCTTGCCGGAGCGCCATGCGCCGCCGTGAATGAACACCTGCACGGGCGCATTGGCGCGCTCGGTGCGATAGATGTCGAGCTGCTCGATCGGCTGCGTGCCGTAGGCGACGCGCCGTGGCGCCCCAAGCCGCGCTCGCGTGAGCTCACTGTTGGTCGCATAGCGGTGCACCAGCTGCTGCAGGTTCGGCGCGTATTTCGACTGATCGTAGGCCGCGTCGAGCGCAGCCTGGTCGTAGTCGCGAAACACCTTTGGCCCATCCGCCCGCACCGGTGCCGCCGCCAGTACGCCGGCCGCGCCGGCAAGAAAATTCCTGCGATTCATCGCTCCTCCTCTAATATCTGCCCATGGCCGAAGTGATCGTATTCAAGCCCGGCGGCTACCGCTATATCAAGGCCGGGTTTCAATTCTCGAGCGGCGTCGCGGCCGAGCCGGGATTTGCCATCGAGCGCGCCCGCCTGGCGCGGGCGCTGCCGCTCAAGGCCGGCTTCGCGGCCGTGGAGGCCCACCTCGCGGCGCTCGGTCGCCCAAGCACCGCTTTTGCGGCGTGCGAGTTGCGCTCGGGTGAGCCTTTCACCGAGCAGGGCTTCGAGAGCTTCAACCGCGAGTACGTCAAGACGCTTGAGCGCTGGGGCATCTACCGCGATGGCGCCAATCCGGTAGCGCGCACCAACGTGTGCCCGCAATACGAGAAGCCGCGCGAGCCGGTCCTTTATGCTTTTTCGTACACGGTAGCGTCCGATTCGCGCCGTGGCAGCTTCATCATCGCCGGCGGCGCAGAAGTGCGCGGCGGCCCTGAGGTGCCCAAGAAGCCGGGCCAAGAGCAAGGCTACGCCGCCCGAACCGTGCGCTATGGCGACACGTCCGCTGCCGGCCTGCGCGAAAAGGTGCGCTTCGTGGTCGAGCTGATGGAGGCGCGCCTGAAGGCGCTCGGCTACGGCTGGGCCGACGCGATCGCGACGAGCGCATACACGGTGCACGATATCGGCTCGCTCATCGGCCCCGAGATCGCGGCACGCGGCGCGGCCGTCGGCGGGCTCAGCTGGCATTTCGCCCGCCCGCCGGTGCAGGGCCTCGAGTTCGAGATGGATGTGCGCGGGGCGGCGCGCGAAATCGTGCTCTAGCCGTCAGCCGGCGGGGATCGCTGCCCGGTAAAGTACGCCCCGCCATGCCAGAGCTCGCCTGCCACCCGCATTCGCCGAGCCGCGTCGCACGCGCCGTCACGGCCGATGCGACGCGTACCGCCGAGGGCAAGCTGTCACTGCATTACGCGCTGCACGGCGATGTCGCGCGCATGAACGTGCCGCCGCCCGCGCCCTCGCGCATCGGCTGGAAGCTGTGGCGGCGCACCTGCTGCGAGCTCTTCATCCGCGGCGACGGCGAGCGCTACCACGAGTTCAACTTTTCGCCGTCGGGGGAATGGGCCGCCTATGCGTTCACCGGCTACCGCGACGGCGCGTCGCTTGTCGATGAAGGGCTCAGCCCGCAGATCGCCGTCGAGTCGCGCGATGGACGGCTCGATCTCTATGCGCTGGTCGACCTGTCGCGCCTGGCGGCCGCCTATACGCGCGGCCGTCTGCGCCTCGGGCTCGCCGTGATCATCGAGGAGGACACTGGCGGCATGTCCTACTGGGCGCTGCGGCACGCTCCCGGCAAGCCGGACTTCCATCATCGCGATGCCTTCGCGCTCGAGCTCGATGAACTTCGGCATTGACCGGCTGCTTGCCGATCGCCGCCTGCGCGCGCCGCTCGCCGGCCAACGCGTCGCGCTGCTCGCGCATCCGGCGTCCGTCACGCGCGACCTGACGCACGGCCTCGACGCGCTCGCCGCGCTTCGCGATGTGAAGCTCACCGCGGCTTTCGGCCCGCAGCACGGCCTTCGCGGCGACAAGCAGGACAACATGGTCGAGTCGCCGGACTTCACCGATCCCGTTCACGGCATCCCGGTGTTCAGTCTCTACGGCACGGTGCGCCGCCCGAGCGCGACGATGATGGCGAGCTTCGATGTGCTGCTTGTCGACCTCCAGGATCTCGGCTGCCGGGTCTACACCTTCATCACCACGCTGCGCTATGTGCTCGAAGCGGCGGCGGCGCACCGCAAAGCCGTCTGGGTACTCGATCGCCCGAATCCGATCGGCCGCGGCGTAGAAGGCACGCGCTTGGGTTCAGGATGGGAAAGCTTCGTCGGCGCCGGCTCCCTGCCGATGCGCCACGGCCTGACGATGGCTGAGCTCGCGCGCTGGTTCGTGCATTCGCTGCATCTCGACGTCGACCTGCAGGTGGTGCCCATGGAGGGCTGGTCCGGCGACGGCTGGCCGCTGGGCAGCCGCACATGGATCAACCCGAGCCCCAATGCGCCGAATGTCGCCATGGCGCGCTGCTATCCGGGCACGGTGATGCTCGAAGGCACGACGCTCTCCGAAGGTCGCGGCACGACGCGGCCGCTGGAGCTCTTTGGCGCGCCGGACATCGACGCGCGCGCGCTCGTACGCGAGATGCGCAAGCTTGCGCCGCAGTGGCTGCGCGGCGCGGTGTTGCGCGAGTGCTGGTTCGAGCCGACTTTCCACAAGCACGCCGGCAAGCTCTGCGCCGGACTGCAGATCCACGCCGAAGAGCCGCACTATGAAGCGGCCGCTTTCCGGCCGTGGCGGCTGATGGCGGCCGCGTTCAAGGCGCTGCGTCACCTCAAGCCCGACTATCCGTTGTGGCGCGACTTCGCCTACGAGTACGAGCACGACCGCCTGGCGATCGATCTCATCAACGGCGGCGAGCTCCTGCGTCAATGGGTCGACGATGCGCAAGCCACGAGCGCCGATCTCGATGCACAAGCTGCGCCGGACGAACACTCCTGGCGCGCCGAGCGCGAGGCGTTTCTCCTATATCGATGATAGAGTCGCGCGCATGAATCCGGTCGTGCAGGGCGCGCTGATCGGTCTTGGCATCGGCGTGGTGCTCGTCGTGTTCGAGTACCTGCTGATCAGTCAGGCCGTGCATGACCGGGCCAAGAAGTTCAACCGCAAGCCGGTGTTCGACGTCACCGAGCGGCGGCGCATGGCGACCATCATGCGCTTTGCGGCCGTGCTGCCGATCGGCTTCGCGGCCGCCTTCTGGTTCATTTGGGGCTGACATGGCAAAACCACCACCCGGCCGGCGCGCCGACGACATGAGCGCCGACGAAGTGAAGCAGTTCTGGCACGGCTTCTGCGAGCGCAAGAAGATCGATCCTGCGATCCGCGCGCGCGGCGACGCCAAGATCGACGAGGACCCGGATTACTGGGCCGACCAGACGATGATGAAGTTGCTGGAAGCGGTATCGACCTGACCTAATGGGAGGAGCAATGAAACGCATCGTTGTATTGGCAGCAGCGCTGCTCGGCTGCGTCGCGCTCTATGCGCAGCAGCCGGGATTTACCCGCAAGCTGCTGCAGGACCAGAACCTGAGCGTGAATGACCGTCATGCGGTGCAGGCCTTGGCCGAGTTCGTGCCCGGTGGCGCAGCCGGCAAGCACACGCATCCCGGCGAAGAGCTCGGCTATGTGATCGAGGGGACGCTGCAGCTCGAGATCGCCGGCGAGCCGCCGCGCACGGTGAAGGCCGGTGAATCATTCTTTGTCCCCGCCGGCGTCGTGCATGACGGCAAGAACATCGGCAGCGGGCCCGCCAAGGTGCTCGCTACTTACGTCGTCGAAAAGGGCAAGCCGGTCGCCTCGCCGGCAAAGTAACGAGATTCTCTCGCCCGGGCCCCGCTTTCGCGGGGGCGACGGCTAGAGCTTATTTCCAGTCGTCGTCCGGCGGCAGCGGCGGCACTTTCGGCGGCTTGTCCTTGCGGCGTACCCAGCCGTAGAGAAACATGCCGCCGATGCCGGCGAGCACCAGCACGAGGAAGAGCGCGAGCCAGAAGACGCTACTTGCCAAGGCCCATCCGCTTTCCCGCTTGCGTATACACGCGCAGCTTCTCGCGCATGAAGGCGTCCATCTTGTCCGTGCCGACGTCGATCAGCTCGAAGCCGCTCTTCGCCGCGAGCTCCTTCATCTCCGGATCGGCATTGAGCGCCGCCCACAGGTCCGAGAGCCGCTTGCGCGCTTCCGCTGGCGTAGATTTCGGTACGCCGATGCCGCGATACGCGCCGTCCACCCAGTCGGTGCCGAGCTCGCGGAAGGTGGGCACGTCCGGCAATAGCGGGTGGCGTTTCTCCATTGCCACAGCGAGCGCCCGCACCTTGCCCTTGTTATTGATCGCGAATGCCGTATAGGACATCGCGCCCTGGACGTGACCGCCGATCACCGCAGTGGTCATGTCACCCGTGCCTTTGAAAGGCACATACGTGGTCTTCACCCCGAACGTCGCATTCAGCCGCTCATGCGCCATATGGTTTGCCGAGTTGAGGCCCGAGCCGCCGAGCGAGATCTTGCCCGGGTCGGCCTTCGCCGCGCGCACGAAGTCCTGGAAAGACTTGATCGTGCTCGACTCCGCCACCACCAGCGCATCGGGCGTGTAATGGAACCAGTACACCGGCACCACGTCGTCGGTCTTGTACTGCACGGTGCCTTCCATCGGCTGCAACACGATGTGCGGCAGGTTGATGCCGGCGATGTTCGAGCCGTCACCCGGCAGCTGGTTTAGCTGCGTCCATAAGAGACCGCCGCCCGCGCCCGGCTTGTACTGGATGATGGTCTCGATCGCGGGACACTTCTTCTTCAGCACTAGCTGCTGGTGGCGCGCCGAGAGGTCGGATTCGCCGCCGGCGGGGAAGGCCTGCCAGTAGAGCACGTTCTTCTCCGGGCACGGCTGCGCGTGCGCCGTCAGCGCCAGGACCAGAGCTGCGAGCGGTAGGTAGGTTCTGATGTGCATGTTCAGTCCACCTTCATGCCGGTGTCTTTGACGAGCTTCGCCCACTTGGCGATGTCGTCGCGCAGGAATTTGCCGAACTCCTCCGGCGTCATGGCCATCGGCATGGCGCCCTGTTTCTCCCAGATCTCCTTCACGCCGGGCGCGTTGATCACTTTGCGCACCTCGGTGCTGAGGCGCTCGAGGATCGGCTTCGGTGTCGCGGCGGGCGCCATCAGGCCGAGCCAGATGGTTGCCTCGTAGCCCGGCACGCCGGCTTCCGAGATGGTCGGGATATCGGGCGTCACGGAGGAGCGCTTGGCGCCGCTCGTGCCGAAGGCCTTAAGCTTGCCCGCGTGAACGTACGACACGATGGTGCTGATCGCGTCGAACATCATGTCGACCTCGCCGGCAAGCACGGCCGTGCGCGCCTGGTCGGAGCCCTTGTGCGGAATGTGCACGATATCGACGCCCGCCATGTGTTTGAAGAGCTCACCCGCCATGTGATAA